>JAFGRA010000165.1 GCA_016935415.1 Anaerolineales bacterium
ATGACGGGCTTTGGCGGGGTGGTTTCTTTTAACGTTAAAGGTAACCTGGATACTACTTCCCGTTTTGTCGACGCCGTGCAGATCCCGCTGATCGCACCTTCGTTCGGTGGCGTGGAATCACTGATCGAGCAACCAGCGGTAATGTCGTATTATGAGTTCTCCCAGGAAGAACGCCAGGCGGTAGGGATCGCCGATAACCTCGTGCGGTTGTCATTGGGCATCGAAGATACTGCCGACTTGATCGCCGACCTGGATCAGGCGCTTTCTCGCCTGACGAGGTGAAGGGTGCTATAATCTGCACTTTAGTTTTGTTTGTAATTCAATTTCTTGCAATGAGGTAAGCAACCATGCAGCAGTTAGAAAAGAAGATTCCCGTGGCAGTGTTAGGCGCAGCCGGTACGGTCGGGCAGCGCTTCGTGGAGTTATTGGCAGATCATCCCTGGTTCACTTTGACTGCGCTCTCCGGTTCGGAGCGCAGCGCCGGGGAACGTTACGCTGACACTTGTAACTGGAAAGGTGAAGCCTCGATCCCGGCCGAGGCCGCCGAGATGGTTGTGCAGCCGCTGGGGAATACTTACGATGCCGAGATCATCTTTTCTGCGCTGCCGTCTGAGGTTGCCAAAGAGATCGAGCCGGATTTGGCTGCAGCCGGATACGCGGTGTGCTCGAACGCTTCCGCCTACCGGGATGTACCGGATGTGCCGCTGCTGATCCCGGAGATCAATCCCGGTCATCTGGTCTTGATCGATTACCAGCGCGAAAGGCGCGGCTGGAAAGGGTTTATCGTTACCAGCCCGAACTGCGCCGCTACCGGAATTGCTCTGCCGCTTAAGCCGCTGGATGATGCTTTCGGATTGGAGAAAACTTACATCTTTACCATGCAGGCCATTTCCGGGGCGGGCTATCCGGGTATTCCGGCGCTGGACATCGTAAACAACGTCTACCCGTACATCGGTGGTGAAGACGAAAAGGTGGCGCGTGAAACACGCTTGCTATTGGGGAAAGTTGGTGCGGAGGGCAAAGAGCCGCATCCGATGGCGGCCACCGCTCAGGTTAACCGTGTCAATGTGATCGATGGGCATACTGCCCGCTTGGGCATCGAACTGCGCGATAAGGCGGGGGTGGACGAGGTCTATGCCGTGATGGAAGCCTTCAACCAGACCGAGGCTAATTTGAGATTACCGAGTTCTCCCGCAAAAATTTTACACTTATTCCGGGAGAACGGCCGCCCGCAGCCACGCCTGGACAGCCGCCGTGATAAGGGCATGGCGATCAGTGTGGGGCAGGTGCGCCCGTGCGATATTTTTGACATTCAAATGACCACGCTGGTGCATAATACCATGCGCGGCGCGGCCGGTGGCGCGATCCTCAATGCCGAATTATTGGTGGCGAAGGGGCTTGTTGCTTGAAGTTATCTGCACATCTTTTAAGTATAAACGCGCTGCCTCTAAATGCCGGCGCGTTTCGTTTTTAAAATGATTGGCGGCGATCAATTCTGGCGGTACATCTCGACCCGCCGGAAGACCTCAAAATAGCCTAATTTCTCGAATGCCGGGTAGTGCGGATCGTCTTCGGGGATATTCTCGGTGTAGGTGTCCAGTTTGGGGAACTTGCTGTGTAACTGGATGAGCAGTTCTTCCATGATCTCCACCGGATCACCGTCTTCGGTATGGAACATCAAGCGAGAGAGGTTGAAGCGTGTTTTCTGGAAGGTCAGCCAACCGCGCCCGCTGCCGTTCATGTTGACCTGCAATCCGAAAATATTTTCCGAATTGGCAATCGATTCGTCCTGGTTGGTCCAGGCCTGGGCGGGTTGGCGTTCGGGCAGCCATTGTAAGGCTTGCTCTTTTTCCACCCACTGCGCTTCGACGCGCGGTTCCTTTTCCGGTTGGTTGGGGGCGCGGCGCACGATCAGCAGCTCGCGCACTTCCTCGAATTTTAGTTTCAAGAAAAGTGTGTGGGCGGGGACGTTACCCTTGATGACTTCCAAGATATTCAATGGGGTACCCATATCGTCGGAAATTTCCAGCATCCTGCGCATGACGGCTTCGCCGGCACCCTGGCGGCGGCGGACGGGCAGGATACCCAGGCGGGTTATCCAGGTGCGTTCGGGGCGCACACCCAGCATGCCCAGCCCCAGTATTTGTTCGCCGTCCATGGCAATGTAGGATTTTTCTACGTCGATGTCGTAGACCTGAACGTATTCGGCCAGGCGCTTGGCATTCATCGGCATGGGTACCATGTAATCCACCCGGGTCTGATTGTAGGCGTTGGTGAGTTCTTCGATTGTAAAATTATCGGCTGAGACGAGTTTGGGTAGCTTCTTCAATGGAATACCTTTGACTGCTTTGTTGTTGGTTGTGGTGATAACGATAAAAGCGTGGCTTAGGGTAAATATTCCCTGACCGAGCTTATGAAACTGGCGACCTGGTAGGGCTTGCTGATGTAGCCATCGAAGCCGTATTCACGCGCCATGGTGCGGGCTGTGTCGGGCGGCCAGGCGGTACAGACCACCACAGGAGTATTGGCGAGCGTTTCTTCCTGGCGGATCATGCCAAGCAGCGTTTGCCCATCCACGTCCGGCAAACCTAGATCGAGCAAGATCAGATCGGGGATGTTTTCCAGGGCCAGGTCGAGGCCGGCTTCGCCGGTCTCGGCCACCAGGGTTTCGTAGTTGTGTTTGGTCAGGATTTTTTTTGCAAGATTGGCGCTGTCGGCCACATCTTCAACGATCAAAATTTTGGACATGCTGGGCACCTCAAGTTTATCTTTCGTTAGTCCAGTTTAACATGCCAATTGTACCTGTTCATGCTCAGCTTTGTGGTGAATCCATGGCAAAAATATACATAGTTTGCAAGATTGTAAGGGTTGTTGAATATATGCCTTGGAGTGAGGTTAGAGCGATAAGAGAATGATGGCGATCAACAGGATTGCGCTGATTATAGTTCCTGCCCATGATGCCAGCTTGTATCGGAACTTGGCAAAAATGGCGGCGACACCAGTGGCTAAACTTAATACGCTTAGGACGATTGCAGCTTCTCCCGCGATTGCAAAAACCCCCAATGTATTATTGAGTGATTCAGGACCACTGATCACCATTTGTGCAATTGTGAGAAAAAAACCGAGGGCGAAGATGACCACAGCAAATATCCCGGTCGCCAGGCTGATCCATGGAAAACTACGGGCGCCGCGGGTTGGCTTAAGTTCTTCAACAGTGGTGTGTGGTGTTGATGATAAGCGGTAATCTTGTTCTACAGCGGTGTAGTATTTGTATTTACGATATAGCCGGTAGCTGAGATAGAGTTGCAGCAGGCCGAATCCTAACCAAAAAATGTTGCCGCTGTAAATCAAATTGCTGAGTCCAACCCATACCATTGTCACGGCATATACCATGAACATGGCTGCTTCTTTGTAAATCAATGATCCGAGAGCTACCAATAATAGTGTTATTCCCCAAGAGGGACTGAGTAGCCCGGAGGCGATCAGGTGGGCGGCTCCCAGTCCTAATGACCATAAGGCCCAGGATTGAATTTCACTCAGCATGGCCAGGTAGGCAGTATTGTCAATATATGAATTGGCCCACGTTTCTTCACTCATTTCTTCGTTTTCGAGCGTAATTTCGTTTGGATCAGATTGTTCGTTTTCGGGATCGAGTTCTAGAGTCATGTTATCCTCCTTTGCGTTAATCCCTTTTTTTGAATTGCAACTGATAGAATTCACCGGAAGGTAGTATATTGGCTTGCGGATCGCTGGCGTTTACTGGGACGATTTCGGGTAAGGCGGTCAGCGCGCTGACCTTGTCCCAGGTGTGTGCTTTGAAATCTGGAATGCGTTGTAGTGTGCGCGCCGCGCTGGCGGCTTCGTCCAGCACGATTATGGTGGTGCCGGGCTTGGCAACGCGCAGCAGCTCCGCCAGCGCGCTGGCCGGATCGCCCATAAATTGCAACCCGCCCATCTGGAATACGAGGTCGAAGGCGTTGTCTTGAAAAGGGAGGTATTCGGCATCGGCGTGGAAAAACGTTGCCGAACGCTCCCAGCGCGGTAGCTTGCGCTGCGCCCGGCGCAGCATATTGAATGATATGTCCACCCCGCAGAAGTTGATGTCCGGGGGCAGCACCGGAATATTGCTGCCGGTGCCCACTGCGCTTTCCAGCACAAAGTCGCCTGACTTTACCGGCAGGGTGGCAATCGCTTCGGCGCGCACGGTAGTTTCGGTGCCGATCCTTAAGCGTGAGCCTAACCTCACCACAGTATCGTAACCAAATGCAAAGCGGTCGTAGAACCAGCGGTAGTAACGGTTATGGCGGGAACTGGCCGTGCTTTCCAGAAAGCTGGGAATTCCGCTAATCACCGGGAAAGTTTGCCCGCTTTCTACGCCTACCAGCGCGGGTGGATCGGCTTGCGCGTCGAGCGCGAGCGCTTCCAAGTGGTAGGGGTTGCGCAACAAGGTAAGGATTTCGGGAGGAATGGGCTTCGGCATGACGTTTCTATTCTATCCGATTTCGCGTATCTTTCTCCAAACAATTGTGTTACTACGGGTGTATTGTAATTTCATCGCAGCCAGATATTTTTGGAGATCAGGTATGTCGCAATCAAAACTTGGACCACCCACCTTAAGTCCAAACCATGTGTGGATTGGACGCGCCATTCTCAAGCTGTTCGGCTGGAAAGTGGTTGGCGAAGTGCCCCAGATTCCTAAGTTCGTGGGCATCTTTGCGCCGCATACGGCCAACGTAGACACCTTGTTAATGCTGGCGGTAGCGTTTGCGCTCAATATTCGTGCCAGCATCTTCATGAAGGAAGAGGCGTTCATTGGGCCGATGGGCAACATTTTGCGGTTGATGGGTGGTGTGCCTATTCGCCGCAGTGCGCATACCAACCGGGTGGCAACCACGGCGATGGCAATCAAGAATCAGAAGCAGATCGTGGTTGGCGTACCGCCCGAGGGCACCCGCAGCCGCACCGAGTACTGGAGATCTGGTTTTTATCACATCGCTTACCAGGCTGAAGTGCCGATCGTGCTGACCTTTCTGGACTTTTCCCGTAAGGAAGCAGGCATTGGTTCAACGATCTATCCCAGTGGTGACATCCATGCCGATATGCAGGTAATCGCTGAATTCTATAAGGATAAAGCCGCCAAGAACCCCGAGAAATTTGGCCCGGTGCGAGTGCGGCCGGATGCACTGCCTGCCAACACGCCGCGTGTTACCCGGCCATTGCAACCTGTATCAGTAGAACCGGCTCATGCCGAAGATCGGCAGGTATTACGCGAAGCCGGATAATTTGAACGGCGCCTAGCATTTATCCTCCATCCATCCTCCCGCAGGTTGTTTGCCTACTCCCCATCCTTTTGGCTCCTAGTGTTTGGGTATACCTGCGGGAGGAACGTTTTAACCGAGTTCGGCAGCGTGCTTCCCCTTACGAATCTGTAACCCGGAAACCCTCTAGGTGCGGTACAATCGGGCCATATTATTCCCAGGAGTACAATTTGCCCATTCAACCTACTCATTCCGGCCCGCCGCGCCACAATTTTTTCAATCGCCTGATTGGAAAACTCTATCTCAAACTTACCGGGTGGAAGCTGGAAGGTCAGCTCCCCAATACACCCAAATTCCTGGTCGTGATCGCTCCACATACCACCAACTGGGATTTGCCCTATCTGTTAGCGGTATCCTACGCCATGAATTTTCGTACCAATTGGTTCGGCAAGCGTGAACTCTTTCACTGGTCGTGTGGCTGGCTCTTCAAGTGGTTGGGTGGTATTCCCATCGAGCGCCGTAAGAGCACCAATATGGTTGCCCAGATCGTGGCCGAGATCGACGTTCGCGAACAGATCGTGATCAGCATTGCCCCGGAGGGGACACGTTCCAAAACCGAGTACTGGAAATCGGGTTTTTATCATATTGCCCATCAGGCTGGAATTCCAATCGTGTTGGGATATCTGGATTACGGGCGCAAGGCTGGGGGATTTGGGCCGGTGCTGTATCCGAGCGGTGATATCGAGGCGGATATGCAGGTAATCGCTGATTTTTATAAAGATATAACCC
>JAFGRA010000166.1 GCA_016935415.1 Anaerolineales bacterium
GGATCGTCCACCGGCAGGCCGGTCAGCGGGTTGTAGCCTGCTGGGAAATCTTCCGGGTCGGGGCCGAAGGTCTGCAACTGGATGGGGCCGGTTTGCTGTGGTTCTTGTGGTTCGGTCTCGTCGCCGCTTGGCTGCTCCGGCGGATTCTCAGCGGGAGGTTGTTCTTCCGGTGGCGCTCCGTCCTCGGGTTTGGTGTTCTGGCCGCTGCCCATGTTGACCGGGGGTTGCTCTTGGGCGGGCGGATCGAGGGCTGCTTCCTGGGCCTGGCCGGCCGGTTCGGTGCGCGGCAGGGCGAAGGCCAGCACGGTGCCGAAGGTGAAGATTACCAGGACGACCACGCCGATCCAGGCAAAACTTTTAAGCGAATTAAAAATACCATTCATAAGGTTATTTCTCCTGATGGGATGTTGGCTTTGTTGGCTCAAGCGGGCGCGCAAGGAGTTGCGGATATTGCTCTGAGTGCTAAAATCGTTCTGCGAGAGCTGCTGGGCGGTGGAGAGCAGTTCCTGGAGTTCGGGCGGAAAATTCTCCGGGTCTGGGGACTGCCCATTCGCAAGCAGTTCGTCCAGGGCCTGATTGTAGCGAGCGATGATTTCTTTCTCATTCATCATTTGACTCCTTGCCGTTCAATTCTTCCCGCAGGTGTTGGGTCGCCCGGTAGAGGATCACGCCGACGTTGCTGGGTGTAAGGCCGGTCAGTTTGGCGATCTCCCGGTTGGTCATGCGCCCGGCGAATTTGAGCGCCAGGATGTCGCGCTGGCGCTCGTCCAGCTTGGCTACAGCTTCTAAAAGGTGCTGCTGGGTTTCCTGCTGGACAATGTGCTGTTCCGGTTGGCGGCCGCGGCTGGCAGGTGACTGCATGGCGTCCAGGGAAACCTCGGGGTGGCGGCGCTGGCCGCGGTGGTGGTTGGAAACTGTGTTGCGGGCGATGGCGAACAACCAGGCCGAAAAACTGCCGCGCCGCGGATTGTAGCTGTCCAGCCGGGTGAGGGCGCGTTCGAAGGTTTGCGCTGCCAGGTCGTCGCTGGTGGCCGCGTCCTGGCAGCGGTAGCGCACATAGTTATATACTGCCGCGAAATAGCGGTCATACAGCACCAGGAAGGCCTGCGGGTCGGCGACGGCCTGATCTACCAGTCCGGTCTCATTCGCCAGGTTGAGTTGTAGGTCCAGTTGTTCTGAATCCATTAATTAGACCTCTACTATTAAATACACCGTTACGCTGAAAGTATTACAGTCAATTTCTACCATAGATGCCTGAATATCTGCATGGGTAAAATTCCCTATTTGCTGGGAGACACACACTTTTGTTAAGCTGGTAGCGCCAACTGGCAGATTTGCTCCAATCCAGTTACAATAAAATCACTACGGATAAGATGCTTTTACGGTTCCTCAACTCCAAATTATGGTTGTAGCTTGAGTGACTTGTGCACAGGGAGTGAGTATGAAAATTTCAGCATCGCGCGGGCCTAGTCGAGCGTGGATTATTGCGTTGGTTGTCATGCTGCTTGTCGCTTGCAATCCGCAAGCAGCCGCGCCTTCTCCTACAATGGAACAACCCGATAATATACCGCTTCCCACGCAAACCCCAACCCCGACACAGAAAAACCCCCCAGTACCTACCGAAGTCGATCCGCTTGGCGATGTCAAGGATAATGTTACGGCATGGTCGCCACCTACGGAGACACCCGCGCCAACGCTGGCTCCACTGGCTACGCCGGTGTATGGTGGTACGCCGCTCCCAGTAGAAAGCGAAGTGATCGGAGTTGCCAATGTCGACCAGCTGGCAAATGTGGCCCAGTGGGGGAGAGGGAGTATCGTCGGGGTTGCCTATACTCCTGATGGTGAAACCTTCGTGGTCGGTAGTGGGTTTGGGCTGGCAGTATATGATGCCCAGACGCCTGAAAATCCACCGCGCTGGGTGCCTTTTGAACGACCGATCTATTATGAAAGCTTGTATTTTAGTGAAGATAGCAATACCATACTGTTAGAAGATACCCGTAATCCATCTACCGTTGTGAGTTTCCCAGATGGGCGAATCGTGGCGGGTGATTTGGATGTGAATTGGTTGAAAACTTCAGCGATGCGCGAAAGTTGGGGGGAACTGGAGTTCGATTCGTTGGATGGCCAGAAACAGTTTGTGAGCACAGTTACCCATGATGAGGAATTTTGGGATTTTGAATTCTCAATCCGGAGAATTTACGATAATAATACGAGCGATTTACTGTACGAACTTCCAGACGAGACCATCCAGGTTAGTTTCACTGAGCGACACGAAGCGGAGGGTTGTAGTCTCTATGTGTTTAGCGCATGTGGGAATGCGTATTCCCCGGCAGCATCGCATCCCTATCGTGTGGCTTTTTCGCAATCAGGACAAACCCTGGCAGTCTTATACCGCCCGCCAAATCTAAGCGATACAAACGAATTCAGCACACTGCGGGTCTATGATGGGAATAATGGTGAGTTGCTGTTTCCGATTGGGAGCTTTAGTCATCCAGTGGAGACTTTTGCTTATTCCCCAGATGGAAACACCTTATTGTTGGGTTATGTGGATGGGTTGGTCCAGCTCTGGAATATTCCCAGGAATACCGACACATTCACTGCGCAGCATTTCACTGCTCCCCTGATCGACTTTGCATACTCGTTTGATAGTAAATATCTGGTTGTGCAAAGACCCGAAGTGATCGAGGTGCGTTTGACGACCAATGGTTCCCTGGTAAGTCGTTTTCAGGCTACTGCTTTTTCACTTTCTCCGGTGGCAAATCATATCGCTTTAGGATCGGAAGATGGCACTTTACGGGTATTGGATTATGAAAACGGTAGTACGATTTTCAACATCCAGGCGCATAGGGCAAAACTTTTCACCTTGGCTTACAGTCCGGATGGAACGAGGTTAACCTCGTCGGGGGCAGATTGCGATGTGCGCAATTGGGATACAACCTCCGGTGAATTTGTACATTTCTTTGCAGATAATGCGGTCGATGCCTATGACGGCGCATTCCCGAATGAATCTATTTTTATCTTCCAAATTACCTATATTCCGGGAACGGATTGGTTGTTCGGCTATGGCAGTTGGGACACGGTAGTCGGATGGGATGTCAACTCGGGTGCTACACAATATCTGCTCGAGACGCCAGAGATTTTCAGAAGTGCAATCGATGAGGCAGCACATTTCTCGCAATTCTTGCGGTTGGATGCGGAGGGCCAATATCTTTACCTCGACCATGAAAGTTACGATTTGGAAATTGGTAAACGAGAGGGGAAAGTACCGGCTTCTGAGAATCTGCCGCAAGGCTGTGCCTTGCTTGGACCGCGCTCGTTGGATGGAGATCTGCTTTTTACCCGCGGCATAGGCGAAAGCTCAGGCCAGGTTTGTGTGCTAGATGCTGAAGATCTACACCTGATCCAGCGATTGCAAGTTGTCCCGGTAGCCTCAAAAGAGGCGGCATCTGTAAATTTACTGTCGCTGTCGCCGAAAGGCGATCAACTTATCGCTAACGTATCGGGCGATATGTTTTACGTTTATCAAATTGTTCCGTGAAGATGTTTTAGTTGTATGGAGGAAGATCATATGGATGCCTTGCAAGCTATTCGCCAGCGCCGCAGCGTGCGCGAATTCACCGGGAAGGCAATTCCCAAAGCAGATATTGAAAAGATCGTCGATGCCGGGCGCTGGGCGGCCAGCGGCTACAACCGCCAGCCGTGGGATTTCATTGTCGTAACTGAGCAGGAGGCGATCGATAAGCTCAAGGTTGCGGCGCAGTGGATGGATAAGGCGGCCGCGATCATTGCTGTGGCGCTCGACCCCACCACCAAGTTCTGGTTAGAGGATGGTTCGGCCGCAGTGGAGAATATGCTCATCGCTGCTACCGCGCTGGGCTATGGTTCGTGTTGGCTGGAGGGTTATACCCAGCCGCGCGAGGAGGAATTCAAGCAGTTGTTGGGTGTACCCGAAGGCAAACGCCTGCTCACCCTGGTGCCCATCGGCGTGCCGGTGGGTTGGCCGACCCAAGAAAAGAAACCCCTGGCAGAAGTGCTGCACTGGGAACGATATGGAAACAAGTAAGATTTTGCCGTTAACGAAAAGAGCCGTGATTGTCACGGCTCTTTTCTGTTCCCCGCGCATCCGGTTGTCTTGTCCGCCGCCGAGGAATCGAACCTCCAGCTTCCGGCACGCTGAGTTTCAGCGCTCTTTCCAGCCCAGCGGACAGGACAACCGCATCTTTTGTCAGCTACAGGATACACCAAATTGTCTGGACTGGCTGTAAAAAATACGTGCAATTTTCATCGAAAATCCGGGGAAGGAAAGTGAAAATATCATAGCAGTTTGTCAGGAAGCTTGCAGGAATATCAGGTTAGGGGTGGGTTGCAGGATGATTGAACTTTGACAATGTAAAAGGGGTAAATGAAATGAATTGTACAAAAAACATCCAAATTATCCCCTTGACAATTCAGAACATAAGTTCTATAATTATTGTATCCAGTAAGCTTGTGCGACCAATTCCTCAGGAGGTACTTCCCATGTCTCACCCAATTGTACATATCGAGTTGTCCGCCAAAGATCATAAGGCAGCCGGTAAATTCTATTCTTCGGTTTTCGGCTGGGAGCTGCAAGAATTCCCGGAGATGAACTACACGACTTTCGCGTCCGGCAAAGACGCTGTTGGCGGTGGTTTCAACCCGCTTTCGAAAGAATATCCAGCCGGGACGGTGATGGTCTATATTCATACCGACGATCTAGATGCTTCGATCGAGAAGATCAAGGCCAACGGCGGTGAGTTAGTGACCGGTCGATACGAGATTCCTACAGTTGGCGACATGGCGACTTTCAAAGACCCCACCGGCAACCTGATGGCCTTGTTGCAGCCGGTCGAAGGCGGAATGTAGATTGCGCACTTCTCCAGCGCGAATCAAAAGAGCCGAGGAAATTTCTCGGCTCTGATTCTTTAAGGGAATCAGTCTGCCCTTCTTGCTCTTATTTACCACTAAGTCACAAAGACACCAAGTTTTTCTTTATTGTCTGTAAATAGGGTCTAAACCCCCATCTTTGAGGTGGGCCGTTTTCAACCTTGGGTTAGTATAATCTAAAGAGGGCATTTCCCCGCAACTTGCTGCGTAAAGAATAATGTAAGATGAGAGCATGAGCAGGCTAGTGAGGAAGAGCCAAAACGTATCTGTATTGTTATACCATTATGTTTGTCCTGCGAAATATCGTCGAGTAGTCTTCGATAAGAAAGTAGATGGAATTCTAAAGGAAATCTGCATAGAAATAGCGAAGCGGTATGAAATTGAATTTATTCAGCAAGAATACCCCGTGGCTTGCCACGCGGTTTCCACGCTTGAGTAAAACTCGACCCGAAGGGGCAAAATTCTGTAATACTCCGTCAGCTTGCTGCGAAGATAGAAATTTTGAGGGTTTTACAAATTTATATAAGATGCAATAGCCGGTAGTAGTTTACTTGTTTCTTGATCTTCGATAACTTTGTATTCGACCCGCGTTGGTAAATCCTACCCACGCGCTCCGCTTTGTGGCACAATAGGGGGTA
>JAFGRA010000020.1 GCA_016935415.1 Anaerolineales bacterium
ACGCCGCCCGTACCGCTGCGCACCTTCTCCTACTGGGAGCGCGTGGTGCGTGCCTGGTTCTCGGTGGCGGTGGGGTTGGTGTTCTTTTACTGCGCAGCACAGATGAACCGCTCCGAGGCTGATCTCAAACGCTCGCTCAAATGGTTGTACGCTGGGCTGGCGCTGACCATCCTCTGGGGCGCGGTGCAGGTGGTGGCGATCTACACGCCCCTGATCCGCATTCAGACCCTCAGCAAGGTGCAGCTCCTGTTCTCGGCCCGCCGCCTGCTCAACCGACGCGTGTCCGGCTTTGCCTATGAACCTTCCTGGCTCTCCGACCAGTTGGTGATCCTGTATTTCCCCTGGCTGCTGGCTGCCGTACTTGCCAACTACCGCCTGACGCGCTTCAAATGGCTGGAACCGGTACTGCTATTGGGCTTACTGGGCCTGGAAGTATTCACTTTCTCGCGCAGTGGGATCCTCAGCCTGGCGATCACCTCGGTTGCCGTAATCGTGCTGACCGGGCAACGTTGGATGCGGCGCATCTGGGATTGGTTCAGGTCGCCGTTCAAAGAACCCGCAAAATTGGCCGGGAAGCTGCTGCGCGGCGGCGTGGTGCTGGCCCTGTTGGCCGCGGTTGCCGGCACCTTCTACCTGCTTTCCGATTACCCTTATTTCGCACGCTTATGGCAATTTAATCTAGAAGGCGGATTTATCGATTATATTATTAACATCAGCGCCGGGCCACGCCTGGCCTACAGTTGGGCTGGAATCCAAACTTTCGCCCAGCACCCGCTGGGCGGCGTTGGGTTGGGCGCCAGCGGCTTTTACTTATTCGACAACCTGCCCGACTGGGCTTACATTGCCATGGCTGAAGTCTCCCGCCGCCTGTCCCCAGACTCGAATGTGTTCCCCAACACCAAGAGCCTGTACATCCGTTTGCTGGCCGAGACCGGGCTGGTGGGCTTCTGGGCCTTTGCCGCCTACCTGCTGGCAATCCTGGGCAGTGTGCGCAAACTTTTTATGCAGCAGCGCTACATCGCTATCGCCGGGCTGTGCATCTGGCTGACGGTGGTGCTGCGCAATTTCACCCAAGATTCACTCACCTTCCCGATTATGTGGATAGGATTCGGTATAATTCTAGGATTATCAAAAGCAAGCTTCTCCCAAAATACTGCGGAGAATGCAAAACCTGAACAATAGGGAGCAAGCATGGAAGACAGAAAAATATTCGTTATCGGTGGCATCATCATTGGTGTACTGGTGTTGTGCATTTGTTGCCTGGCCGTAGTTGGCGGGATCAGCTTTTTCACGCTACAAGCCGTCGAGAGCACCGGCCCGGACTTTATGAGCTTCGACCCCACCCCAACACCTCACGTTGTCCGTCCAACCATACCCGAACCTGATAATTCCGGCAAGGATGGTTCTTCCGGCGATCCGGTCGAAGTACCAACCGGCATGGAAGACATCGCCGCCGAAACGCTGGACACGCTGGAAAACTCGATCGTACCGATCAATGACCCCAACGAACTGGCTGAACGGCTGGGTGGGGTTTCCAATGTCCCGGACACAATCGATCCACCGGCCGAGTTCTATGAAGTCGGCGATAAGCGCGAATTCTGGGCCTCCAACGTTTCCAGTAATGAGAATTTCCAGATCGATGCCACGCTGGCGTACGTTACCGACCACGCTTATTTCTGGATCGAAGACGGTGTACGGTATGATGAGAGCGACCTGGAAGAATTGGCCGAAGAATTCGAGGACAAGATCTACCCCACCGACCGCAATTTCTTCGGCTCGGAATGGACTCCCGGCATCGACGGCGACCCACACATTTACATCCTCTATGCTGAAAACCTGGGTTTCAGCATCGCCGGGTACTTCTCCACTTCCGATGAAATGCACCCGCTGGCGCATGAATATTCCAATGCGGCCGAAATGTTCTACCTCAGCGCCGATAACGTTGGCTTGCACGAAGAATTCACGTACGGCGTGTTGGCACACGAATTCCAGCACATGATCCACTGGAACATGGACCGTAACGAGACTTCCTGGCTCAATGAAGGTTTCTCGGAACTGGCCGCTTTTTTGAACGATTACGACCCCGGCGGATTCGATACGCTCTTCATCAGCAACCCCGATCACCAGCTCAACGACTGGCCCAACGACCAGGATGCCACCGGAGCGTATTACGGGGCGGCTTTCCTATACACCACCTACCTGCTCGACCGCCTGGGTGATGAGGCCACGCAGGCGATTGTCGCCCACCCCGATAACGGCCTGGACAGTATCGACAATGTCCTGCAAGACCTGGACGTGACCGACGACCTGACCGGCGAACCCATGACGGCCGATGACCTGACCATCGATTGGGCGATCGCCAATTACCTCAAAGACCCAAACGTCGGCGATGGACGCTACTACATCTCGATCTATCCCAATTCGCCCCAGGCCGATGAAACCGAAACCATCAGCGCTTGCGACTCCGGCGCGCAGACCCGCGATGTGCACCAGTACGGGGCTGATTACATCCGCATCACCTGCCAGGGCGAACACACCCTATCTTTCGAAGGCTCCCTGCTGACCACGCTGCTGCCCGAAGGCGCTTACTCTGGGGATTATTCCTTCTGGTCAAATAAAGGCGATAGTTCCGATATGACCCTGACCCAGGAATTCGATTTCACGGACGTCAGCGGCCCGATCAACATGGATTTCAAAACCTGGTACGACATCGAAGACGGTTGGGATTACGTTTATCTAACCGCCTCCACCGATGGCGGCGACACCTGGGAAATCCTGCGCACGCCCTCCGGCACGGACGAAGACCCCTCCGGCAACAGCTACGGCTGGGGCTGGAATGCACTCTCCGGCGGCGGCCCGAAGTGGATCGATGAAAGCGTCGACCTCTCCCAGTTTGCGGGCGAAGAAGTCATGCTGCGCTTCGAGTACATCACCGATGCAGCCGTGAATGGTGAAGGCATGCTGATCGACGATATCAGCATCCCGGCCATCGGTTACTTCAACGATTTCGAAAGCGACGAAGGCGGCTGGGAAGCCGACGGCTTCGTGCGGGTCAGCAACACGCTGCCGCAAACCTTCCGCCTAGCCGTGATTTCCTACGGTGTCCAGACCAACGTAGAATACATCTACCTGGATGCAGATGGCACCGCCGAGATCCCGCTCAGCCTGGGCGGTGACGTGGACGAAGTTGTGCTGGTGGTGATGGGCACGACGCGTTTCACCCGCCAGACCGCGGCCTACCGCTTCGAGATCACCCCCTAACCCTAGGAGCCTGGCCACCGCGATAAATTTTCACGCGCCAAACGAACCATGAAATTCTTCCAACGTTTCCCGATCCATCCTTTGATTCTGGGACTCTATCCGCCGCTCATGCTGCTGGCGGTGAACATCAACGAAACCCGCTTCTCCAGCGGGTTTCGCGCTTCGGCAGTCTCTTTCCTGGCCGCCACCCTGCTCTACCTTTTATTGCGCCTGTTCATCAAGGACTGGCACCGCGCCGCCCTGCTGACCTCGCTGGTACTGATCTGGTTCTTCGCCTACGGCCACCTCTACCTGTTCTTGAAGCAGATTACCATCTTCGGTTTCATCCCCGGCCGTCACCGCCTGCTGCTACCGCTGTGGTTTGCGCTGTTAGGGGTTGGCGTTTGGGTGGTACTCAAACGCGTCAAGCAGCCCGAAAACGTCACCATGCCGTTGAACCTGATCACCGGCCTGCTGCTGATTTTCCCGGTGATCCAACTGATCAATTTCGAGTTCGCCGTGGGCCGGGCAGACGCCGAGGAAGCCGCCGAGATCGTAAAAACGGAAAGCGTCGTAGGGCCGCAGCGCGATGTGTACTACATCATTCTGGACGCCTACTCGCGCGATGACACACTGCAAGACTTCTACGAATATGACAACGCCGCCTTCCTGGAAGAACTGAACGCGCGCGGCTTCTACGTGGGCATGTGCAGCCGCAGCAATTACCCCAAAACGCGCCTCTCGCTCAGTTCCACATTAAACATGAACTACCTGGAAGAACTGGACATCACCGAGAACAACCACGACATGGAAGCCTGGCGTGCCATCCGGCGCAGCGAGACCCGCAAACGCTTCGAGCAGAGGGGTTATCGCGTGATCGCCTTCGAGACCGGTTTTTACTGGACAGAATGGGAAAGCGCCGACATCTATTTCACGCGTGCGGACGATCCGCTGGGCGTATTCACGGATGTGCAAGCCGCCAGCCGGCTGAACAACTTCGAGACCATCTTCCTGAACACCAGCCTGGGACGCGCCGTGCTCGACCTGGAGCCTTTCCTGGCCGATAACTTCGTTTCCTTCGTCAACGAATCGCCCCGCCAGGACCAATACGAACGTGTCAACTACACCCTGGATACACTGCCCAAACTGGCGCAAATGCCGGAAGCCAAGTTCGTCTTCGCCCACGTGCTCATCCCGCACGGCCCGTACGTCTTCGGGCCGGACGGTGAGTTCCGAGCGCAGGACGATGAGCGCGGGTACCAGGATCAAGTCACTTACATCAACACGCGCATCCTGGAGATCATCGACGAAATCCTGGCCAACTCGGCCACCCCACCAGTGATCATCATCCAGGGCGACCACGGCGGGCCGGGCACCCAGCCTTATCCCTTCCGCATGAACATCCTCAACGCTTACTACCTGCCGGACGACGGCAACCAGCGTTTATATCCTGCAATCACTCCGGTGAACACTTTCCGGGTGATATTCGACACCTATTTCGGCACCGAATATGGTTTAATCGAGGACGTTAGTTATTATTCGACCGAGGAAGATTTCTTCAACTTTGAGATTTATCCCGACACCCGGCCCGGGTGCAGTGGGAATTAAGATTGGTGGAAAAGATGAAAGCAAGCCTAAAACCCTTTGGCTTAATTGGTGTACTGCTGATCGCGACCGCATTGATGCTCGCCGCAGGCGCGTTCTTCATTACCCAGCAAGGCAACAAGGCCGAAATCGATATTGACATCCTGCCGCTCGACCCTGCGGCGCTGGCCGCCGGGGAAGATGTGACCGTCAACTTCCGCGTCAATGATGACAACACACCCTATTCGGTCGTGGTCTTGCCGGATACGCAATATTATTCTGAAGAGTATCCCGAAATCTACATCGCCCAGACGCAGTGGATCGTTGATAACCGCGCCGCGCTGAACATCCGCTTCGTTACCCACGAGGGCGACATCGTCGATAACGATGACCAGTACAAGCTCGAATGGCAGCGCGCCGACGAGGCCATGCAAATCCTGGACGGCGAGGTGCCCTACGGCTTCTTGCCCGGCAACCATGATATGCAGCCGGACGGCACAGCCAATTATTACCGGGAATATTTTCCGGCCTCGCGCTACGAAAGCTACGATTGGTGGGGCGGCAGTTTCAGTGACAACAAGAACAACTACCAGTTCTTCTCCGGCGGGGGCGAAGATTACATCGTCATTCACCTGCAATTCTGCCCGACTGATGCAGCCATTGATTGGGCCAATGAAGTGCTGGCCGAATACCCCGACTACCGGGCGATCATCACCACCCACGCTTATCTCTATGAATCCGCTTCGCGTTTCGAACGCTGCATCAAGAACACCGACGGCACCAACAACGGCCTCGATATGTGGGCGAAAATGATCCGGCCCAACACCAACGTCTTTATGGTGCTAGCCGGGCATGTTCCGGGTGTTTCTCAAAGAGTAGATGAAGTCGATGGACGGCTGATTTATCAGATGCTGGCCGACTACCAGGCCATGGAGAATGGCGGCAACGGCTACCTGCGCATCCTTACTTTCCAACCAGCAGAAGATGCCGTCCAAGTCCAAACCTATTCCCCCACCCTGGACGAATACATGACTGACCCAGAAAATGAATTTTCGTTAGGGTTGGGCATCACCGGCGGCCCACAAGCCACCGGCACAGTGACGGTCAGTGCCGGGGAAGCAAGCTGCACCGCAGCCGTGGAGCAAGGCAGCTGCACGCTCACCCTACCCGATTCTGGCGAAACCAAACTGGTAGCCGAATACAGTGGCGATAATCACTACAACCCCGGCACCTCGCGGCAAGTGACTATCACGGTGAAGTGATCGCCGAGAACGACAAAGGTTGTAAACACAAAGGTACGAATTAATTTCGTACCTTTGTAGTAAATATTGTTTTATCAGTCTAGGCAGGTTTTACGTACACTGTCATTTCGGACGGGCCGCGGTTGCCCCACAGATAATACGGGAGCGCGGTGAAGGGTTGCCCGTCCGCCGTCTGTCCCATGATTAGCGGCACACCGGCCAAATCTCCTTCCCCTTCCTGCACGCTTAATGTATCCAATTTGATCTCGGCCGTATGGATATCCAGGCCGGGGTTGTCGACGTCTTCCAGGCAGTAGACCAGTGGGCCGCGCGTCAAAGCCACCTTGCCGGTTGTACTCGCTACGCGCGGATCGGTACGCCGCGCCCAGATTGGCAGGTCGAACTCCAGACTAAGCACATCGCCCTTCTGCCAGACGCGGCGAACGGGCAAATAGAACGCGTCGTAAGGTGAATAGCCGGAAGCGGTGTCTACTTCAGCCGGACGCATATCTGTTGTTTCGTCCAATGGTTGGCCATTGAGCATGAGCGTGTAGGTTTCGGCCCAACTGGGAATGCGCAGATGCAGGGTTTGTTCTCCCCCGGGCGCGGCCTTGACCTTGATCGTAACCAGCCCGGCATACGGCAGCCCAGCTTCGACCGCGAAGCTGAAAGCATTCAGGTCAGCTACCTTACCGCTCACATACTGGTGGAACCAAATTCCGTCCGCATCCGCTGTGTACAGATATTGATCCAGATAACCCCAGGTGCGGCTGAGGTTGGACGGGCAGCACGGCACCTCGAACCAGGCTTTACGGGTCACGCCGCCTTTGCAGGTCAATGGATTATTGTAAAAGTAGGTCGTACCCTCCGTTCCCATGCCGACGTGTGCGGCGTTGTACAACTGCCATTCCAGCAGATCAGCGTATTTGGCATCCTGGGTAATCTGGGTCATTTCCCAGTTCCAGAACATATTGCCCAGTGCCGCGCAGGTCTCGGTGTAAGCAAATTTCGGGTCGAGTTCATAATCACGCCCAAAACCTTCGATCATGGGCAGGCTGCCGATCCCACCGGTAACGTACATGCGTTTCTGCACCATGCGATCCCAGGATTTTTCCAGGGCGGGCAGCAGCGTGGAATCGCCGGTTTCGCGCAGCAGCATCGCTACCGCAGTTTGCAGGTAGGTGAAGCGCACGGCGTGTCCGGCCGGTTCGGTCAGGTGGCGGATGGTGCGGTTCTGCTGCATGTAGCGGCCGGTCAGGGCGTTGAGCATGAAACGCTGTTGAATGCCGCGGGGCTTTTCGGCCGCGTTGGTTCCAGGCAATTTCGCAGTTTCGTAATCGGGATGGGTTTGGATATATTCCTGCTTTGCATGGTCGCGCCGGGCGGTGCGCGCCTCCACGCTGGCATTTTCTCTCAGGATCAGGCTGGGGAAAAAGCCCACCCGGCCGCGCTGTTCCAGGAAGTGCTGGGCCAGCAGCAGGTATTGGCGATTTTCGGTTAGATCATACAAGCGCAGCAGGGCAATCTCGATCTCCTGGTGACCGGGCGTGCTGCCTGGCCCGGCTTCCATGAAGTCCGCAACCAGCCGGTCGGCAGCCTTTATAGCGATATCCAGTAATGCGTCCTCATCTGTGGCGAGTTTGTGAGACACCGCCGCCTCGATCAGATGGCCGTGGCAGTACAACTCGTGCTCGATTTGCAAGTTCTGCCAGCGCACATCCGGGAAGTGAATCTGGTTATAGGTGTAAATGTAGCCATCGGCTTGCTGGGTAGCCGCGATCAGGGCGATCAACTCATCCATAAGCACCTTGAGGCGCGCCTGCGGGAAGCGAGCGTAAATGCGGGCAGCGGCATCCAGCCACTTATAGGCATCCGAATCCGCAAAGAACCAGCCAGTGCGGAAGGTTTGCTTGCCTTCCGCGATGATGCGGAAATTATCGATGCAGCCTGATTTTTCGAGTTGTTCCCATTGGTGAAAAATGGCGTGGTTGGCGTTTTCCTCCAACCGGTCAGCCCAATACCCCGGCGTAAATTCGATCTTCATGTGATTTCCTTATCTTGTCATGTAACAGTGTCTAACTTTGGCGGGCCGATAAAGATCACCTGTAAATGGAAATAATTTATGGATTCGGATTAGAGACCACGGTCAGGAAATTGGAGGCCGCCCAGCCACTGCGGGTAGCATCGACCGGCGTGACCAGGTACCACCAGGTGTAACCGTCGGCCTCGACCGGTCCATCAGCGATCTCGAACACTTCCGCATCGAAGCCCAGGAAATTGACCGTCGCCCCGATGCGCGGCTCGGAACGGATGTTCAACCCCTCTCCATATGTGCCGAAAACCTGGACATAAGCCCCAATGCCCATCGTGCCCGGCAACGGGGAAGGCGGCAAACCACTGGTCGGCGTCGGGGGTAACGTGGGCGTAAGCGTGGGCGGTGCCACGGTCGAAGTTGGGCCGGGGATCAAGGTCAGGGCGGCGGTGGGCGGACCGGGAGCCGGGCGCGGCGGGCCAATGAACAAGATCAGTCCGGTACCAACCAACAGCACAACGGCCACCCCCAGTGCGCCCAAGGCAACCCAAGGGTTCAACAAAGTGCGGAAAAATCTTCTTATGAAATCCAGCATGGGTTCTATTTTAATGCATCGTTTGGGGTTTCAGGCGGTTCTTGAAACAAATTTTCCGCGGCCTGCGGGGTGACCAGCACGCGCAGCACCTTCGGCAAAATCCGGATTTCGACCTCATCGGTCGGGTCGATCGGTTCTCCATCCATCTGCAAGAAAAGCTGATGATCGGAGCGGATACGCAGGTTGCGGAAGGGCACACGATGCACCTGCTGCGATTCGCTGTGGCGACCGGTGAGCAAATCCCACACATACACCATCGCCTGCCCAATATCCCCATTATCGAACAGCCATAAATCCATTTCGCTGTCGTCCAGGCAGGCTTGTGGCGAAATCTTTGCCAGCCCACCGGCATAACTCTGGATGTTGCTGACCACGGCCAACAGGTACTCCCCACTCACCTGCTCACCATCGGCGGATACTTCCAGGTGCATACCTTTCCATTCGTAAGCCGCTTTGAGCATCGAAGCGCCGTACTGCATTTCGGCGAACTGGCGCGGGCCAGTGCGCTGCTTCTCGATCTCGTGCACCACTTTGGCATCCAGGCCGATCCCGGCCCACAGCATGAACGGGCGGCCGTTGCAGACCCCCACATCCATGCGCTGGATGGGCGCATTTGCCAGGCTTTCGGCGCTTTCTTCCAGGGCCAGCAAGCGCGTCCAGGTCAGGCCGTGCAGCCCCAACTCTTGCGCCCACACATTGGCTGTCCCCGCAGGCAGCACCCCCAGAGCAGTTTCCGACCCGAGCAGCCCGGTGATAGCCTGGGCCACGGTGCCGTCCCCACCGGCAACGAAAAGCGCATCGATGCCGTCAGCCGCCGCTTGGCGGGCAAGCCGGGTGGTATGCTCGGCTCCGGTAGTTTCCAGCACCTGCACCTGCCAACCGGCAGCTTCCAGGCGTTCCACGGCCCGGTTGAGCAGTTCGCGGGTGGGCGAACGTCCGGCGACAGGTACAATCCGCCCGGCCACAGGATTAAAAATGAGACGTGCACTGGTTCGCATAACTTGATTTTACTAGAAAAGAGAGTTTAACAGTAGACAGTATGCAGTATATAGTAATACGTATTCAGTGAACAGCCATCCGGGAAAAATCGTTGGACGAAATTCGAGAACCGTGAAATCAATGCTAGTTCTATGCCAAGTTGCAGGCGACTTTATTCCCGAAGGCTAAGGATGTATTCCGAATTTCTCAAAACGAGAATCGTGAACCATTCTGCTAATTCATCATACACCTTTGCATCTTGCAATCTGTATCATGCAATCTCTAATTTGTAATTTACATTTCACGCCCATGCTCCCCTTATCTACAAAGCCCTTGCCCTCATTCATAATTCATCACTCCCGCCCGCTTTGCAATTCCCCTGCTTTCCGGTACAATTTGAGGAACAAGCACTGCTTGAATAGAGCGCACATAATGGAAGACAACAATCTCTTAAGCAATCGGTACAGCATCGAAGAACTCCTCGGCCGTGGGGGGATGGCTTTCGTCTACCGCGCCCGCGACCTGATGCTGGAACGCACCGTGGCGCTCAAGGTACTGCGCGAGAATTTCTCCGAAGACCCCGCCTTCCGCGAACGCTTCCGGCAAGAAGCCAAAGCCGCCGCCAACCTTTCCCACCACAACATCGTCACTGTCTACGATTTCGGTTTCGACGAAGACCGTTTGTTCATCGTCATGGAATACGTGCCGGGCATCGACCTGAACTCCCTGATCCAGCAGCGCGGCCGCATCAACATCGAGCGCGGTGTCGACCTGATCGTGCAGGCCTGCAAAGGCATCGGCTACGCTCACCGCGCCGGGTTGGTACATTGTGACGTAAAACCGCAAAACATGCTGGTAACACCCGACAACCGTTTAAAAGTCACAGACTTTGGCATAGCCCGCGCCTTAAGCAGCATCCATCC
>JAFGRA010000167.1 GCA_016935415.1 Anaerolineales bacterium
CTATCAGCAATAGTTTGATTCTGTTTTAGTCGACGTCTAATTTTTGTTTTTTGCATAAATAGTATTCCCAAAATATAAACTTGTCATATTATAACAGGATAAACAGAACATACATTCCACAAAGTTCAAGCTCCCACAAATAACATTTACTAAATTATACTTCCATGCGATAAACTCGCCACCCAAAAACCATGTCACCGATTAGTATATCCGGTCAGCACCCCCCAAACCCACCCCATTCCTCCTCCGCGCGCTATAATATCCACTAGGCTGGCTGATGCGCCCGGCCTATTAAAACTAACACATGCGGAGGAAAGCAATGCACTCGAAACACCCCATCACACGCACCATTTTAATTACCACAGGTTTATTGGCCCTCAGTTTGGGCCTGGGGGGCTGCGCGGCGGGGCAAGCGGACGAACCGGGCATCGGCTCCACGCAAACCGTCCCCATTGACGGCATGCTGATGGTGTACGTGCCCGCCGGGGAATTCGTAATGGGGTCCGAATATTCGACCGAACCGCAAGCGGCCAAGACCGAGCGCGGCCGTTTCGTGGTCGAAAACGAAGACCCGCCGCACACCGTGTACCTGGACGCCTTCTGGATCGACCAGACCGAAGTCACCCAGGAGATGTACGCCGCCTGTGTGGCGGCGGGCGCCTGCCGGGAACCAAGCTGCGGCAATGTCGGCGAGAACTACCCGGTGGTGTGTGTCTCGCGCAAGGACGCCATGAACTATTGCACCTGGGCCGGGCGGCAGCTGCCCAGCGAAGCACAGTGGGAGAAAGCGGCGCGCGGTACGGATGGGCGCATCTATCCGTGGGGGGACGAACCATCTTCGTGCGAGTACGCCGTAATGAACGACGGCACCGACGCCGGTTTTTGCGAGCAGGGCAATAAGGTCTGGCCGGTGGGCAGCAAAACCGCCGGGGCCAGTCCCTACGGGGCGCTCGACATGGCCGGCAACGCCTGGGAGTGGGTGGCCGATTTGTATGCGGTGGATTATTATGCCGATTCCCCTTCCGAAAATCCGACCGGGCCGGAAACCGGGCAGTCTGGGGTGGTGCGCGGCGGGGGTGAGTTCGACTACTACTGGTACGATGTGCGCACCACGGCGCGCGGCCACAGCCGGGTGACCTGGCGCGATTTCAACCTCGGCTTCCGCTGCGCGGCTATGCCCTAACCGCGGTTGGTGAGCTGTTCCATCAGGAAGGGTTCGCCATGCCCGGGATAAACGGTCTTTATTCCCAGCGCTTTTAACCGTTCGAAGCCGCCTTCCTCGGCAGAGATCAGGATCCTGCCGCCCACATTATTGAACATATCGCCGCAAATCAGATCACCGGCGGCAGTCAAAATGGAGATCGATCCTTGTGAATGGCCGGGCGTATACAAGATCGTGGCGTCGAACCCGTACTCCGCCAGGCTTTGGCCTTCTTCCAGCAGCAAGTCCGGTTCGAAGGGTTCGAAAGGTTTTCCCAGCAGCGCCTGCCGGATCGTAAATCTCCACAAACCTTTCAATAGCCACAGCACCATCAGCAGCCGCGGAAAATCCTCCGGCAGCTTGCCCCGCTCCCTGGTAATGCCGTCTTTCAGGCACATCTCGGTATCCCCGGCGTGCATGGCAATCCTGACAGCATACTCTTCGCGCAGATAAGCACAATTGCCGGTATGGTCGATATCCCCATGCGTTGCGACGATGAGATTGAAATTACCCGGCTGGCAGCCCTCCTTTTGCAGCGCCGCTTCGAGCTCCCCGCGCTGGAACGGGAAGGTGGTGTCGATCAGGATATAACCGTCTTCCAACTGCACAAGGTAACAGTTGGTTCCGTCCAGGCTGATTGTTTTAATTTCCGGTGACATATTTTTCCTCTATTACTTGTGATCCGGCCAGGCATAACTTACACCGGTCAATTCTTCCGATACCGTCCAAAGCCGGGCGGCGACATCGGCATCATACGAGCGCTCGCTGGAGCGCACCTTGGCCGGATAGCCTCTCAACCCACCCCACCTGCCCGGGCCGTAATAATCGCCGCCGGGCATATCCGGTGCGGTAGCCGCATACAGGCTGGGTAGCGCTCCCATCTGGGGAGATTGCCCGATAAGGGGATGCAGCGTACGAATGATCCACCAATCAAGGCGGCGACCATTCGCCGTCCAACTGACCGGTAGATCGGTCAGCGTCCAGCCCGGGTGGACCGCGGCGGCGATGGCGTTCATCCCCGCGGCTTCAAACCGCCTTTGCAGTTCGTAGGTAAAGAGGATGTTAGCCAACTTGCTGTGGGCGTAGGCCATCCCCGCATCATAGGACTGCTCCGCATTCAAATTATCAAAGTCGATCTCGCCGTAACTATGCCCCCAACTGCTGACCGTAACCACGCGCGCCTGGGGGGCACGGACGATGTATTCCAGCAAGAGTCCGGTGAGGGCAAAATGTCCCAGGTGATTGGTGGCGAACTGTAATTCGAAACCATCGGGCGTCCGCTTGAACGGAGTGCGCATAACGGCGGCATTGTTGATCAGTATATCGAGCCGTTCATAGCGGCTGGTGAATTCATCCGCAAAGCGGCGTACGGCGGACAGGTCCGATAGATCGAGCGGCATCACGGCGGCTTTTGCTTGCGGCTGCTCTTGCACGATCTGCCTAAGGGCGGCTTCGCCTTTGTCCTGATTGCGGCAAGCGAGGATCACGGTTGCGCCTTTGCAGGCCAGTGCCTGGGCAGTGGCATAGCCGATGCCGCGGTTGGCTCCGGTCACGATGGCGACCTCACCGGTCAGGTCTGGGATATGTTCGGCGGTCCAATTTGATGTCATCATAATCTCCTGGTTATCGTATAGATTGAACGTTCATTCGATCAATAGCAAAAAAATTACTTCTTCAGCGCATCCCAACTGGCATCGACAGCAGAATCAATGATTTCCTCATCGAGCTCGAGTACCCCGCGGTTATGCTGCTTTGCCAATGAGATCGCCACGCCAAAACTCAACTGCACAGCAATTTCTAAGCGCATATCTTTGAGCACCCCTTCTTGCATGCCCTGCACGAAAAATGAGATGATGAAAGGGGTAAGTTCATCCCTGAAAACCTCCTGGAAGTTGGGATCGTTGTAGGGTGAATGCTCGAACTGTTCCAAAAAATTGGCTTCTTTGGGGTGATTGATGTAGTAGCGAATCAGCTGATGATATAAGCGGCGTAAGCGTTCTTTGTAGGGGGCCTGCTCCGAGTAATCTGCGAGCACATCCCGAATCATCTTGTACTTGATCTCTTTATACAATTCCAGGATCAATTCGTCTTTGCTGGCAAAATAATGGTAGATAATGCCCGTGCTCACCTTGGATTCCTTGGCGATCGCCGACATAGGCGTGTCGTGAAATCCACGTGCGGCGATCAACTCTAAAGTCGTCTCCAAAATGGCGGCGCGTTTATCGGGTACTGCTGAAGCACTTGTGGGCATTATTGCAATATCTACCTTTCGCTCAAAAAAACCGAATGAACGTTCAATCGAATATATTATACGCATTCGATCAGGGATGTCAAGGGTATTTGGCATAAACGAAAAACACCCCTGTATGAGGGGTGTTCTTGTTTAACGATTGGGTTGAACCAGCCGGTCAGTTACCGGACACCAAGCAGCAGTTCGACCGTGAGTTGGTCGAGGCGCTCGTACTTCATGCCGCGTGCACCCAGCGCAGCGCGGTCGAAGTCCACGGCCTTGAGAGCAGCGGCTTTGTCGGCGGAGTAAGCGCCCTTGTAGGCGTCCATGGCACCATCGTCGGCGTTGATCTCGGCCAGCAGGGCCTGGATTTCGGCATCCTGGTTGAACTGTTCGGCCTTTTCCTTCAAGATCAGATAGGTGCGCATACAGCCACGCGCGAAGTCCTTGACGCCTTCGTAATCCTCGGTGCGGAATGCGTGAGCGTCGTAGTGGCGGTTGCCGTCATACTTGTTATCTTCCAGCAGTTTGACCAGGAAGAAGGCGCTCTTCAGGTTGACCATGCCGAAGCGGAAATCCTGGTCGTAGCGCCCGAAGGCCTGGTCGTTCAGGTCGATGTGGAAGAGCTTGCCGGCTTCCATGGCCTGGGCCACGCCGTGGGTGAAGTTCAGCCCGGCCATGTGCTCGTGGGCCACTTCGGGGTTCACACCGACCATCTCGGGGTGGTCGAGGGTTTCGATGAAGGCCAGCATGTGACCGGTGGTGGAGTTGTAGATGTCACCGCGCGGTTCGTTGGGCTTGGCTTCCAGGGCGAACTTCATGCCGTAACCCTTATCCTGCACGTACTCGCACAGGAAGTTCATGGCCTCGCGCGAGCGCTTGATCGACTCGATCGGGTCCTTGGTGGCGTCGCTCTCGGTGCCCTCGCGCCCGCCCCAGAACACGTAGATCTCAGCGCCGAATTCAGCGCCCAGGTCGATGGCGTTCATGGTCTTCTGCAAGGCATACGCGCGTACACGCGGGTCGTTGCTGGTGAAAGCGCCGTCCTTGAAGGCGGGATCGTAGAACAGGTTGGTGGTCGCCATTGGCACCTTTAGACCCGTGTCGGCCAGCGCCTTTTTGAAATCCTTGAGGATCTGGTCGCGCTCGGCGGTGGTAGCGTCGATCGGGATCAGGTCATTGTCGTGGAAGTTGACGCCATAGGCGCCGACCTCACCCAACAGGTAGACCAGCTCGTGCGGGGCCAGCGTTGCGCGGGTGGGTGCGCCGAAGGGGTCGCGGCCAACATTGCCGACCGTCCAAAGTCCAAACGTAAATTTATGTTCTGCTTTTGGTTCGTAATTACTCATTGAATACACTCCGTATGATCTTTTTTCGTTGATTAATTATTCAACAACCTGTACTTGACTGAAATACACTCGGTCCTGATCGAACTGCTGCACCGCGCCGGTCAACATCACCGGAGCGGAAAGGGGCAAGTCTATGGAGGATGTGCCCACCATAACGACGATCTCGCCCGGTTCGACAACCAGGTGCATCTCACGATCATAAAATGCAAGCTGCGAGGTATGCAGCCTAAAACGCACGGTCTTGCTTTGGCCTGCTTCCAAGGCCACGCGCTTGAAGCCTTTCAACTCCTGGATGGGGCGGGTAACGCTGGCGAGTTCATCGCGCACATACAATTGCACGACTTCCTCCCCGGCGCGCGCCCCAGTATTGGTCACCGCCACACTGATCTCAACGGCGTCTCCAATGGGAACCTCGGCGGCGGAAACTTGCAGCTTATCCAACTCGAAAGTCGTATAGCTCAAGCCGTACCCAAACGGGAACAGGGGCAGGTTGCTGCAATCAACGTACTTATCCTTCCAGAAAGTGCGGCCGCCGGAGGGCTTGAAATAGTGATACATGGGCACCTGGCCGACGTGCTCCGGGACGGTGACCGGCAACTTGCCGCCGGGGTTATATTCGCCAAAGAGCACGTCGGCAACGGCTTCCGCGCCTTCCTCACCGGGCAGCCAGGCTTCAAGTACAGCGGGGATGTGTTCGACAATCCAAGGAATTGAGAGTGGGCGTCCGTTGACCAGCACGACCACAACCGGCGTACCGGTCTCATAAACGGCTTTGACCAACTCTAACTGCACGCCCGGTAAACCGAGTTCGACGCGGTCGAGCGCCTCTCCGGTGGAGCATGAATCGGTCAGGCCAGACTTATCGCCGACCACCACAATGGCGACATCGGCGTTCCTGGCAACTTCTACCGCTTCCGGGATACCATCTAACGCTTGATTCAGCACCCCACAGCCTTCCGCATAGGTCAGCTTGGTCTCGCTGGAAACCATAGCCCCAATCGTCTCCAGGATCGGGCGCATGGGCACGAAGTTGTCGTCCATGTCCAGGCTCTTGGGCAGCGGCGGCATGGTGAAATCGACACCCTGTTCGGTCATTTCATTGAGCGACTCGATGTGGCAAGGAATGGCATAATCGCCAACCAGATTGCGCACATTATTGGCGTTCGGGCCAATCACGGCAATCGATTTGAGGTCTTTGCGCAGCGGGAGCAGGTTGTCGGCGTTCTTGAGCAGCACGATCGACTTCTGGGCGATCTTGCGCGCCAGGGCACGTTGTTCAGGCGTATCGAATACGGCCGGGGCGCTTTCAGCATCCACATAGGGCTGTTCGAAGATACCCTTCTCAAACTTCATGATCAATAAGCGGGCCACACTGCGGTCGACCAGCGCCATGTCGATTTCATCGGCTTCCAGGGCCTGCAACAGCGGTGCGCCATAGCAGTCGGTGGAAGGCAGTTCGATGTCAATTCCGGCTTCCAGGGCAATTTTTGCAGACTGTTGCTTATCGCCGGAGATGAGGTGAGTTTGTTGCAATTGGTCAATGGAGAAATAATCAGCCACCACCACGCTGTCGAAGCCCCACTCTTCTCGCAAAATCTCGGTGAGCAGCTTATAGGAAGCGCCGCAGGGCACACCGTCGATCTCGTGATAACCATTCATCACGGATTTCAAGCCCGCCTGCCGGACGGCAACCTCGAACGGGAACAGGAATACCTCGCGCAGTTCCCTTTCCGAGAGATGGATGGGGTTCCAGTTGCGCCCGCCTTCCGGCACGCCATAACCCACGAAATGCTTGGCGGTGGCGGCAACCCCGGTTTTGGGATCGTCGCCTTGCAGGCTCTTCACAAAGGCAGCGCCCATGCTGGCAACCAGGTAGGGGTCTTCGCCGAAGGTTTCTTCGATCCGTCCCCAACGCGGGTCGCGGGCGATATCGATCACCGGGGACAAGCCCTGGTGGGCGCCGATGGCACGCATCTGCGTGCGCACGACCGCAGCCAAAGCCTCAATCAGTTCCGGCTCCCAGGTGCTGGCGACCCCGATCATCTGCGGAAAACAGGTCGCCGACATCGCCATGAAGCCGGTATTACACTCTTCATGCACAATGGCGGGGATCCCCAGGCGGGTTTCTTCAACCAGATACTTTTGGACTCGGTTAGCAAGCGCCGCGGCGGCGCTCGGTTTTAGGCTGCTGGCACCGGCGATGCGGGTGATATGACCAATGCCTTGGGAAAGCAGTTCCTCGAAGGCGGCTGCTTCATCATCAGATAAAAGTTGATAAGACCAAATACTGCCCAACTGCGCAACCTTCTCCTCCACTGTCATCTTTGACATGAGATCGGCCACACGTTCTGTAACCGGGGCATTTGGGTCTTTGTAAATCGCAGTTTTATTCGTATTCTGCACGCTTTATTATTCCTAAAGGGTCATCCGGCATCTAACAGAGTGCGACCTTCACAGACAGAATGCCAGACATAATAACTAATCTAGAAATGATTGCTCGTCCAACTGTGAAGTTTGGGTTCCCACCGCACTCACACATCTCTCTGTAGGAATTTCCAATTTTACGCGCTCCGGTCTGCCTTCAGTTTCCCACTTTACGACCGGAAAGCACGCGCCAGGTTTTCTCCACACGCAGAAACATCACCCATCGCGGAAAACCAACGATGATATGTTTCAACGCTCCTTTGATAGCTGAAGGTTGTCTATTCCTTCATCGCACCCATGGCAATACCGCTGACGATATAGCGCGAGAACATGGCGTAGATCAGCAGGATCGGCACGATTGTCATTGCCAGGCCCAGATAGATGGCACCATATTCCGTGCGATACACATCGCCTTGCAGCGTTTTTACCAGCATAGGCAAGGTATATTTATCCAGGGAGGTGATGATGATAAATGGGGTGAAGAAGTTATTCCAGGAAGCAACAAAGGCGAAAATACCCATTGTGGCGGCACCGGGAATTGCCAAGGGGATCATGATACGGTGGAAAATACCGATTTCACTGGCCCCGTCGATCCTGGCGGCGTCAATCAGTTCCTGGATCACCATCGATTCAAGATACTGTTTCCCAAAGAACACCCCACCGGCGCTGGCAATTGCCGGCACAATCAGCGCGGCGTAATTATCCGTCAGCCCCAATTTCGCCATGTATTGGTAGAAACCGATGATCGAAAGCTGCATCGGGATCATTACCAAAACGACAATGAAATTATTGAACAGGCGCTTCCCCTTGAACTCATACACCACCATACCGTAGGCAGTAAGCAAAGAGAAGTAGACAGAAATCAACGTGGTCGAGATCGCCAGGAAGAAACTATTCTGAAAACCACGTCCAATCTTGAGACCTTTGCTCAACAAGATGCCATAATTCTCCATCAGATGCGTGCTGGGAATCATGCTGATGCCCTGCTGGATCTCTGTCGTGGAACGTGTGGCGTTCACAATCAACAGCCAGATTGGAACGATAGTGACGATCAGCAGTGCGATCAGGAACGCATAAATGAAAAAGCGAATTATGTTTGTGGACAAGTTATAGTTATTAATCATGGTACTACCTCATTACGATGTTATCTGGTTTGGCGTTTACGCTTGGCTGGATTCACAGGTTCAGCATTTCGATCACGCAACACGTAGAAAATACCCAAAGCGCAGATCGTGGTCATGATAAAGACCAACACACCCACCGAAGAAGCCGCGCCAATGTGTCCTTTACTGCTGCCGAACTTCATATACATCAGAACAACGCTGGTCAAAATCGAGCTATTGGGTGAACCGCGACCATCTGTGATCAGATAGGGGATATCGAACATCTGCATACCACCGACCAGGGAAGTAACGAAAATGTAGACCAGGATCGGCTTCAACAAGGGCATGGTGATAAAGCGGAACATTTGCGTGCCACTGGCACCATCTACCATGGCTGCTTCGTACAGCGAAAGCGAGATTGATGTCATACCAGCCATGAGGATAATGATGGTTTGGCCAAACCACATCCACCATTGGATGAACACGACCAGACCACGCGTAACGGTTACGTTTTGCAAATAGTGCATGGCTTCCGGCAGAATCCCAGACCGAACCATGAATTGATTGATCGGTCCATAAAAAGCGAATAAGCTGGCAAACAACCCAGCGATCGCCGCCGGCATCAACAGATTTGGCAGGTAGAACAAAGCGCGCCATACCCCAACACCTTTGATCTTCAAACGCGTGCTGGTGAACCAAATCGACAACAACATCGCAACCACCATTTGGGGCAGGAAGTTCATCATCCAAATCAACCAGGTATTTCCAACCGCCTTCAAAAAGAAATTATCGGCAAAAAGGCGCTCAAAGTTCGCCATGCCAATAAAGCTACCTCCCCTTGCCATAAGGGTCGTATCGGTAAAACTCAATGCCAGCGTGTTGTAAACGGGATAGAGGCCAAAGGCCAGAAACCCTATGATAAAAGGAGCGATAAAGAAATACCCGTAATATTTCTTTCTATTCGCAATTTTCATAGTTACTCCTTACAGAGGATGTGGGTCAGTGAGGGAACCCCCACTGACCCACAAGTTGGTGCTAAAACTCTATGTTGCTATTAGCTTCCGGGGGCATCCGGGATGATGAGTTCGGGGAACTCACTGCGGACGTTGTCAAGCCACAAGGTCCACATCTCATCCTTGGTGATCTCGTCTTGCAGGTACTGCGCAAGCGCGCTCTGCAGAGAACGTTGGATCGCGTCGTCGGAGCCGGTCAACAGGGCGCCATTGACGTTCGGGGCTGCCATGCCGAAGGCTTCGTAGTTGTTCTGGCCACCGAGCCATTCGTACAGTGCGGAACCGTCGAAGGTGGGGGTGATCTTCTCAACTACGACTGCGCTGGAGACGAAGTCACCAGGAGCCTGTGCTTGGTCATCGGGAACGCTGGGGTCGATGGCTTTCAGGTATTCATTGGTGTAAACACCGGTCGCCCAGTTGGTCAGGTTCTCTTCGTCGAGAGCAACGAAGCGAATGAAATCCTTGGCCAGTTCGAGGTTCGGGCTGTCAGCCATCGCGCCAACCCAGGTACCGCCCCACTGGTAGGCCAACGGGCCGCTGATCAGGGCCCAGTCGCCGCCGGTGTCGCCGGAGTTCGGCTGCAGCACGTAGGGGAGACCCCATGTCGGCAGGAAGTAGCCGAAGATCTTCTTGGGGGTGCCTTCGGCATCCACCAGGGTGTCGCTCATACCAGCGAACCAACCTTCACTCCACTGCTCGGCCTGAGATTCGTAGCCTTCTTCGCGGAAGAGTTTGGCGAAATCAACGAATTCTTCGACCTTGGGATCGATCACCAGGGTGTCATCAACAACCCACGGTTGTGAGCGGTTGGCCAGGAAGGGGTTGAACAGGGCGGCGGAGGTGCCGACCATGTAGTAGTCGCCGTCGGAGCATTCTTTGATCGTCGCTGCGGTCTCTTTGAAGACTTCCAAATCGGCAACCATGGCCTGTACTTCTGCGGGATCATCGGTGCCCAAGCATTCCGAAGCAATGCTGCGGCGATAGAAGAAACCACCAGGGGTAGACTGATAGGAAAAGCCCTTGGTGATGCCGTCGTGCGTGCCAACCTCGGTAACCGAGGGATAGGTCTGTAGTTCTTCGGCATAGGGCAGCAGGTCGTTCAGGTCAGCCAAGAAGTCGGCTTCAACCCATTCTTTTACGAATGCAGCTTCGAGAGCAACAACATCGGGAACGTCAGCGGTCCCAATGGAGGCCTTCAGCTTGGTCTGGTATTCGCCGTCGGTCATGGGGATCATGGTGTAGACCACGTCTACGTCCGGGTTCTTGCCTTCGTAAGCAACAGCCATGGTCATGATCTCATTGGTGAAGGACCATACATTCAAGACCTGCTTCTCGCCGGTGGATTCTTCATCCATGGGTTCTTCTTCATCCATGGGTTCTTCTTCATCGGGCGGAGCAGCTTCTTCAGCGGGGGCTTCGTCCATGGGTTCTTCTTCGGCAGGAGCTTCGGTGGTGGCGCCACCACAGGCGGCCAGCAACAGGCTGGCAACCAGGAGGAGGCTCAAAAGGAATAAAATTGACTTACGCATTTTTCTTCTCCATCTAGATTTATTTTGGATAAATGTTACTATATGTAACGTGGAGTTCACTCCACACATCTACGCAGAACTTCCTTCCTCTTATCACGGTTGAAGTGAAGTTCTGCTTTTTTCTACACTATCGCCTATTCAACCACCTCCTTTCGTTTTCTACAGTAAGGTTATCAATGCGAATAGTTTTTACTGTGCAAGTCTTCGTGCCCCCACCTTTTTTGCCAGAGCCTGACAAGAACTACGCTCAATCAGTTTGGTTGGCATCTTATACACTTGCACATCGAGTGGATCGTTACTAATCAGCTTGATCAGCATTTGGGTGGCAACATACCCCATTTGCGATAGCCCTTGGTCAATCGTGGTAAGGTCAAAATATTTAGCTTCGGTGATGTTATCGAACCCAATCACGGACAGGTCGCCAGGGATCGATAAACCCAATTCATCCGCAGCCTGGAAAACCCCGATTGCCGTTTGATCGTTGGATGCGAAAATTGCCGTTGGCGGGTCGGCCATAGCAAGCAAATGCAGTGCCCGCTCATAGCCGGTTTCGGTGGAAAAATCACCAGGGACGATCAGATCCTCGTCCAATTCAACCCCGGCGTGGAAAAGCGCATCCCGGTAGCCCTTTAGGCGGCGGACTGCGCTTCCAATTTCGGGGCGGCCGCAGATAAAAGCGATCCGCCGGTGTCCCAGCCCCAGCAGATAATCCATCGCCTCCAAAGCACCCTGGTAATTGGTGCCCTGAACAGATGTGTAATTTGGATTGATCAAGTGGGGGTCTACAGCAATAATGGGGGCGTCTGTGATGAATTCAGCGGCGGCAGAGGCAACAATGATAACGCCGTCGGTAAGTGAGTTATTCAGCAAAGATACGTAATGCTGCTCACGGGTAATCGTGCCAACCTTTCGAATTTGCCCGGTCGTATACAGCAACAAATCGAAGCTAGATTCAGCCACCGCCTGGTTGATGCCTTTCATAATTTCAATCGAATAAGGGAAACCAATGTCGGGAACGACCAGGCCGATCAAGTTTTTCTTGTGGCTGCGCATGCTGCGAGCCGCCAGATTGGATGTATAACCCAAATCATCAATAATAGAAAGGATATGTTCTCGAGTATCGCTGGCAACATCCGCCCTTTCATTCAATACCCGAGACACGGTAGAAACAGAAACTCCTGCCGCTTTAGCAACATCTTGTATCGTTACTGGTGATCGTTTTACTGGCATATCGGCTCAGTGATAATATTAGGTGCGATTGGCATTGTTTCCGGTATCGTTACCGGTATCGTTTTCATTGAAACACATTTTATTGTTAAAGTCAAGTTAACGATTCTCTGAAGGCCATTTTTAGGGACCAAACTCGGCCCTTCTGAAAACACGCTGCGATCATTGATCACATTTTCACGCTGTTGGGCTGCATGAAAACGCTTTCTTCCGGCCCAACCGTTGATTGGCGTACGATCAACTGCGTCGGAAGCTCGACACAGCGAGGATCGAAGTTCGTTCCATTCGTCATCATGCGTAACAATAACGCGGCGGCCTCGCTGCCCATCTCACGGAGGGGTTGCCGTACTGTGGTCAGTTTTGGATGTGAAATCCCTGCCTGGGCGATATCATCGAAACCAATAATGGAAACATCGTGTGGGATCCGATAGCCCATATGCAGGGCAGCTTCAATGGCGCCGAAAGCCATCACATCATTCGAGGCAAAGATCGCTGTCGGTGGGTCTTGCCGGGTTAGCAAAGTAGTCGCGCCATCGAACCCAGCCGGGTGGAAGAAGTCGCCTTCACATACCAGTGCCTGGTCAAACGCGATCTGATTCGCTTTCAGCGCATCCTTATAGCCTTGCAGCCGGTCTTTCGAACAGGCCACCAGCCGGTCTCCGGCGATAAAACCGATCCGATTATGCCCTAGTTTGATCAGGTATTCGGTAGCTTCGTAAGCACCTTGCCAATTGGTCGATGTCACCGCGTTCACATCTGCCGACTCTGCCCGGTGGTCGATCATCACAAACGGGAATTTCCGGCGGGAGAGCGATTCGAGATAACTGCTCGGATCGCGCGGCAAAAGCAGCAACAGACCATCGACTAAGCCCTGGGTGATATTGGTAACGTAGGTTGCCTCGCGTTCTCTTTGGCGGTGTGTGGTGTAGAGCAACAGATCGTACTGTGCCTCAAACAAAGCGTCGTCAATGCCGCGCACCACTTCCCCCATATAATTTGAATCGAAACCGTGGATGAGCAGTCCAACGACCCGGGATTGCCCCTTGACCAGGTTGCGGGCCTGCTGATTGACCACGTATTCCAGGCGGCCCATCGCTTCGAGGACTTTTGCGCGCGTCTCGGCATTCACATACTCGAAACCATTCACCACACGCGACACCGTGGAATAAGAAACTCCGGCCTCCCGAGCCACATCTTTGATCGTGACCCTGCGCTTGTTTTCAGTCCGCATCACACCTTCGCTTTGTCTGGATGAGGTAAAACCGTTGCAAACGTTTGCAAAAATATCGAAAATAAAAACGCTGTGCAGCGAATTTTGGGGACAAAATCTGATTTAACTTTGCAAACGTTTGCAAGAATTATATAGATTTTTATCCCCACTGTCAAGCTCAAACCAATATCAGGAACCGCTTTTCTCATTTTTGACCAGATAGCCACTCCCTTACCACCCAAGCAGTGCTAATTCGCTGGCGGATAACTTGGCTCCAAAGCATCTATGATGTTCGTCAGACAGCGCAGTGTTTCGGAGGTCGACATACCTGCCTGCCGCCACACGAAAATACCGCTGCCGTGTTTGATGATCGCATCGCCAAAATAATTGGTGGCGGTCAGCAAGACCACTGGCACATTTGCCAGTATCGGGTCAGCTTGCATCTGGTGGATCATCTCGATCCCATCGACTTCCGGCATAATTAGATCCAATAACAGCAAATCGGGCTGGAAGTCACGCAGTGCGGCTAAGCCTTCTTCACCATCGAACGCGAATTGGGTTTCGAGCTTCTGCGCTCCGGTTTGCAGGATCCGGTTGACCAGATGGCAGAAGCCGCGGTCATCATCAACAATCAGGATTTTTTTGACATCTTTCAATTCATCCACGATAGCCAGCAATTGCTCCGGCTTGATCGGCTTGGTGATTACATGGCGAATCCCCAGGTCAGCCGACAACCAGAATTGGCTGGGCAGGGAGTATTTGATGATCGGAATATGCCCCCCATCCACCGTCTCGACGAGGCCGGTTTTATTGGGGACGGCGTTCTTTAAAATCGCCCGGGGATGATATTCCTTGACCACCAGCTCGATATCGTCATGCTCCAGTAAGGGCACAACCTGCACGGTTTCCAGGTGATTCTGCACCAACGAAGTGACCTGCGGGTCAGGATCTACCAACAGCACGGTCGGTTTCTCTTTCGGTATGTCGCGCTGAATGCGGCGGTAAACACTGGAGGGGATTTCAAAATTGATCCCGCTCGGAATGGGTAAAGAGAAAGAAAATACCGAGCCAATCCCGATCTTGCTATCCACCCATATCCGGCCGCGGTGGGCTTCGACGAAACGTTTGCAGATCGCCAGACCCAATCCAGTGCCCTGGTGGCTGCGGCGGGTGGAATAATCGATCTGATAGAACTCATCAAAGATGTGATCCAGCTTATCTGCGGGGATGCCTGCCCCGGTATCGCGCACGCTGACAACCACTTCATGGTGCACCTGACTGACCGTGATCTTGACGATCCCCTCGTCGGTGA
>JAFGRA010000168.1 GCA_016935415.1 Anaerolineales bacterium
CTGATTTTTTGCAGATCAAGGCCTTGGCTTTCCCGAACTAGCATAAGGCCCTATTCATGTATTGCAGGCAGCCTTAGCTGCCGAATTCAGCCAATCAATCCCTTTAAAGCAAAATGCCCCGATACTATCTCGGGGCATTCACATCGACGAGCTAAATCTTACAGGGCTTCTTTGGTCTGGTACTTGAGCGCTGTCCAACCGGCGTAGCGCGCCTCGTCGCCCAACTCGGCTTCGATGCGCAGCAATTGGTTGTACTTGGCAACGCGGTCGGAGCGGGCCGGGGCACCGGTCTTGATCTGTCCGGCGTTCAGCGCCACAGCCAGGTCAGCGATGGTGGCATCTTCGGTCTCGCCGGAGCGATGGGAGACAACCGCCGTCCAACCGGCCCGTTGGCACAATTCCACCGCCTGGATCGTCTCGGTCAGCGAACCGATCTGGTTGACCTTCACGAGCAGGGAGTTGGCAGCCTTCTCGCGGATTGCGCGGCGCACGCGCTCGGGGTTGGTCACCAGCAGGTCATCGCCGACGATCTGGATCTTGTCGCCGATTTCGGCGGTCAGCATGGCAAAGCCTTCCCAGTCGTCTTCGTCCAGGCCGTCTTCAAGGGACACGATCGGATATTTCTCGACCCAATCTTTCCAATAAGCGACCATTTCTTCGCTGCTCAGTTTCTTGCCTTCGGTGCGCAGGTGGTAAACACCTTCTTCCTTGTCGTAGAATTCAGAAGCAGCCGGGTCGAGGGCAATGCAAATTTGCTCGCCGGGTACGTAGCCAGCCTTCTCGATGGCTTCCAGGATCACTTCGACGGCTTCAGCATTTGACTTCAACGCCGGAGCGTAACCACCTTCGTCACCAACCAAGGTGGTGTAGCCATGCGCCTTGAGCACGGACTTCAGCGCGTGATAGATTTCCGCGCCCCAACGCAGGCCGGTGCTGAAAGTTGGAGCGCCCAGTGGCATGACCATGAACTCTTGCGCATCGGTGGACTGCCAGCCGGTGTGTGCGCCGCCGTTCAAAATATTCATCATCGGGACGGGCAGCACGTGGGCATGTGCGCCGCCGATGTAGCGATACAACGGCATCCCCAAAGATTTCGCCGCTGCTTTGGCAACCGCCAGGCTGGTACCCAGTACAGCGTTCGCGCCCAGTTTGGCTTTGTTAGGGGTACCGTCCAGGTCGATCATCGCCATGTCAATCGACATCTGGCGGGTGGCATCGCGGCCCTTCAGCAAGGCTGCGATCTTGGTGTTGGCGTTATCAACGGCCTTCAATACCCCTTTGCCGCCGTATTTCTCATCGCCATCGCGCAGTTCCAGAGCTTCGTGGATTCCGGTCGAGGCACCCGAGGGTACGGCCGCGCGCCCACGCGTCCCATCCTCCAGGAAGACTTCCACTTCCACGGTCGGATTGCCGCGTGAGTCGAGAATTTGTTTTGCAAATAATGATTTGATCGTTGTATTCATTCTAAAACCTCAATTCTGTAAAAGGATCTCCTTGTGATTATCCGCAGGGGTTTGCACCCCAGCACGGTTACAAACAGCTTTCAAAAAGGCCACAAATAGTGGGTGCGGCCGGGTCGGGCGAGACAGGAACTCCGGGTGGAACTGCGATCCTACCATGAAGGGATGATCTTTTAGCTCAGCAATCTCAACCAGGTTGTTATCGGGATTGATTCCCGAGAAGCGCATGCCATGCGCTTCGAAGACGGACCGGTAAGCATTATTGAACTCGAAGCGATGCCGATGACGTTCCTCGACTCGCTTCCGGCCATAGGCTTCTACCGCAATCGTACCAGGCCTCAAGTCACAAGTGTACAACCCCAGGCGCATCGTCGCACCCATATCGGTAACACCGCGTTGGTCCGGCATCAAATCGATGACCGGATAAGGGGTCGCCGGGTCGAACTCGGTCGAATTAGCAAACTCCTCGTTCAATACATTGCGTGCAAATTCTACCACCATTAACTGCATTCCCAAACACAACCCCAGATATGGCACCTTGTTTTCCCGCGCCAACTGGGCTGCCATGATCTTGCCTTCGATCCCACGATCACCAAACCCGCCCGGGACAATGATACCATTAGAATTGCCCACCGGTTCCCAACTGCGGTCGCGTTCCAGGTCGGAGGAATGTACCCAATTGATCTTGGCATCCACGCCCAAACTCAAAGCGGCGTGTTTGACCGATTCCTTGACGCTCATATAGGCGTCCTGGAGTTCGACGTACTTCCCCACTAAGGCAATTTCAACTTCCGGCTTTTTCCGGCGAGTTTCTTTTGTCAAGCGCGTCCAAGTGCGCCAGGTCGGTTTCCGGCGCTCTTTGAGTTTAAGTCCCTTCATTAGGTAATCACCAATCCCCAATTTCTCCATATTCAACGGGATTTCGTAGATTATCTTGGTGGTCACCATCGGCACCACGGCTTGCTCGTCAACGTCACAGAACAGTGCGATTTTTTCACACAACTCCTGGTCGACTTCATAATCCGAGCGCGCCACGATCATATTCGGCTGGATACCGATCGAGCGCAGTTCACGCACGGAGTGCTGAGTGGGCTTGGTCTTCAATTCATTCGTCGCCCCAAGATGCGGCAGCCAGGTCACGTGAATGTAAAAAGTGTGTTTGCGGCCAATATCGCTGCGCATCTGGCGTAGGGCTTCCAGGAAGGGCAACGACTCAATATCGCCAACCGTACCGCCTACTTCCACCAATACAATTTCAGCGCCGGTCTCCTTGGGGATTTGGAGAATCCGGCGCTTGATTTCGTTCGTAATATGCGGGATCACCTGGATCGTGCCACCAAGATAATCGCCGCGTCGTTCCTTATTGATGACTTCCGCATACACCTGGCCAGCAGTAACGTTTGAGTTGCGGCTGAGATTCTCATCAATGAAGCGCTCGTAATGCCCAAGATCAAGATCAGTTTCGGCACCATCAACGGTCACAAACACTTCACCATGCTGGTATGGACTCATCGTCCCGGGATCAACATTGAGGTAGGGATCCAGTTTCTGAATGGCAACCTTGAGTCCCCGTGCTTTCAGAATCCGCCCCAACGCAGCCGCAGTGACCCCTTTGCCCACAGAGCTAACCACCCCACCAGTACAGAATATGTAACGCGTCATCGAGCTTCACCCCTACCCCTTCTCATAATCCATTTCCATACAGTGAGATACAACGAAACGGGGAGAACCGACTCGTCTGCCGTCTCCCCGTGACTCATCACTCGCATATGTGTCTGAAAACATTCATTGACTTACAAACAGCTTTCTA
>JAFGRA010000169.1 GCA_016935415.1 Anaerolineales bacterium
CACATCCATCGCCTGGCGGCAGGCTTCCAGGATGTCGAGCGGGTCGCTGCCTGCGGCGAGCATCTCATGGGTGATCTTGAGCGCATCTTCTTCGCGCATCTCCGTAATTGCATCGATCAGTTTTTGTGTCAAAATCGCCTCCTTATGATATCATTCGGCTGCTATCGAGTGACTTTGACATTCGTAACGGTGTCAGAGTCATTCTTTTATTTTCAAATATCCCTGGCTTTCACTTGACTATATTTCGATAACACAGTCTCCTTTCGCCTTCCAGGCTGTCTATTCAAACAACCCTTTGCGTGAAGCACGCAGGTAGTTCATGCAATATTCATCTCGGCCCAGTAGCATTTCGGTGGTCACTATTGCAGCTTGCAGATCTTTATCCAGCGGGTCCATAATGGCGCTGTCCAGACCAGCCTGCATCGCCAGGATCAGCAGGCCGCGGTTGATCTGCTTGCGGGAAGGCAAGCCAAAGGAAATATTGCTGAGGCCCATGGTGAAGTGCACTTCGGGGTAGGCCCCGTGGACGGCGCTGATGGTTTCGCAAGCGATCACCGCGCTCTGGTTGGCTGTGGCAATCGTCATCGCCAACGGGTCGACGTAGACTTTGTCATCTTCAACCCCGGCGGCGTGCACGGCTTCCATCACCTTTTCGATCACTTCGATGCGCTTTTCATAGGTTTCTGGAATTTTCTTTTCGTCCATCGCCAGGGCGATCACTTCACAGCCATGTTCGGCTACCAGCGGCAAGATCTTTTCCAGCCGCTCCGGTTCACCACTGATCGAGTTGATCATCGGGGTCTTGTCGACCGCCTTGATGGCAACCTTGAGCGCTTCAGGATTGGCGCTGTCCAGGCATAACGGCGTATCCACGACCGACTGAATGTTTTCGATCAACCAAATCAAATCTTCTGGTTCTTTATCGGGGTGGGTACCGGCGTTGACGTCCAGCCAGGTGGACCCAGCCTCGGCCTGACGGGAAGCCAGGTCTTTGATGAATTCCGCGTCACGTTCTGCGATGGCTCTGGCAACACGTTTGCGTGTGCCGTTGATTTTTTCTCCAATGATTTTCATACTCATCTCCAAAAATTGGTGTTTTCATCTGTTGGGAATAACATGCCTAGCGCAAATTCGCGGGTAAAGTGGGGAATGGTGGTCAATTCTTTATAGTTGATATTGTCCACCATATGTTCCGCGCGTTGGCGTGCCACCCGAGAGATCAGCATCCACTGCGCGCCGATGGCGGCAGCGTTGCCTACCTGGCGGTAGTGGGCGTTGGGCAGCTTGGGGAACAGCCCCATGGCAACCGCGCTGCTCACATCCAGAAACGAACCAAAAGCCCCGGCAATCACAACCTCTTCGACTTCTTCCGGAGCGACGCCGTTGGTTTCCATCAAAATGCTCAACCCGGCGTGGATAGCGCCCTTCGCCAACTGGATCTCATTCACATCTTCCTGCCCGATGACCACATCGCGGCCGGTACCACTCTTATCTGCAGGTACCAACACGAATTCCGGTTCTTTTTCATTCATGCGCACACGTTCATTTTCACGCTGGAAACGGCCGCGCATATTGATCAGGCCGACACGGTACATCTCCGAAATGGTATCGATGATGCCCGAACCGCACAGGCCAACCGCCGGGCTGTCGTCCACGGTTTTCAATTCCAGGGCTTCTGAGGTAATTTTGACCTTCTCAATCGCCCCGGCAGCAGCGCGCATCCCGTCACTGATGTGGGCACCTTCGAAGGCCGGGCCGGATGCGCAAGAAGCCGAAGACAGGAAGGGTTTACCCGGAATGCGGATCGAAATTTCGGTATTGGTACCGATGTCGACGCCCAGGGTGACCTTATCAACCTGATCCAGGTCGGTCGCCAGCAGCATTGCCACGTGATCTGCACCCACGTAACCACCAATGGTCGGCGGGACGTAGACGTATGCTCCGGGAGCCATCTCCAGACCTAACTCGGTGGCATGTACATCCATCGCCCCACTGATCGCCGCCACATAAGGCGCTTTGGCAAGTTGCTCGACCGGCAGCTTGAGCAACAGGTGGGTCATAGCCGTGTTGCCAACGATGCAGGCTTCTACCACATGCTGGTGGGCGGCATGCTGTTCCACTAACAATTCGCCCAGCATTTCGTTGAGCAATTCGTGCACCTTACCGGCCAGCACATTGCTGCCATTGGGATCGCGGTAAGCGTAGTTCAGGCGGCTGATCACATCTTCGCCGTAGCCGATCTGCGGATTGGGGGCGCCCTTAGAGGCCAGAATTTCGCCGCTTTCCAGATCGACCAGATAGGCAGCAACTTTGGTTGTGCCCAGGTCGACAGCAAAGCCCAGCGGTTTACTCTCGTAAGCACCGACACCCACCAGTTCCTGTCCACGCACGAAAGCAGATACGCGCCACTCTTCGGCGCGCATTGTCCCCGGCAGGGCGCGCAGGGCAGCGGAGTCGGCGTAGAGATCAGTCAGGCCGTGTTCGGCTTGCAAGGCATCACACAGGCGCTCGAAGTCGGCGCGCAGATCTTCCAGTGTAGGTTTTTCCATCTCAACTGGATAAGCACGTACAATGGGGTCGACATCGATTTCACGCAGATCGCTGCTCACCTGCAAACGCGGGGCGGTGACCAGGGAACCGCGCGGGATTTCGACCACCAGGTCGCCTTGCACCTCGGTGCAGCAGGCCAGCCGATTGCCGTTCATGCGCTCGATGTCGGTGAAAATGTACTCTTCGTCGAAGCTAAATTCGGAGACTTTACCTTCCAGCACGATCACCTGGCACTGTCCACAGTTCCCCTCACCACCGCAAACAGAAGCCAGTTCGATCCCGGCCTGCAACGCTGCCTCCAATAAATCCAAACCTGCTTCTACCTCGATCCGTTTCCCTGTGGGTTGAAATTGAACTTGGAAGCGATTTTTATTTGCCATAATTCTGTCTCAGGAGATTTTGAAATCAGTATATTGTATACTTTGGCCAGGAGCCACAACCACGAACTCATCATCCCACGGGCCAAAGATCATTTTCTTGATCAAAGCGTTCGAGCCACGCACCTCTTCATAGTTCAAATTGAATTGCTGCGCGGTTTTCTGGGCGTGTTGGCGATATCCATCCTGGTTTTGGACACCTGTATCTATGTAAACCAGTCGTTTGTAATTCTTCAACATCTGCTGCATAATCCAGTCGGCCCGGGTTTCACCGTATCGTTCTACCGTACGCTTGTATTCATCTAATAAGGTATCGCTCACCTCGATCCACCCTTTAGTGAGATAATACGTGCCGGGTTCCTTTTCATGCTGTACTTGATAAGAATCCGATGAACCCAAAAAAATGGCAATGCAATCATCGACTTTGGGCACGACCAGGGTGCAGTTACGCGCCTCAAGACCAACTACAGCCATCGAGCACAAGCCGTATCCCAGGATGACGATGTCATATGCTTTTCCGGCTTCGTCAATGGCTGTTTGGAGCGCAGTCTTCAAATCCGTGGGTACCAGGTGCAAGCCGAAATCGAAAACCTCGTAGTTCACCTCTGGAGGCATCAACGGCTGCATTTCTTCGATCACCGTAGCACAGGCGAGCACTTTAGTCCGAGCGAGGTCGGGAGAAGTTTGTGGGTTAGCGGACACAAAACACCTTTAATTGTTGAAAATTGTTCGCTGCAATTAACTTCCCTACTTATATAGGGAAGTCGAATTATAGTGTATACTTATATAGAGAAGTTGTCAAGACATTGACAAGAATGTAATTACAGACATAATTGTATCATCTTGTACGATTCGAAGAGTTCGCTGTGCATATGGAACCGGGAACACCCCAAACTACCAATCACGATGTAATCGACCGCAACGCCTACGAACCCGCCTATGCCCAATTGGCGAACATTTTGCGGCGACTGATCGCGGAAGGAGATTTTCGCCCCGGCGACCAACTCCCCTCCGAGGCGCAGTTGTGTCGCCGCTACGGCATCAGCCCGATGACCGTACGCCGCACGATCAACCTGCTTTCCGACCAAGGCGTGGTCAGCACCGAACAAGGACGCGGCACATTCGTAAAGCCGGTTGAGTTGGGCACCGCCATCTTCGACTTGCAAGACCTCCAAGACCTTTTCACAAATGATGCAGCCACGGACATCAAGTTAATGGATGTGCGCGTGATCTCTGCCGACGAGCGCATTGCTCGCAAGCTGGAGCTTGAAATTGGTGCCCCTGCAATTTATATCCGGCGTTTGTTCACCCAGAATGGACAGCCGGTCTTTTACCACCGCGCTTACCTGCTCTACGACCCCAGCCGCCCGATCGTCGAGGCCGAAATGGATGTCACCTCTCTGCAAGGCCTGTTTTCAGACATTGACAATAAACTGCTCAAGCACGGGCAACTGCGGATTGAGTCGACCCTGATGAACGCCGAAGAGGCCGAGATCCTCCAGGTGTCGTTACCTTGCGCGGCTTTTTACCTCGAACATCTTTTTTACGACTTTGACGACCGCCCTATAAGCTGGGGATGGTTCATCTTCCGCAGCGACCGTCTTCATTTCACAACACATGTAGGCATAGATTCGTAACCCTCCTTTTATTGGATGATCAACCCAGGATGAATTGATGACCAATTTGGAAAATACAGATATTCGCAAGGCGCTGATCGCCAACGTCTCCGACCTCAAAGAGCAGGAGGCGATGGCATTGGTGCAGGAACGCGTGGAGCGGGGCCACAACCCGTTAACAATCGTTGAGGATTGCCAGGAAGGTTTACGGCAGGTGGGGGAACGCTATGAGAAAAGGGAATATTTCTTGGCTGGCTTGATTATGGCCGGAGAAATTTTCCGCCAGGTAATGGAAATCTTACAGCCCATCATTGAGGACAAACTCACCGGCAACGAAACCGGCACAATCTTGCTGGGCACGGTGAAAGGCGACATCCACGACATTGGCAAGAACAACATCAGCATGTTGCTGGTAAGCTACGGTTTCACCGTGCACGATCTGGGCATCGATGTGCCGCCCTCCGAGTTCCTGCTGCAAGCGCTCCAAGTCAAGCCCAATATCATCGGCCTTTCCGGTCTACTGACCAGCTCATACGATGCCATGAAGGAAACCATCGCCCTGATCCGCAATTCGGGCGAGGGTGCAATTACCGGGATTCCGATCATCGTGGGTGGAAATCAGATCACTGAGCAGGTCTGTGAATATGTCGGCGCCGATTATTGGGTGAACGATGCCATGACCGGCGTGCGCCTGTGCGAGAGCTTACTGGCAAAAGAATCTTAATTCCAATTTACTGTCATGTAGTTTGTAATCGCGGGGAATTATTATGAATTTATTTAAAATAATACCACCCTAGCGTAATATTTCACGGGTTACCCCCGTCTGTTAAACATTGTGTGATTTTTTACAGGAGGATCTTAACGATGCCAATGTTTGGTTTTGTTTGCCAGGAATGCGGAGAAAGCTTCGAAGAACTGGTCCTCAGTGCTTCCAGGATCAACGAGGTGGTTTGCCCTTCCTGCAACAGTGGACAGGTAGAAAAGCAGCTTTCGCGCATTGCCGCGCCCAGCTTCTCGACCGGTTCGAGCAGTTCCTCAAGTGCTGCTTGTGCGACCGGAAGCACTTGAGGCTTTTCCAGTCGTTGACCAACCGTGTGTTGGTCCCTAGAAATACCTGAGCTGGTCACATCTGTGACCAGCCTTTTTCATGCTCTGCGCTTACCCGCAATTGATATGTTTCTAAATTGACGCTAGAATCGAACGTGAGTATACTTCTATTTATTGCAATCACTTTATATAGGCAAAAAAGGGATTGGTATAAGCGCCTTTTTTTACCGGTGGCACCTTATCGCTCCCATTTAGGTTTTCTAATCGCATCCAACCAACCTTTCAGAAGAGATTACAGATGGTTCCCGAAAAGATCAGTCATTACGAAATCGTCAGAGAATTGGGGCGCGGTGGCATGGCCACCGTTTACCTGGCCTATGATCCAAGATTCGAACGCCAGGTCGCCATCAAGGTTTTGCCGCGCGAATTCCTGCACGACCCGGTCTTTCGGGAGCGTTTCAACCGCGAGGCCCGTACGATTGCCAAATTGGAACATGCCGCCATCGTGCCTGTGTACGATTATGGAGAAGAAGATGGGCAGCCTTATCTGGCCATGCGCTATATGGACGGCGGTTCCCTCAAAGATTATTTAAAGACCAGCGGTCCGCTTTCCATCCAGGAAACACAACGCATCCTCGCCCGGCTGGCACCGGCCCTGGACAAAGCACACGCGTTGGGCATTATCCACCGCGACCTAAAACCCGAAAACATCCTCTTCGACGAAGATGGCAACGCCTACCTCTCCGACTTCGGAATCGCCAAAATCGCCGAATCGACCGCCGCACTCACCGGCAGCGGGCAGCTCGTGGGCACACCCGCCTACATGAGTCCCGAACAGATCCAATCGATGGACAACCTGGACGGCCGCAGCGACCTGTATTCCCTGACCATCATCTTCTACGAAATGCTCACCAACCAACACCCCTACAAAGCGGACACGCCGATTGGGCGGGCGATGGCGCACATCACAGAGCCAGTGCCGCGCATCCTGGATTCCCGCCCCGACTTGCCTGTAGTTTTACAAGAGATCATCGACAAGGGCCTGGCGAAAAACAAGGATGATCGCTATACCACTTCGAATGACCTGGTAAAAGCGATCGAGAAACTGACCGCGCCGACTGAAGAATTCCTGTCTCCCACTTTGGACGCTATGGCACTCCCGCAGACACCACCGCCCCAAGAGAAGAAAGGCTGGCCGCGCTGGCCGGTATGGGCAGCCCTGATTGGGGTCGTCGTCTTCGCCTTGGGAACTGGTGGGTTTTTGGGCTTGCGGGCAATCCTTTCAGCTTCAAGCCCGACAGCCACACCGGAACCACCCACCCAAGCAGTGAGCGCGGCCACGGAGGAAACGAGTTCTACAGCCCCGCCGGAAAGCGTCGCCAACCCGGCCCTGACCGAACCGGGCACCGTGATCTGGTATGTGCGTGAGAACGCCAACGAACAACCGATGCAGATGGATGTACTCATCCCCACTTTCGAGTTGCAGCACCCCAACATCGAAGTCGAACTGGTGGTAGTGAAATGGGAAGACTTCAACACCACTATGAACTCAATGATCGCGACGGGAACCCCACCGGATATCTGGTCACACTCTGGGCAAAGCGGCTTTGGAGAATATTACGTGCGCGGCATGGTCGCTGACCTGACCCCGTATATCGAGCGTGATGATTACGACCTGTCCGATTTTTACCCGTATGCGCTCGATCCGTTCAGGAAAGACGGCGGGCTTTACGGCATGCCAATGGTGGCAACCGGTTCATACATTTACTACAACCGCGAACTTTTTGATGCCGCCGGAGTAGTCTACCCGCCGACCGATTGGAACGATAGCTCCTGGACGTGGGACGCCTTCGTCGAAATGTGCGGACAATTGACCGCGAATACTGACGACCTGGAACAGGCCGTCTTTGGCTGCAACCTGGCAATGTGGCCTTACGACGTTTACCCCTGGTTGTGGGGCACAGACGCTTACCCGACCGAAGCTTACGAAAGCGGCTTCGCTTCTGAGGCCTACCTCGACTCGGATGCCGCCGTGCAAGCCTTCCAGGCCTACCAGGATCTGATCTGGGAATACAACTACATGCCCAATGTGGAGCAGGCCGGGACGATCATCAACCAGACCGGCGACCAGTTATTCCAAAGCCAGCGGGTTGCCATGTTGATGAGCGGCGGCTGGAATTTCTGGAACTTCCACAAGCTGGATTTCGAATGGGGTGTGGCAGCCATCCCCTACGGCAGCGCGGACCGCCAGGTGCCCTTGTACGTCGATCCCTGGATGCTGTCCTCCCAATCACGTTACCCCGACCACGCCTGGGAGTTCATGAAATTCCTGGTATCTGCCGATGTGCAGCAAAAGTGGATGGAATTGACCGGCGCACCGCCCACGCGCCAGAGCCTGTATGAAGAATGGCACCAACAAATTCCCGGTATGTCACCCGCAGCCTTGCGCGAAGTGCACGACGGTGTATTCGAACAAGGGCATGAAAGCCCCAGCCACAAACTGGTGCGCTACGAATATCTGAATACGGTCATCACCAATGGCTTGCAGTCATTTTTCAATAACGAGGCCACCGCCGCCGAAGTCTTACCCGGCATCAATGTAGAAGTCGAAGCCGCCTTGCACGAAATCGAGGTCGGTTACAATCGGTAAAGCAAATCCATATTCCCACATGGGCACCAAAAATCATTGCCGACCTTGCCCCTCCACAAAAAACCTAAAAAAAGCCGCCGAAATTTCGGCGGCCCTTCTATTTGCGCAAAATCTCTACGCGGAAACATGCTTTCAGACCCGCTTGATCTGGCGTATGATGGTCGAGTCTTTGATCTGGGTATCTGCCGCCAGCAGGAAAGCCTTGCTCAAGATCACCGAAAGCAACTGATCGCCTTCGAAGGGCAGGAAGAACTGCGCGCCCTGCTTGAACGCCGATGAGCGGTCAGGGACGATGCATAGGTACTGGTCGTTGGGGGTCATCAGGATATTGCCGCTGCCCAGGTGGATCTTATAAGTGCGCAAATCGCCATGCACGCATAGGAAGCGCCCTTCGATCGTGCAGTGATCCCTGATCTTCAAGCGCGGCAGCAAGTTCTCCAGCACCTGCTTGCGGGTCTCCGCCGAGGCCGAAAGCGAACCAAATGAATAGCTTTGCCAGTACCCGGCGTAAACGCTGGGCAGTTCGCCGCGGTCGCGCCAGTTGGGGTCGTTACCCACACTGCACACCCCCACGAACAAATCCACATCGCGCAGCACCTCCGAAAGCACCAGGGCAGGCACTTCGGTCAGGGGAACGGCTGCGCGCCGGCGCATGAAGCGTACTTGGTCGGTGGTCACATACAAGCTGGCCCCGGCCGCCGTCATCACGGCTTCATTTTCCACGATGGCTTCCACCGCAAACTCGACCCGCAAATCCCAATCCGGCAGTTCCAGGCTCGGCCAGTTGGCATCGTCCCACCAGCCTTGCAGGCGGTAAGTCCAACCGCGCTGGCGGCACAACGCCGCCATCTGGTGCTGCCGGAGAACGTGAGCGGCGAAGCGGTTGGAATAGGTATTCGTTTCCAACTCGGCATCGGTCAGCAAATACACTTCGCGATGGGCCTGCTTGAAAGGCTGGGAAACCTGGTGGGCATCCAGCCAGGCGCGCCAGGCCTGCACCGTTCCAGGCTCGAAGCCCAGCGGATGCCACAGGCGCACGCTGGTTTCCGCATCCGGCCAGTCGAGGGGTTGGTCGTGTTCATCAACAACCTGTCCGGCGTGCCAGATTCCCAATGCGCTGTGTCCGCCCCCCTCGAAATGCCAGATCAACCGGCGTCCCAACGCCCCCACCAGGGGATGGTCGATGTAATGCGTTTTCCAATCCCGGAAGCGCCAAGTACGCTGGTTGAGCAAGAACTGCTCGATGCGGTCGCGCTGGCCGGGCAGCATCTTCTGGATTGCGCCCGCCTTGCGCTTCAACTGCTTGACTTCGGCAGCGTGCTCGCGCCTCACCGCCGCAGGCGCAGAGTCCTGCGCCTTGCCGGCGGCATTCAGCCAGCGCACTTCCACGCGTGTAGTGCTGACGATTTGTAGTTCGGCAGTATATTCCCCAAATGCCTGGTGCAGCACCCCACCCGGTTCCAGGTCCATATCCGGCACAGCCAGTTCTTCGAGGTCGGCCACGCTCAACCCGGCGGCCGCGGCGGCGCTTTGCAGGGCTTTCTGGATCAATGCCTGGGCCTGCTTGTATTTCACACGCTGGCGCAGGCGCGCCAGCCCGGCCACAGTTTCGATGCCCGGCATAACCCCCAGCGTATAAATGCAGGCATTGCCCACCTTGGCGGAGCGCGCCCCCACTTCCGGAATTTTGTAGTAGCAGGCGATTCCCAACTCGACCAGCGCGGCCGCCAGGCGTTTATCCTCGACCAGACTGCACGCCCAAACCAGACCTTTGAGCAAATCGCTGGCGCGGGCCGGGATGCGGGCTTTGGCCTTACCACGCACCTGCGGGAACCAGGTCAGCAACCGGGCAATGAATGCTTCCGCTCCCACCGCCGACAAATGCGCCTGTGCCTTGCGCAGCCATTTTTGATTGGGACGCGCCCCGCTGTGGTGCATAACGTGTTCCAGCAGGCGCTGCCAGGCTTGCTGTTGTTCCAGCGGCATGACTTCCAGATCATCCAGCAGAGCATCTGCCCAGGGTTCGCTGCGCTCGATCATCACCTGCGGGACAATGCCCAACAGGGTGTTGATGCGTTGGATCAAGGTGCGGTCTTCGGCATACTGCTCGTCCAACTTGCGCTTGTAAACGCGTAAGGCGGCTGCGATCTCAGTAGTAAGGCCCTTTTCTTCTGTGATGCGGATCACCTGGGTGAGCAAGGAACGCCGTGAGAACCAATGCTGGAAGCGTTTTTCCCCGCCGGTGATCTGCAAAATGGTGACCAATTGGCTGGTCGTGAACGGCAGTTTGCGGCGCATCAGGCGGTTGTAAAGGTTGCGGTAAGCAAAAATGTACTGCCAGGAATTGACTTTCAATGTCGCCACCCGTCGCACCATAGCTACCAGGAAGGCCGCCTGGAACTCGGGTTCGGCGTCCAACAGCGTAGCCTGGGTGGGCAAGTCCTGGCCGAGGTTGCGCCAGCGGTTGCTGCTGCGCTCCACCTCTTGCAGGTATTGGTTGAGCAGCGCCTGATATGCATAATCGGGGACAGAGGGGGTAAAGGTATAACCATCCAACCCAACAATAGAGGTTGAATTCTCGAAGACAAGCGGGGTAAAGATTTGTTTTAACATAGTCATGGTGAACTCCCATTCTCATTTACATACATGGAAAAGAAATTCAGCCTTGCGAAGGTAAAATTGCGCTGCAATTCTATAGAACAAAATTGCCCAAAACGAATTCGGAGGTCTGTGGGTGTGGCAATATTTCCAGCCCTTCGCAAGGCTGCCAATAAGCACTACCCGCCAACCAGCGGAACCAGCTTGATGAAGCTGATCTGCGTTTCGGGGGTGATGGTCAGCGTTTCTGCCAGGCTTTCGACCTGATGGTCATCCACCAGGACAAAGAAACCATTAGCCTCGAAGGCCTGCATAGCCATGTCCGCCTGCTGCTCCCAATCGATCTGGCGGCGCTGGCGCAGCTTGTAGCCGTTCAAGGTGATCTCAGCGTCGGTGGGCTGCACCAGACCGTTGAAATATCCCGGCTTAGAGAGGTTGTAAAGCTGCACCTCTGCATGCACGCGCCGGCGAATCAAATCAGCCACGCTGATGTGTTCGTCTTGAACGACAAACGCTATTTGGTTGACAACTTTTCCATAGGGAAGTTCATCATGGATGGTCACAGTTACAGCCATTGGTCATCTCCTTATTTATCGAAATCTAGTCTACAGTTCAAACGGCTGGACAAATATTCAATTGTGCTTAAATTTTAGCACACACGTTCTAATCATGCAAGGGTTTTGATGTGTTTTCCTGGAAGCAAAAAGCTCCCCTGCCAGAGAGGAGCTTTTGTCGTCTAGATGCTTCGGGGCAGGCTGATTACGCCTTCGATACGATCACGTCCTTTTTCCGAATCATGATCCAGTAATACACAACGCCAACACTCAGCGGCATCAACACCGAGAACGTATCCCAACCGCGTTGAGTGGCGATCCAGAACAAGAACCAGGGCAAGACGACGACCCAACCAAACCAAAGCAGACGTTTCCCCCAGGAGCGGTCAAAATAAGGAAACAGGAGCAACAGAGGAATAAAGAGCAAGACATGTTCATAGGCCCATGCATAGGGGGTAGTCAGCAGCGACGCGACAATTCCCAGTGCAACTACGTGGCGCACATCCAGGGAAGGATTGTCCATCGTCAGCTTACCGACCAGGAAAGTGATGCCAATCGTCAAAGCCAGGCCAATGAGCTGCCAATAAGGAAAAGCGATCTCGCCGCCAATGCCCCACACGGTTGGCGTGCGCGTTTTTGGATCAGTGAGCAAAGCGCGCAATTTTTCCAGCTCGCTTTACCGCCCCACGAACGGGAAAAGATTTGAAGACGGTTGTTCGCCGGAGTGCCGGGATAGATTCGGGTTCTCGCCACTTACCATGATCAAATTTTACTAACTTGTGAGGGAATAGGCTGCTTGATACCGCTTTTTTCCAGCAGCAGTTATTGAGGAATTTCCGAACGCACCTTATCGATAGCAGGCACGGATCAAATAAAAGCAACTGGTATTCGATGGAATATCAGGGACAGTAACCATAACCCTCGCAGATATCCACAAACTTCACATCCTTATCAGCCAGTTCATAGAAAAAGCTCTTATCCGAGAGTAAGGGCAGGTTAGCATTAAAATATTGGTTCAAAACGATCCGAAAGCTATTTATCGGGGTAATATCAGGATAAAGCAACTGGTAGTTAGCATCCGGGAAATAATAGGCATTCAAAATGGGGAAACATAGCGGCACACGTTCTTCGATATCCTCGCTTTGCACATAACAATTCACACCATGATCTCCCTGAATAATGATGATCGGCGGTGTGTCACTTTTTTCCAGGATGTCAGTGACTGCCTTCATAACCAACTCATTGAGGTAGGCAACCTGGCCAAGATAACAAGAAGGATCACGTTCGATATCAGTATCCGTATAGATACACGCGTCCGTTGCCTCGCCTTGTGCATTAAATACAAAAGGAGGGTGCGGCGAAAGCACGTGGGCATAGACAAAAAAGGATTCTTCCTGATCGGCAAAATCGCTGACATGTGCCAGGGTATATAGGATTCGCTCGCGATGGTCGTTTGATAGCGATTCAAGCGGCGCCCTATCGGCATTCTTATTCAAGAATGTCCCCACGGTCGTATTAAAAAGCAAGATATCGAAAGCTGAAACCGGGCTGTTCCCGTTGGTGATTTCGGGGGAGATCATATAATGATCGGAATTTGTCATTTCTACTTCACCAAAACCTGTGTTGAAGGAGACAAATTCAAAACCTTGATTCTGAAGGATTTTCGCAATCAGGTTATTCTTGACCAGATACGATGTGGATTTCAACAGCATCCAATTTCTTTGGTACTGTGCCGGCCCATCCAGGTTTTCCGGCAAATTGGCAATGTGGGTCATATTCAAGGAGGATGAAAGCGAATAACGCGTGTTCGAATAATTACTCATGCTCGCGCGGGCAACATAAAAGCCCTGGGTTTCCAAGAAATCTGGCAAGACCGAATCATCGTACCCAAGCTCGGCTTGTAAAATATCCGGGCGAGAATATGCATCCAGGATGATGTAATAAATGTCGGGCATTGCCTCATCCTTCGATGCAGAGATCCCGTTCATGGTCTCTATAGGAAAAGATTTCTGGATGTAATTGTCGGTTTTTTCGTTAAGTTGGGATAAATAAATTCCAAAACTGGCCAGGTTGTAAACTGGGAACACCAACAAAATCACGCCCACAGTCCGCAAATACTTCGAAACAGAAGCCACTTTTTCCGAATTCGCTTTTCGCAGCACCCAAAAAGCACACCCGCCAAAAACAGTGATCCAAATGACGAATAAAACGCTCCCTGAAAAAAAGCCTGCCAGCAAATTCGATACGTGTCCAAAAGAGAAAATCAGTACAACTGCGATGGTCGCAATGATGCTGGCTTTTTCAGCATCACGCACAAAAATACGCAACAAGATCAATGCCAACCCGGCAATTAATGTACTGAACAACAGCGCCGTCAGGGCACCAACATCGACTTCAGTAATATTATTGACGAGTAGCGACAAGAACGCGTACGTAGCAAAGAAGAAAGGAGTAAGCAGGTATTTAAACGCTTTCATGGCAATCCCGATTTGAAGAATAATTGTATATTATTACATTATACTGAGATTCATCAACTCAAATCACGAAGTCTGCTTGCAATAATGCAAAAATTTGGTGGTTGAAGTGGAACGGGTTCAAATCTACCTATAGAAAGACGTTTGGGATAGGCAGGAGCGATATCAGGGAAATTCGCCGCAATTCCATACAACCTTTCACCTGATTTCCCGTATACTATTATAGAAAACGGATTTATCTTTAATACTACCTAAGGAGTTTACAATGAGTAGAGATAGAAGATCAAGTTTAGGCTGGGGCATCTTGCTGGTGCTCCTGGGAGCTTTCTTCCTGGCACAACAGCTAAACGTTATCCCCGACTTCATCGATTGGTTAGCATGGCCGGTCTGGATCATCAGCCTGGGCGTGCTGTTCATCCTGATCGCTATATTGACCGGGACCACCGGCATGGCCGTTCCCGGCGCGATCATCAGCGGCATTGGCGGGTTGTTGTACTACTTCAACACAACCGGCCACTGGGAGCAATGGACATTCTGGATGCTCGTCCCGGCCTTCGTCGGTGCGGGTACTTTCCTGATGTACCTGTTCGAAGGCAAGTTCGAGAAGGCCCTGCGCGAAGGTGGCGGCAGTATGCTGTGGGGTGTGATCCTGTTCGCGATCTTCTCGGCCATCTTCGGCCCGGACACCATCCCCTACCGCGAATACTGGCCGGTGCTGCTGATCGTGCTCGGGTTATGGTACCTGATCCGCCCGATGTTCCGCAAGCGCAAAAGCGACGTGATCTAACTCTTCCAAACAACCCCAACTTAAAAATTACTCTGGTTATTCTGACCAGAGTAATTTTTTTGCGCTATAATCCTCCCCATCTCATTGAAGAAGGTTTATTACAACATGACTGAATTTCCCCAACCCGAACGCGTCCTGGTGATCGTTGCCCATCCCGACGACCCCGAATTCGGGGCGGCCGGCACAATTGCCCGCTGGACGCGCGCCGGAGCCAAAGTGACTTACGTGATCGTAACCGACGGCGATAAGGGCAGCAGCGAACCGGGTATGACCAGTGCAGAGATCACCCACCGCCGCCAGGCCGAACAAGTCGCCGCCGCCAAGGCCGCCGGGGTAGATGACGTAGTTTTCCTGGGCGTGCGTGATGGTGAAGTGGAAAACTCGCTGGAACTGCGCGGCCAGATCGTGCGCCAGATCCGCCTGCACCGCCCAGACATCATCGTCACCCACGACCCAACCACCTATATCGGTACGCACCGCATCAACCACCGCGACCACCGCACGGTGGGCGCTACCACATTGGACGCCATTTTCCCGCTAGCGCGTGACCGCCTGAATTTCCCCGAACACGAGCAGGAGGGGCTGGAAGCGCACAATGTGCTCAATGTGTTCCTGCTGTTCACCGACCAACCCGATTATTGGGTGGACATCAGCGACACCATCGATGTGAAGATCGCCGCCTTAAGCGAGCACAAGAGCCAGGTGGGTGACCTGGAAGAACTGGATGAGCGCATGCGCGAACGCTGCCGCCAGTCGGCCGAAAACCTATCATTTGAATACGCTGAAGCCTTCCGGCGCATCACACTTTTGCGGTAACCGCCAGGAGGTTTTTAGCCATTCCCCAGTATAGACAACCGGCTTGCATTCTGCCGCGAAATTCGTATAATGTCAGCATACATGTCGGGGTGCCCCCCTCACCCGGGCATGTATATTTTTAACCGCTATGCACTACGGGGAAGCGTAAATATCCAGCACGGTAGTATCTTCGCCCCATTCAATGCGCAGTTCATAATCCCCTTTGGTAATGTAAACCGCATCGTACTCGCCTTTCTTGACGCGTTCGGCGGAATTATCCGGGTGCCCTTCGGCTACGTAGACTTTGTATTCCAGGCTGAATCCGGCATCTTCGAGCGTTTGCAAATATTCTTCCAACTGTTTTTTGGATATATTTTCATAAAAGATGCGCGTATGCGTATCCCCTTCCATCACCAGCCTGATCTGGGCGTCGAATTCGGGAATATCGTCCGGGATGTCTTCCGGCCATTCAGTGAACACACCAGGGATACCTTCCGGGATATTGTTCTCGCTGTCCACCGGAGCGGGAGCCGCGTCGTTACCGCCCATCAAGCGGCACGCCAGCCCCAACAACATCAGCGATGCAATCCAGCTCCCAATCCGCAAATTTTTCCTGCGCTTCATACTTCCTCCATTGCAATTATTTAAACGTGAAAACCATCCAACTACCAGGCAAATTGGTTGATGAAGATATTTTATTTATTCGTCTACACAGAAGAGCAGCTTATCCACTACCACTGACAGCCGGTGAACTCAGGCACGACCACATCCGAGAGGATCAGCAAAATTTTGACACCCTTTTCCGGTTCCAGTTTTACCGGCAAGAGGCTTCCGGGGATCGGTTGCAAGCCAGACGGCGGGGGGTAGAAAAACGTTGCCGTATCCATGAGTACCATATTTCCGCCGCACTCATCCCCAATGACCTGAGAATTTTTAAGCTTGGCATCAATTTGGACCGCAAAGCTGCAACTGGCAGGCTTATATATACCTTTTACGGTATAGTCGGCGGTGTGCTTGATATACACATAGCACGTTTCCCCGGCATTCGTGCCAGAAATCCGGGTCACCTGCGTACCTTCTCCAGAGCCATTCATAATGACTTCTGCTTTTGGGTAGGCTTGATTCATCCCGAAATCGAGCGTAAAGGTCTCATCCGTCGCCACCAGCAGCGCTTCAACATCGACCGAATGCACGTAACGCAAAGTGGCCGTGCCATAATCATCCGTGAATTCTTGGGGTTTAAGTTCCTCCTCTGGTTCTGGGGCGGGCGTTGAAGGCGAACTGCACCCGGTTAGCAAACCGGCCGACAAGCAGAGGATCATACACACCATTAAGAAGATGATAGAACGATTCATGTGTACACCTCCCAAACAAATAGTGGCAATGGAACACCGATACTAGGTAACTGACCTACGGCCAGTTATTCCGGTAAACGCCCTTGTGAATGGTTTCTTTTACAAAGTCTTTTGGGCATTTACTCATTTACCAGTATACAGATTTATAGTTTGAATAAGAATAGGAGAAATAGCACAAGATACGAATCCGCCCCGTTTTACCCTTCCCCGTCCGGATTGAGCGACTTTCCCGGGGACTCGCATACCTGCGCGTATTATTCTATTAAAACACCATAACCTGGTCCGCTTCCGAAGCCCAATCACCCAGCAAATCCATGCTGCCCGATTTTACATGCTCAACCAACATTTCCGGCCCGAGCCCGCGGGCCTCCAGGCAAGTCCCTCAAGTGGCCGCGTCCCCGCGCCGGGCGATAGATTTCAACATACGTTCGATGTTGTAATACCCATTCGGGGTGGTTTGGTTGGCGATGGCATTGTTAACCCCATCACCGATCATAAATACGCGTACGGTAACTGCCTCTCGTTTGGCAAGGTTGAGCGCCATGCGGAGGGCGTTATACGGGCGTTCGTTTCCATAGGGGCTGTCATTGACGACAAAAAGATAATTCTTGTGGGGAGTGGACATCTTTCACCTCGTATTTTTTTATGAGTGGTAGGCAAGTGAGCCGGTGAGTTATTTGGATATTTCACCCTATCATACTACGAGATGACCAACCACGCCCGTCTTTACCCTGTAATTCCTATTCCCGGCTTTCCGGCTGCAGCGATTTCACCAGATGCTGGAACGCTTCGGCATACTTTTTCGAATCTTCCCAATCCGAAAAATCGCCCACGTATTTATTGAGCACGCGCGTCTTCAAGGGATGCTGCCACGAAAAGATGGCATCGTCGACCCGGATGGGGAACAGTACCTCGTCGTCTTTTCCCTCCGCAAATAATTGGTCTTCCTTGTTCAAAGCACGCTCGATCTCCTCGACCACCGGGCGGGATTTCAGCGAATCTTCACTCAAGATCACGATCAACTTGTCATACGTCCTGACGGCCTGGTCGATGGACTTGCGCAAGGTTTTACCCATAGGCGCATCTTCGCGCCAGCGCCAACAGCGCACGCCTTCTCCCTGCAGGTCGTTGTACAACCTTTTGAAAAAGGGATTGTTTACCTTGGTGATAGAACTCTAAAGTTTTACCTTTCAGGTAGCATTTCCCAAATCTCTTTCCCTGTCTTATCTACAAAGTCTGGTAAATACATTAGCCACCAATTGATTTCTTTTTTCAGGTCTGGACTGGCTTGCTCTTCAACAAGCTCTAGAACCACAATTGCTTTCTTTACCCATGCTTCATCAAGAAGAAGTTCTTCACACCCTTGTTTATTGCTAACTATAGATTCCAAGAATGGTTCTGCATCTAAGGCCAACTCTTTAACTTGTTGTCTCAGATATTCATCTTTCATTAGTAGATTCGTGATCTCAGGAGCGTGTTGATAGATTAATTCAATATAGGCATCACCTTTAGGTGATGCTTTCAAAATCCGATCACGAATCTGGCTTAGCATTTCGGAGAAAGTATCCCTTTTCTCAATAGGTTCATCTTTCAAAAGTGCATATTCTGCAGGAGCCCATGAGGATGGAGGAGAGGTTGGCTCTAAACTTGGTGTGATAGTCGGAGAGAGGGTTACTGTTGGCGTGGAAGTAGGAGTGGATGTGAGCGTTGGAGTTGGGGTTGCAGTTGATGTTTCTGTAGGCATCGGTGTGGGTAAGTTTTCTATAGAATACGCTATTATCAATCTTGCAGATGAAAGATTTGGATCCCAACTCGCTCGCTCCAAGGCAATAACGCGGCGGTGTGCTGTTCCCGAGCCTGCATTTTTAATAATAATTGAAAGCGAGTTCCCAGTGTACTGCGGTTGAAAAGTTGGACACATTTAAGCAACCAATAAGAGAGGGTTTGGATAAGTTTCCTGTATCTCGA
>JAFGRA010000170.1 GCA_016935415.1 Anaerolineales bacterium
CTCCAATCGAAACTTTCTTCGGGGTCTTCTTCTAATTCAGGGAGTGGCGGAGCGTCAGCCGCGGCGCGCAGGTCGCCGAAATCGTCTGCCTGGGATTCATCCTCGGCAACCGCGCCCCATTCGAAGGTTTCTTCAGCTTCTGTATCCGGCGCGGAGAACTCAGCTTCGGCGCGCATATCGGAGATCGTGGATTCAGTATCCAAATCGGGGGTTGGTGGTGGTGTGGTTTCGACTGGCTCGGCGGGTTCTGCTGCAAGTGTCGGCGCGGGTGATGGGGCGGTAGGTGGTTCAGGCTGCGGGGCAGGTGGAGTCGAAGTAGGTTGGGGTGGTGAGGCGGCGGGGTGCAGCGCTTGCAATCGGCGCTGAGCCAATTCGCTGCCGGGTTTAATCTGTAAGAAGCGGTTGAGGGTGGCGATCTTTTCCTCGGTAGAATCCAGGGTTTCTACCAGGATCAGCCAGGCTTTTTCGTTTTCTCGGTTGGCTTTGATGACGGGGATGATGAGGTTGCGAGCACCGGCACGATCACCTGCTTTTAGCAGGGTGATGGCCTCAACCAGCGGATTAGAAGGCATAAGGGTTCTCCGTCCAGAACATATTCTGCATAAACGGTTTACATTCGTGCTTGGTTAAAAGGAACCACCAGGCGTGGTTTACAAACGCCTGGAACAGCCAAGTTTCATTGATACCACTATAGCAAGATGCGGGGATACCGTCAAGCAAAATATGCTTAGTGATTTGTAAGGTCAATTTGCGGGCTGGCGTCGAAATACGGTGCTGGGACTTCGCCGCGTTCGATCTTGAAAAGCAGGGGAAGGCGCAGGTCATGGCCAGGGGAGAGCGGCGGCAGTTCGTCTTCGGCGAAGAAGCCGTTGGCGAGTGTTTCGGGGCAGACTTGGGGTTGTTGGTCTGCGGGCACTTCGACCTCGAAGATGCTGTGGAAGAGTTGGTGCTTGAGGCCGCTTTTCCAGATGCGCGAATCGAAGATACCCAACAGGCGCACAGCCACCCCGCGCAATCCGGCTTCTTCTTCCAGTTCGCGGCAGGCGGCTGAACTGAGCGTGTCGCCGACTTCGACCAAGCCACCGGGGATGGCCCAGAGCTGGTTGTCGTCGCGCTGGATCAGCAGGATTTTGCCGTCCCGGAAGACGGCTGCCCCAGCACCGTTGATCGGGCTGATGTGGAACATATTGTCGGTGAAGATTTCCATGATTTCTTCAGTGGGACGGGCTTCGATTGTAGCAGTCAGGCGGGCGCTCAATTGCAAGATTTGCTCGTAGCGGGTGCGGTCGTAATGGCTGTCGGTGAAGTGGATGCCGGTGTTGGCGATGGCGCGCAGTTCATCGGCGATGTTGTAGAGTTCTTGGGTATCGGTCATAGAGGAATCCTTGGCGCAAATGGATTTGGAAGCGTGGAAGCGTATAAAAAGGAAGTAGGAGCGGATCGGGGTTGGGAACGCGCTTGTATTTTGATGTAATTGATGATTGGGCAATCGGCCAATTGCCTCTACAATAATTTGTTTAGCACGAAGTTGGATAAAAGAAAAAGGGCTGGGTAGCTATTGCGATAAGCTGAAAGCCGAAAGCTGACAGCTACCCACCCTTGCTCAAGAATTTAATGGTTAATTAGAGCGGCTCGAAGCGGGCGGTGAAGTGCCGCAGCAGCTTGGGGGCATAGACAATGCGGTAACCGCTGATCTGCTCGCCGTGTTCCAGGATGCGCTGCATGGTCTCGACTACGTAATCCAGGTGGCTCTGGGTATACACCCGACGCGGGATTGCCAGACGCACCACGTCCAGTTCAGGATAGACCATCTGACCGGTATCCGGGTCTTCATAGGCAAACGCCACCGTGCCCAATTCCACGGAGCGAATGCCGCCCTCGCGGTACAACTCGACCGATAATGCCTGGGCGACCAGATCTTCTTGGGAGATGTGGGGCAGCAGTTTGGCGGCGTCGATGTAGATGGCGTGTGCACCGGGCGGCTCGATGATCGGCACGCCGATCTCCAGCAGACGTTCGCCCAGGTAGGCGGTCTGGGCAACGCGGTAGGCCAAATAATTTTCGTCCAGGCCGTCTTTCAAGCCGACGGCGATGGCATCCAGATCGCGCCCGGCCAGGCCGCCGTAAGTGGGAAAACCTTCCCGCAGGATCAATTCATTCTTCACGTTCTGGAACAGGGTTTCATCGTTCATCGCCAGGAAACCACCGATATTGACGATGGCGTCTTTCTTGGCGCTCATTGTGGCGCCATCGGCCAGAGTGAAGGTCTCCTGGGCAATTTCCAGCGTGGATTTGTTCGCACAGCCTTCCTCGCGCTGCTGGATGAAATAAGCGTTCTCGGCAAAGCGGCAGGCGTCGATGAAGAAAGGGATGCCGAATTCGTGATAGGTGGCCGAAACGGCGCGCAAGTTCTCCAGCGAGACCGGTTGGCCGCCGCCGGCGTTGTTCGTAATCGTAATCATGCCAAAGGGGATATTGTCAGCGCCGACTTCCTGGATGAAAGCGCGCAGCTTATCGATATCCATGTTGCCCTTGAAGGGGTGGCGTTGATCAGGATGATAGGCAGCGTCGATTACCAGGTTGGTCGGGCGGCCGCCGCGAGCGCGGATGTTGCCTTCGGTGGTGTCGAAGTGCATATTCGAAGGCACATATTGCCCCGGTTTGAGGGCAACGGAGGTGAGGATGTTTTCGGCAGCGCGGCCCTGGTGGGTGGGTACGAAATATTTGAAACCGAAAATCTCATCCATGACGGCTTTCAGGCGATGGTACGAGCGCGCTCCGGCATAGGACTCGTCGCCCATCATCATGGCGGCCCATTGTTCCTGGCTCATCGCGCCCGTGCCGGAATCGGTCATCAGGTCGATGTACACGTCTTCGGCGCGCAGGTTGAAGATATTGTAACCGGCAGCTTGCAAGGCTTGCTCGCGCGCCGGGCGGTCGATCAAACGGATTGGCTCAACCATCTTGATCCGAAACGGCTCTGGTAAATATTTTGGCATTGATTACTCCTGGGTAGTATTGTAAGGGTGCTCGTTATGCAATTGCGTGAATTAGTGTGGCGTGACCCCTATTCAACCGTCACAAATACAGTTTAGCATGATTTTTTTTAGATGTCCAAGTATAATAGGAGGCCACATTATTTTGAACCACAAGCAGAACAATTCAAGTTGGTATCTATGTTGAAAATCGTAACTCTGACGCTCGGCCCGGCGGTGACCAACGCCTACATCGTGGCCGACAGCGATGGGGGAGAAGCCGTGATGATCGACCCGGCCTGGGATGGTAAGATGATCTTGCAAGCTGCCAAAGAACGCAACTGGCGCATCACCAATATCTGGCTGACGCACGCCCATTTCGACCATCTGGGCGGTTCGGCAGAAGTGGCCGACAACCTGAACCCACCGCCCCCGGTTGCCCTACACAAGGACGATTACTGGCTGTGGCGTGCTCAGGGTGGGGCACCTTTGTTTGGGATGCAGATCGATCCCGGTCCAGAACCCACCGTGGAACTCGTCCACGGGCAGCAATTGTATCTGGGCAAATACACATTCGAGGTGCGTTTTGCGCCCGGACATACGCCCGGACATGTGATGTTCTATTGTGCGGCCGAAAAGGTGATGTTCTGCGGGGATGTGATCTTTCAGGGCAGCATCGGGCGCACCGACCTGCCCCGCGGCGATCATCAGACCCTGCTGACCAGCATCCGGGAGCAGGTGCTCACGCTGCCGGATGATGTGCGCCTGTTGAGCGGCCACGGCCCAGAGACCACGGTCGGTTTCGAACGCCTGCACAACCCATTCTTATAGTTTTGGGAGGATGAAGTTTTTCGGACATTAAGGGGGGATGCCTGGCGAAGGTGAAAGCATGACTGACCCAATTGACGAAAAAAATAATCATGAACAAAGCAGTGTCGTAACCACCGCCGAAAAATTGCGCGGCCTGCCCTGGGTGATTGCCATGAACATTGGCAATTCGATCTATGTGCAGTTGACCTTTTTTGGTTCAGTATTCGTGCTGTTCCTCAACGAACTCGATTTCAACAAAACTGAGATCGGTATGACGCTGGCTTTGCTGCACATTACCGGCGTGTTCTCTATTTTCATCGCGCCATCGGTTGCCCGGTTTGGGCATAAACGCAGTTTTATGACCTTCATGAGCGCTCGGGCGATCTTCTCGGCTTTCCTGTTATTCACGCCATTGATCTTGAATCGTTTTGGCTCGCATTACGTGGTGATCTACGTGATCGTGGTCACCGGATTCTTCGCAATCTCGCGTACCACTGCGCTGATGGGTTGGTCACCGTGGGGCCAGGAATATGTGCCCAACAATATGCGGGGTAAGTTCAGCGCGATCAGTAATATTTTTACCAGCCTGGCGGGCTTCCTGGCGGTGATCGTGGCCGGTTGGGTGATCGGTGAATCGACCGGGTTGCGAAATTTCATGATCTTGTTTGCATCCTCGCTGCTGTTCGCAGCGATCTCGGTCTGGGCGGGTTCGCATGTGCCCGGTGGCGCGCCGAAAAAAGATGTCTCGCGCATGAACTTCACCGGCATAATCGAGGCTGTCCAAGACAAAGGCTATATCTATTTGCTGATTGGGGTGGGTATCCTTACGTTGGGGACCTCGCCTTTGGGGTCGTTCCTGCCGCTGTACATGCGCGAGGAAGTGGGGCTGAGTTCCGGGAATGCGATCTATATCCAGGCGGCGGCCATGTTTGGCGGCATTCTGGCGGGGTATCTGTGGGGCTGGGCTGCCGACCGCTACGGCAGCAAGCCGATCATGCTTTCGGGGTTGCTGGTGCGTATGTTGGTGCCGGTCTTCTGGTTCACGATTCCGCGCCACGTGCCGGTCAGTCTGATCCTGGCATTGACGATTTCGTTCATTGATGGTGCTGCCAATATGGGCTGGACAATTGGCTCCGGGCGTCTGTTGTATATCAGTATTGTACCGGAAGCGAAGAGTTCGGATTATATGGCAGTGTGGAATGCCTGGGGAGGGATCACCTGGGGCATCAGCCAACTATTAGGCGGCTGGCTGCTGGATGCCGCACAAGGCATTTCCGGCCAGCTCTGGATGTTCCAATTGGATGCCTACACGGTGCTGTTTGCGATTGCCTTCGCGGCCCCATTGATCAGCAGCTTGCTGTTGAATGCGGTGCGGGCGGATACGGCGGTATCGGTGGGGGAATTCGCTTCCATGTTCCTGCACGGTAATCCGTTGATGGCTTTCAATTCAATGATCCGCTTCAACCTGGCGAAAGACGAACGCACCACAGTGAGTGTGACGGAATTACTGGGACAGTCGAAAAGCCCGCTGACGGTGGAAGAGCTGTTGGAGGCATTGGCCGATCCGCGTTTCAATGTGCGCTTCGAAGCGATCATTTCCATCGCCCGGCGAGACCCTGACCCGCGCCTGACCCATGCCTTGAGTGTGGTATTGGAGCGTGGCGAACCGGCGCTGGGCGTGGTGGCGGCCTGGGCATTGGGCCGCCTTGGTGACCTGGAAGCGTTGGAAACTTTGCGCGGCGGCTTGAGTGCGCCTTACCGCTCGATCCAGGCGCATAGTGCGCGCTCGTTGGGGACCTTGCAAGACGGAGATGTTGTGCCCGCACTTTTGAAGCGCCTGGCGGAAGAGAAAGATAATGGGTTAAAGGTTGCTTTTACCTCCGCATTGGGTAAATTGGGCGCCAGGGAAGCGATTCCGGACATGCTTCAATTGCTGCATGGCAACGAAGACCGTTTCCTGTGCATGGAGATCGCTCTGGCGCTGGCGCGCATTGTAGGGGATGAGCACAATTTCATCCGCATCATGCGCAGCGTGCGCAGCGATCCGGCCACGGCGGCCTCACGCGCCGTAACCCAGGTGCAAAGTACGCTTGCCAATCTCTTGCCGAAAGCTGCCCCGCGCTTGCGCAAATTGACGGTATGTGCGGAGACTTTCGCCCGAGAGGAGTTGGATGCCGGGTTGGCGATGCTGGGAGAAATCATCGATGAATTGCCCTTTGAGGTCTGCGACCAGGCTTGCGAGCAGATCGTTAAGGGCGTGCGCCCACGGCTAGCAGTTGATGGCGTGGAACGGCCGGAATATTTGATCCTGACTTTGCACACTCTGGAATCGGCCTGGCAGGAACAAGGCAGTATGCCACGGGAAGAGGTGTTGTAAGGATAAGCCGGGCGGGCACAAGGCCCGCCCCTACATAAAAAATATCTGTAGGAGCGAGGTCATCATTCTGATGATCTGTGGCTGCCCGTATACAAAAATCCCGGCCATTGTGACCGGGATTTTTATATGCTTGATTGGTTTTACTGCTTCTAACGTTTTTTGTGGTCATCATTTTGCACCTGCAATTGAAGTAGAAATGAGCATGTTGTGAAGC
>JAFGRA010000171.1 GCA_016935415.1 Anaerolineales bacterium
AAGAGCACGTCGGCCAGGGTTTTCTCGGCTTCTTGCGGATTGTGCGCCAGTAAATACTGCCCCGGCGCAGGTACAGCTTTGGCCGGACATTCGATCAAAGCGCCGGATTTCTTATAAATTTCTAACTGGATTTCCAATATGCGGCCTGTATAATGTACCATGAAAGCATGTTAACACGCTTTAGAAACCTGAGCAACAAAAATACAAACCCTATCATATCAACTATAGAAGAAGGAGATTGAAGTGGCCCTGATTACTATTCTCAAAAGTCTGGCAGGCTTATCCTGGCTGGCAGTACTTGGGGTTATCGTCTATGCGGTCTTACGTGTTACCCGCAAACAAAAAATAGCCGGGGGGGTAGCCCTGATCGTGGTTGTCGTTGTAGTTGCCATCGTCTTGAACGTGATAACTGCCGGTCTGGTATTTGTCGAACCGACCGAACGCGGCGTAGTGATCACGATTGCCGGTGGCGGTGTGCGGCCGGAACCTTTGCAGCCCGGCCTGAACTGGATCATTCCGTTCGCTGAATCGGTGCAGACTTATCCTATCGACCGCCAAACCTATACCATGTCGATTGCCCATGCAGAAGGCCAAATCCAGGGTGATGATTCCATCGAGGCACGCACCTCAGATGGACAGATCGTGCTGGTGGATGCTTCGGTGATTTTTGCTGTCGATCCGGCCAAAGCAGTGGATGTACACATCAAATGGCAGGATCAATACGTGGATAACCTGATCCGCCCGATAACCCGCGGTGTGATCCGCGATGCTGTTTCCCAATTCAATGTGGAAGAAGTCTACAGCACGCAGCGCCTGGCATTGACACAGCAAATCACCGACGGCATGGATGAGTCCTTGTCCGAAGGTGGGCTTATCCTGGTTGATTTCGTACTGCGCAACATCACCTTCTCGCAAGAATACTCCGACTCGATCGAGCAGAAGCAGATCGCCGAGCAGCTAGCCCAACAGGCTGTCTTTGTCGTCGAGCAGCGCAAGCAGGAAGCCGAACAGGCCCGCCAGGTTGCCGAAGGTAAAGCCGATGCCGCCGTGATTGCGGCCGAAGGTCAAGCCCTGGCCGTCGTGATTGCCGCTCAGGCCGAAGCTGAAGCCCGCTTGATTCAGGCCGAGGCCGAAGCTCAGGCGTTGGAAATGTTGGCGCAGGCCATCGAAGCGAACCCAGATGTGATTACGCTGGAATACATCCAGAAGCTCTCCCCCAACATCCAGGTGATGCTGCTGCCCAGCGACAACCCGTACCTGCTGCCGCTGCCCAGCCTGGAAAACAGCGGTTCGACAACCACCGCCGTCCCCACTCCAAACACCGTACCGGATACCGGCGGCGAGTAAAAGCCCCATCCTTATCAAGCCAACTGCCCTGGAAAATTCCAGGGCAGTTTTTATTCCAATCCTAAAATATTACCCGCCTCGACCCTTCTCTGTGAGCGCCGAGAAGCCTGCGTCCGTACAAGCAGTTTCTAGCCTAGTTCCAGAGGGCCACCTTGCTCATCATCGAACCACTTGATTTCCACTTCCAGGCTATGTTGGATGCCCTTCCTGCCTTTGTCTTCGTCCTCTACCTGCACTTCGAGGATCAAACTTTGAGGAAACTGTAACGTGATCTCTTCTTGTCCCTGGCGCAGCACGACCTGTCCTTCTAAAATCTTGTCAGCCAGTTCGTGCATGAATGCGCTCAAATCTGCCCGGCTTTGCCGTTCTTCGCTTTTGAACAGCTTTGTCTCTTTTCCCATCATTGACCTCCTGTTATTCTAATGCGGCATAGCGGGATGAAAACGCAACATCCTTATGTACGCAATCAGAGAAATACATTTGTTGTGAATCAAAAAGTGTGGGTATTAGAATTTATCAACTGTATCTTTTGATATTTGATTATACCAACAAATGCTAATGTCCTTTTCCGGCGACTGCGGAGAATCTGAAAGCACGGAAGCTTACAATCAACGCCGTAAGGGCGCAGTGCAAGCAGAGCTTGCACTGCGCCCCTACGATGCCAGTTTCTTTTGCCTGTTAAGTAAGAGATAATCTCGAGCCGAAATTACGCCTTCTTGCCAAACTTATCCTTCAAGACATCATACAAGGTCGGCTGACCGATCTCTTGCAGTTCGTAGCGCACGCGCTGGGTGGGTTTGTCGATCTTGAGCAGGTTGCCCAGATCGATAGGCGTACCGATAATGACTAGATCGGCATCGGATTTGTTGATCGTCTCTTGCAGTTCATCCATCTGCTTCTGGCCATAGCCCATCGCCGGGAGCACGTCGCCGGTGGTGGGATATTTTTCATAGGTCGCCTTGATCGAACCGACCGCAAACGGGCGCGGGTCGATGATCTCACCGGCACCAAAGCGGCGCGCTGCCACCCAACCGGCCCCATAGGCCATTTCGCCGTGGGTCAGGGTGGGGCCGTCTTCGACGACCAAGACGCGCTTGCCGCGGATCGCGGCCGGATCATCCACAAATAAGGGGGAAGCGCCTTCGATCACGATCGCATCAGGGGCCAGCTTGCGCAAATTCTCACGCACTGCAATCACGTTCTCGGAGGAGGCCGTATCGACCTTGTTGATCACAAACACGTCCGCCAGGCGGGCGTTGGTCTCGCCGGGATGGTAGGAAACTTCGTGGCCGGGGCGGTGCGGGTCGGCCACCACGATGTTCAGATCGGGGATGTAGAAAGACATATCATTGTTGCCGCCGTCCCACAGCACGATGTCGACCTCTGCTTCAGCCTGGCGCAGGATGGCTTCGTAGTCCACCCCGGCGTACACGATCACATCATTGACGATATGCGGTTCATATTCTTCGCGTTCCTCGATGGTGCATTCGTGCTTGTCCAGGTCACTCAATTCAGCAAAGCGCTGCACAGCCTGCTTCTCCAGGTCGCCGTAGGGCATCGGGTGGCGGATGGCGGCCACTTTATAGCCCAAGGCGCGCAGGATCTGGCTGACGCGCCGGGTGGTCTGACTCTTGCCGCTGCCGGTGCGCACCGCGCAAACCGAAACGACCGGTTTCTTCGATTTCAACTGCGTATTATGCGTGCCCATCAACCGGTAATCGGCCCCAGCCGCCAAAACGATCGAGGCCTTATGCATGACATACTCGTGACGCACATCACTGTAGGCAAAAACCACCTGGTCGACCTGCTTTTCTGCGATCAGGCGTTCCAACTCACTCTCCGGATAGATATCGATCCCCTGCGGGTATAAAGACCCAGCCAGAGCGGCCGGATATTTACGCCCTTCGATATTCGGGATCTGGGTCGCGGTGAAGGCAACGACTTCGTAAGCCTCATTGTCGCGGTAGAAGACATTGAAGTTGTGAAAATCGCGCCCGGCAGCGCCCATTATGAGAGTTCGAATGCGGGACATAGTTTCTCCTTATCCAATAGGTGGAAAGGGCATAGCCCTTTCTTGATAGTTGGGTGTAATCGTACCCAGGAAAGGGCACAGCCCTTTCCCAAAAAACGCTCGTACCCAGGTTGAGTACGAGCGCATTTCTCATTACATAAATTCCGGTGCCTCGATGGTAAGCAAACGCAAGCAGTTCGCTAAGGCCTGCTTGGCAGCCGCCACGATTCGCAAACGCACGGCGCGTATTTCCGGGTCGGCCTGCAAAACCGGGCATTGGTTGTAGAAATTGTTGAAGCCGCGTGCCAGTTCATAGGCCAGGTTGGTAATGTGCAGCGGCTTACATTCGACGGCGGCGTTCTGCACGGTCTCCGGCATCTGCGAAAGCAGGTCGACCAGTTCGATCTCAGCCGGGGAAAGCTCGTAAGTTGGCAGCAGGCTTTCCGGCAATGGTTCATCGACGCGGCGCAGGATGCTGGCGCAGCGCACGTGGGCGTACTGGATATACGGGGCAGCCTGCCCATCGAAGTCGAGGGCCGTTTCCCAGTCGAAGGTGGCGATCTTGGTATTCTCGCGCGCCACGATTGGGAACTTGATCGCCGCCAGCCCCACCGCCTTGGCGACCACATCGCGCTGCTCGGCAGTCAGGTCTGCGTTGCGTTCCTGAGCAATCTCACCCGCCCGGCTGATCGCTTCGCGGATCAAATCTTCGAGCAGCACCACCGTGCCGTCGCGCGAGGCCATGGTGACGTTGCCCGGCAAGTTGACGAGTTCATAGGGGATGTGTTCGCAAACCGCGGCTTCTGTTTTGTATCCGGCGATCTCCACAATCTTGAAGATTTGCTGGAAGTGCAGCGACTGGCGCACGTCGACCACGTACAGGGAATGATCGAGATTGTATTCTGCATATTTCTTGCGCGCCAGCGACATATCCCAGGTAGCGTACAAAGCGGTGCCATCGGAACGCAAGATCACAGCGACGCGATATTTGTCTTTTTTGAGGCCAAGCTGATCGTCAACACGCACGATCACCGGGCCTTCAGGGCGCTCATCTTCGGCAATGCCGCGCGCGATCAAATCGGCGACCATTGCCTTGCCGGCTTCATCTTCCTCGCTGGGGTAGTAGAAACGGTCGAAGCGCACCCCCATCAGGGCATAGATTTCCATGAAGCCGTCAATCGACCACTGGCGGGTCTCACGCCACAATTGCAGCAATTCCAGGTCGGCGGCGTTCCAGCGCGCATAGGTGGCGCGCACTTCGCTTTCGAGATCGGGGTCCTGCGCCAGGCGCTGCACAGCCTCGGCGTAGAGGTCACCCATCCAGCGTGTGATGTCCTTGTCAGGAGTTTCGCCCATGTGGTGCTTTTCGTAATTCCACAGCCACTGGATGACGTGCAGGCCGATGTCGCCGGGGTAATTGGCGCGCACCACTTCGTATCCGGCAAATTCGATGATATTGGAAAGCACTGCGCCCAGGATCATGCTGCGCAGGTGACCGATGTGGAAGGCCTTGTGCGTATTGGGCTGCGAGAATTCGACCATCGTGCGCTCGCCCTTATCGGCGCCGCGGCCGTAATCATCCGCCTTTTCCAGCACTTCGTCGATCACGCGGCGGGCGTACTCGGCGGTGGAGAAATACAGGTTCAGGTAGCCTTTGACGGCCTCGATGCGGGAGAAGCCTTCCGGCTGCCCCAAAAACTCGGCAACCAGTTCGGCCAATTCCTGGGCACGCTGAGGCACATTGACCCTTTTGCCGCTGCGCGCTTCGGCGGCTGCAACCGGGAAGAAGGGGGCCGAAATGCCCCATTCCCCGGAAAAGGGAATGCCCGTCCAGTTGAGCGTCTCCGGTTTGGGGACGTCACTCTGCTGCAAGCATTGCAGAATCTGAGCTTCGATGCGTTGTTGTTCTTTATCAAACATATGCTGTGCAACCTACCTCTACCACCCGGAATACGTAAAAAGCGGGAGCGCGTAATGCTCCCGCTGACTTTACGGACTATTTGTCAATAACGAACAAATTGTTAAACCGGTGCTTAGTTCTGTGCCTGTTCGAGAGCCGCTAATTGAGCCATGATATGACCCTTGCGACGGGAAGCATTATTCTTATGCAGAATACCTTTGGCAGCGGCTTTGTCCAGCGCGCTGACGGCCTGCTCGGTGTACAAGCGGGCGCTTTCCAGGTCCTGGTCTTCAATAGCCTGGCGCGCTTGCTTCACATAGGTGCGGGCGCGGCCACGGAAGATGCGGTTGTGGGCACGGCGTTTCTTATTTTGCCGGTTTCGTTTCAGTGCAGATTTGCTATTAGCCAACGTTAAGTCTCCATTCTTTCTAGTCTTGCTGTGCGACCGCTAATTTTACATGACTACCCCTTTTTTGTCTAGGTTTGGGGAAGGAAGTGTCATCGAAAGCATGGCTTTATTTCAACATTAATTCTTCATTCCAAGAGAAATCGAAGCACTTCTTTTACAAATAGCTTTGGATCGACATCCATAGCAATATGCTGTTGACCGGGAAGAATAACAACCTGGCTGTTTGGAAGAGCAGAGTCAACGAGTTCAACCCCGGCTTTGACCTTGTCTGGGCTGTCCCCACCGAGCAAAAGCACCGTAGGCACCTGAACACCGGCAAATTTTTCCGGGACAAACCGGTAAGTACGACCGATTCCCAACTCCCTGGCAATCGTTGGGGCAAGAGAGATCCGTGTTTGCCAGACCGGCAACTGGCGGTAATCCTTTAATTCGTATTCAGGCATCTTGACAATCTCTCGGAAGAACATTTCCAATCCGGCCTCGAGTTCACCCCCGTCAACCAGAGCCTGAATACGATCGATGACATCTGTTGGTACTGGGGGAAGGTCGGGGGGAAGCGGCGGTTCATAAAGGATAAGTTGGTTGATTTTGTCAGTTAATAAAGCAGCCTCCAGGCTACAGAGCGCGCCGAAAGAATGTCCCAATATAGAAACCGGCTCTCCAATTCCTTCCACCATAGAAGCTACATCCTCCGCTTCTCGCTGCAGACTGTACACTGGAGAATCCGTACTGCCACCTCGCCCCCGACGATCCATCGCGAAGACGGTAAAGTGAGGCTCAAGTCGGGGCATTAAAGGAAGCCAACGGGTGTGATCGGCAGTCGCGCCATGGACAAGCAACAGAGCTGGTCCAGCCCCCTTTTTTAGATATCCAATCATAGTTCCATCTTTTGAGGTAACTTGTTGCATTTGCAGTCCTCCATTCATCTAGTGAACCAATCTGACCTGGCATTTCTTTAGCATTTTTTGTGATTTGTTCAGCCATCTTTCTACTAATCTCTATATAACACTCAAAATACATCATAATTATACAATTATGATAATTATAGTACTATTATAGCCAGTTCCAAAGATTTTCGCGAAAAACGCAATGGGGATCGAAAACAGCAAATCGTAAATCGTAATTCCTAACTCATCATTCATAATTCATTTGCCCCTTGTTTCCTTATCTACTTGTATCCCTCTGCACCTCCCTCTATCCCCCATTTTCAATCTACATTCCGAATTCGTACCCCGCACCCTAATTGTGGCGTATAATAGATGTTCTAATTACGAAGGAGACTTTACCATGACACGCGAAACATTTGAACGCCAGATCCAAGACCTGCTCGACGAAGTCCTGATTTTGGGCAGCATGGTGCAGCAGGCGACACTGGACGCGGTCGACTCCTTACAAAAGCGCGATATCGAAGCTTCGCGGCGGGTATACCACAGCGACCACGAGATCAACGACAAGCGCTTTGCACTGGAAGACCAAACCCTGACCCTGATCGCCACCCAATCACCGATGGCACGCGACCTGCGTGTGCTGGCCGCCGTACTTGAAATCCTTACCGAACTGGAACGCATGGGCGACTACGCCAAAGGCATCGCCCGCATCAACATTAACCTGGGACAAGAACGTCTGCTCAAACCGCTGGTCGATCTGCCCAAGATGGCCGAGATCACTGTAGATATGCTCCGCCGTGCCCTGGACGCTTTCGTGGAAGGCGACGCCGAGCAAGCCTACGCCATCCCCAAGGACGATGACCAGGTCGATGCGCTCTTCAACAAGATCAACCGTGAACTGGTTGAATTCATGATCCAGGACCCCACCACGATCGACAAGGCCAACCACCTGATGTGGGCCGCGCACAACCTGGAGCGCATGGCCGACCGCGTCATCAACCTGTGCGAACGCGCCATTTACGTCGGCACCGGCGAGCTGGTCGAACTAAGCATGTCCGACGACGAGGTCAATTAACACTTTGATTAGAATTCATTAAGGCGAAGCTTCCACTATTGACAGACCTTCCAGACCATGCCATAATGGATGCACCTCCAATTGACAAATTCCATGTCAATTGCCCAAAATTTGCCATCCCACTGAAAAGGAGGTGTTGCCCATGGATAGTTATTTAGGTAAGACTGGCACTGTGGCACACCTCCTCGCTTTTGCAGGATAGTGTCACAGTGCCACAAGGTAAGGGAGCTACTCATTCGAGTAGCTCTCTTTGATTCTAACCGCTTTTAAGCGTCCTCGTCCCCAAAGGCAATCCCCACCCCACGCGCCGCCCAGACGGCATCGCCCTGCGGGTTCACGCGCTTGGGTACCGCCAGCGCTTCTTCCAACGGAGTGGCTTCGATCTTCGCATCCTTCAGCGCCACCATATGCCCGAATTTACGATCTTCGATCAATTTTACGGCGTTAGCGCCGTAGCGGGTTGCCAGCCAGCGGTCGAAGGCGCTGGGGGTGCCGCCGCGCTGCAAGTGGCCTAGCACTGTTACGCGCGTTTCTGCCTGGGTGCGCGTTTCGATCTCGCGTCCGACAAAATAACTCACCCCACCCAGCCTGGCGACATAGACCGCGTCGCCCGTATCTCGGAAGACCTGTTCGCCCCCGGCCAGGCGCGCCCCCTCTGAGACCACCACGATGCTGAAGTCCCGCCCGCTCTCGACGCGCTGCAAGATCTTGCGGCAGACCGCCTCATAATTGAATTCGATTTCGGGGATCAGGATCACGTCTGCCCCACCGGCCACACCAGAATGCAGGGCGATGAAACCGGCGTCACGCCCCATCACCTCCAGCACCATCACACGGTGATGGGATTCGGCCGTGGTGTGCAGCCGGTCGATGGCTTCAGTGGCAATGTTCAGGGCGGTGTCGAAGCCGAAGGTGATCTCTGTGCCGCCGACATCATTATCGATCGTCTTGGGCACGCCAACCACAGGCACACCTTTCTGGTGCATTTCCATGGCGATGCGCAGTGTGCCATCGCCCCCCACCACGATCAGTCCGTCCAGTTCCAGCGCCTGGATCGCCGCCACTACTTCTCCGGAAACGTCTTCGATAACGATCTTGCCATCTTTCTCGACCTCACGCGCGAACGGATTGCCGCGGTTGGCCGTTCCCAGGATGGTGCCGCCGCGTGGCAAGATCCCGCGCACCGCAGCGGCATCCAGCGGGACGATGCCTTCCGGGTCCAGGAAGCCATCGAAGCCATTGCGGATACCGAGCACCTCACAATTGCACTGACTTTCGGCTGTTTTTACCGCTGCCCGGATCACGGCGTTCAGCCCCGGCGCATCGCCCCCACCGGTTAGGATGCCAATTCGTTTCATAGGATATCTCCTTGGAATGATTAATCAGGAATGCAGAATTAGGAATTAGGCATTATGGATTAGGAATGCAGAATGGTGCTGTGCGAATCACGTCGCACAGTACACGCATCTCGATTCTCCTTTCACGCCTCGCGATGTAGCGATGCTGCAATGTGGAAAAGCAAAACAGTCGGCAAAATCCGCCTACACCATACAGCCAACTCTATACTGAAAACTATCCCGCCGGGGTTACGGTTTCCTCGGGTGTGGCTTCCTCGGTGGGCGTGGCCCGCAGCGGTTGGGTATAGACTACCCGCCAGGAACCCCAGAAACGTTCTTCGCCCGCGCCCGGGTCGCAATCCACCGGCGACAACCCGCTGACCGGTTCGCCGCCATCGGCCAACTGCAAGTTATACACACCACCAATATCCATCTCGAAGTCGGCGTAGCCTAAACTGATCTCCGGCTTCAGGCCGGTGTAAAAGCGGCTCTCGCCTCCCTCCCAGGTCACGATGGCCTGCACACCCGGCACCGGCCGCCCGGCGGCATCGTTGACGTACACCTGAATGAGTGGTTGTCCCAGGTCAGGATCGCAAACCTGCTGGTATTCTTGCAGCGCAAACGGCGCGCCCTGCGTGGCTGTGGGG
>JAFGRA010000172.1 GCA_016935415.1 Anaerolineales bacterium
AGGGCGGTGCGCAGGTACACGTAGGTCTTGCCGGTGCCGGTCTCCATCTCGACCGAAAAATTGTAAAAACGCCCGTTCCCGTTTCCGTTCAGGGTTTTCAGGGTGTCGTCGGGGGTGATGTGGTTCCTTTGCTGGACCTCGCGCAGGTTGGCAAGCAGGCCGGTTTCGGGCAGGTCGAGCCGGTTGGCAACCGCCGAAACGATCGAAGGCCCCAGGGTGAACTGGGGCGCGGCCTGAATGCGCACCTGGCCTTGAAACAGGCCGGTGACGGCCTGGATGGCGTCGAGCTGGAAATCCTGGTTGGGGTCGAATTTGAATTGCATCCGCGTTTTATTTCCGGGTTGAACCTTTTTAAGGACTGTTGATAGAAAGGGTTAAATCGTTGTCAAACAATACATCCAGCTGCTCCATAAGACGGCGGCGGTAAGCCGCTTTTTTCTCCTGGGTCAGGATGTCTTCATTGGGGAAAGGTGTTTCCAGCTTTTCCAGCAGCCCCAGAATTTCCGAAACCGCGCCGGATACATAATCGAACTTGGCTTGCTGGGCTTTCCAGAAGGCTTCTTCGGCCTGGGCGTCTTCTTTGCGGAGCTGGACCTGCTGAAGCTGCAAGTCGCCCTGTTTTTCGGCGATTTCCAGTTTGGAAGTGCGCACCCCAAGTTGTTCGGTTATTTTTTGCAGCTCGCGCTTGCGCGGACTGACCGTTTTCCCCACCAGCTCCACCGCTTGGGTGATGGCGCTGGCGTCCACGCTGATCGGGGAGTGCTGGGTGATGGCGCGAATATGGACAGTGACAGGGGGCCGGCCCGCATAGTCGTCCAGCAGATTCTGCAGCCCTTCCAGCGTCGATAGATAAGGCAGCACTGTTTCGGAAAGCATTGCAATACTCAGGTTTGTTTCCCGCGAGGGGATCAGCGTAAAGCTGCATTCAGCGGCGGGTGGCTGTAAAGATTCATTTTCAGGGGCATAACTGGATGCGGAAAACGGTGGAAGAAAATCTTCCCTGGCGTTGTGATTCGGGTAGTTGTAAGAAACGTCCGCGGCGGAATACGGGTCGCGGATGATTAACTGTACACTGCCCATCACATGGGCCTGCTCGGGCCGCTCTACAAAGATTGGCGACATGAGCGGGTTAGCCGGCTGCAGGCGCAGGCGGTCGCCTTCTCTGTACCAGTATTTCAGGGTGGTCTCTTCAAAATCTTCCAACCAGACGGCAACCATTTCGCCGTTGCGGGCCTGGCTGGTTGTTTTAAGTACCACAATGTCGCCGTCCCCCACCAGGGCGTCCACCATGGAATCCCCTGAAACCTCCAGAGCGTAAAGGTCAGGCTCCTGCTTTGAGGAGCGTGAAGCAATCCATTGGTAAGGCACCTCAATGCTGCTTTCCGGGTCGAAGTAATTGAAGTCGCTGGAAGGCATGGGGATCGGCGCGCTGGCAACGATCCGCCCCAACAACGGGATGACCGCGTTTGTGCTCGCGACGCTGCCCAGGGCGCGGATTGAAGAAAGAGAGGCTTTGGCGGCAGGCAGGTTTGATTCAGGGTGGTCTGGAAAGACCAACCGCCCATCCGGTTTTCGAGCGAACAGCCCGCGTTCTTCCAGTTTTTGCCGGTAGTAATCGATCAGCGCCAGGGATTGAATGCCGGTCGCTTGCTGGATTTCGGATAAGCTTGGCTCGCGCCCTGTTTTAAGATAGGTGCTCCGGATGAAATCCAGGATGCGCTTTTCGCGTTCACTGAGGGGTTCTCTTTTCGGCATGGTTACTTTGTCTCCAAATGAACGATGATGAAATGGATGGTATCCCCAATATGCAGAATCCCGCATTTTTGCGGGTTGGAGATTGCTTCACTTCGTTGGCAATGACAGGTTGAAGAACGGCTCATATCGTCTCCAGGCGGCAGTGCAGGGCAATGTTGGCGGCGGTTTCATCATCCAGGGCGGTGTCGCGGCAGATGAAAGTGGCTACTTCCGGGATGTTGAGGGCGTGAAAGGCTTTCAGGGGCACGCTTTCCGCCAGGGTGATGGTGAGGGATAAGCCGCTTTCCGGGTCGCTGAGGCGGTGGACGGCCAGCCCCTCGACTTCGACCCGCTCATCCTGGAAGGTCAGGCTAAGCCCGTGCTTGAGGGCCAGCTCGGCCAGCACGGCGGGTTCGCGCCAGCCCTCGACCAGCGGGTCGTTGTAGAGGGCCATCTGCGCGGCGTAGGCTTCGGCGTCGCGCTCGGCCACCCCGACCCAGGGCTGGAAGTTGGAGGGCGCCAGTTTGTAGACCCGGAAGCCCAGATCTTGCGGGGGAGCCTCTTCCAGCGGCAGTTCTGGCTGCTCGCCGGCTGCTTCCTGCTCCATGCGCCGGATCACGCGCCGGATGCGCTCTTTGCCGATCTCGGCAATGGTTGTAAATTCGGGATTGCCGGTTGGCTCGGGGAGCTGCACCAGGATAAACTTGCGATTGCCGCCATCCTCGCGGTTGAGCTCCAGCACCGCCTGGGCGGTGGTTGCGGATCCAGCGAAGAAATCAAGAGTTATAGAATCCTTGTCTCTCCAATAATAGCTCAAAAAATGTTTGATTAAATCAGTAGGTTTAGGGAAAGGAAAAACTTTTCCATTACCAAACAAATCGATTAATTCTTTAGTGCCTTCTTGGGTGAAAGGTCCACTAACAATTGAGAAGGGTTTTGCACTACGTTCTTCGCCATGTTCATTTTTTAAGTATTGCTTATACCTAACTGACCATTTGCCATCATCTGTTTTTTTATTACAAGCTCATCATTGGAAAGTGCTTCTTCCACCCGTTTTTTGACCATTGCCACTGTTTCTCTGGCCAAATTTCGTTACCATGCCAAAAAATTGGGTATCTTAAGTTCGGCCGATAATCCATGCTTGTTGTCGCAAGTGGTTGAGTGAAAAATGGCCCTCTAACGGAATACTTGTTATCTTTCTCTGTGTATCGCTTTCTTGATTCAGGGTCTGGTGGCAAATCAATCGAATCGATTGTTTCCTTCAGTTTTGAATAAATCAATATATATTCATGCTGGTCAACAACATGTTTTGCCTTTGAACCGCCGCCATACACTTTTTTCCATGTTATTTGTGCTATAAAATTTTCTTCCCCAAAAATTTCGTTCATCAATAAACGAAGGTTGTTAACTTCAGCATTATCTATGCTGATAAAGATCAATCCATCGTCTGAAAGCAGCTGGCGGGCTAGGAAGAGGCGGGGGTACATCATGCTCAGCCAGGCGGAGTGGTAGCGCCCGCTGGTTTCGGGGTTGGTGGTGAGGAGGTTGCCTTCACTGTCCTGCTGGCCGGTTAATTGCAGATAGGTTGCCAGGGGGTCGGCGAAGTTGTCGGGGTAGATGAAGTCGTTGCCGGTATTGTAGGGCGGGTCGATGTAGATCATCTTGACGCGGCCAAAGTAGGGCTTGTAGAGCAGCTTGAGGGCTTCGAGGTTATCACCTTCGATAAAGATGTTTTGGGTGTGGTCGAAGTTGACCGATTCCTCCGGCGCCGGGATCAGCGTGGCGCGGGTCGGGGTTTGCAGCAGCCGCACCGCGTCGCGCTTGCCGGCCCAGGTGAAGGCATAGCGCTCCGCGCCGCTGGCGGTGGGCTCTCCCAGA
>JAFGRA010000021.1 GCA_016935415.1 Anaerolineales bacterium
CAGCACGCCCGACCTGACCCCCGTCACCGTCCAGCTCGCGCCAGACGGCAGCGGCGACTACCCCTCGCTGGCGGCGGCGGTCGAAGCCGTCCCGCCCGGCTCGACCATCCGCCTGGCGCCCGGAGTCCATCGCGTCGAGAATCACCTGATCATCGATAAAGATCTCTTCCTGAGCGGGGCGGGCCCCGACCAGACCACCATCGAGATCAGCTCGACCGGAATAGCGGGCATCATCGCCAATGGGCCGGCGGCTTTCGGCTTCCAGGACATCACCCTGGCCTATTCCGGCGAAGGCTGGGGCGCCAACCTGAGCATCCAGGACGGCGAGGAGATCCTGGTCAAGAACTGCCGCTTTACCGGCGCGAAATTCAGCCAGGAAGAAAAAATGGGCGGCGTCGGCCTGTATGTCTTCGGCAGCACGACCGGGGTGATCGAGCAGAGCGAATTCGACGGCAATGAGAGCAATGCGATCTGGGTGGAAGGGCAGGCCGACGTCGCCATCCTCAGCAGTACCATCCACCACAACGCGGACTACGGCATCTCGCTGCGCGAAGACAGCCAGGCCACCCTGCTGTACAACGACATCTACGCCAACGGGCTGCACGGCATCGCGGCCGAAGACAGCGCCTCCTTCAAAGCGGTGGAGAACACCACCCGCGACAACGGCGAGGCCGGTATCCTCCTGACCCACAAGACCAGGGCCGAGCTGGAGAACAACCAGGTCTCCGGCAATGGGCTGGTGGGGATTTTCATCCGCGACGAGGCCGCGGCGGTGCTGACCGGCAATGAGACCCACCACAACCAGGGCGACGGCATCGCCATCTATGACGAGGCCCGCGGCGACCTGGTCGAAAACTACAGCCACGACAACCAAACCTACGGGGTCTCGATCCGCATGTCGGCTTACGCCGACGTGACCGGCAACGTGATCGCCAACAACGGCCAGACCGGCATCCTGCTGACCGAGACCGGCGCGGCGGTCATCCAGGATAATATGCTGGTCGAAAACGGCCAGCACGGCATCATGCTCAAGAACCAGGCCGAAGCGCACATCGAGGGCAATTTCATCGAAGCCAGCGCCGAAGCCGGGATCGCCTTTTTCGATGCCGCGGGCGGGCTGGCGCTCACCAACGAGTTTTACCGAAACCTGTATGGGGTTTACATCGGCCCGGGCGCCAGCCCGGAGCTTTCGTCCAACACGTACAGCGGAAACACCGGCGGCGAGATCTACGACGAACGCTAGGCCGGGCGCGGAAGAACCTCACCCCGGCCCGCTCCAAAATCGGCGATTTTGGAGCGGGAGATGCCTTGCTGGACCAGGGGGTTCCGGGCGACCGGGCGGTTGGAAACCGCCGCGACCCTTGCGAAACCTCCGTGAGGTTCCAGGAGAAATGCCCCGGGCCTTTCTTCAGCCCCACGCAGGTGGGGCTTTGCAGCTTTTGGCGCGGTTTCAACCGTCCTGGCCTGGCCTGGGGCGGGGGTTATGGCCCGGATACGTCGGGGCAGGGTTTATGCCGCACTGATAGAATCTCGAGGATGGATGCGGATGGGGTGAAGTAAGCGGTGACAATGGTGCTGCCAGGCCAGGTACCGTTCCGCGCCGGCAGCGCTGGTGACGCGTCCAGCCTGGACCGCTATTCCTCCCGAATCTGGTCCTGCATGATGATGCGCCAGGTATCTTCCATTGTCTGGGGCACGCCCGCCTGGGCGCTTTCCGGCTTGCGCGCCAGGCTGAGCGCCCCGCTGGGGCAGGTGCTCACGCACAGGCCGCAGCCGATGCAGCGCTCCATTTTCAGCGCCACCCGCTCGCCATCCATGACCAGGGCTTGCATCTGGCAGCGCTCCAGGCAGGTCCAGCAGCCCTGGCATAACTCAGGCTCCAGCGTGGCGATGAACGCGCTGGAGACCACGTCCGCCGGGCGGGGATGCCGCTTCAAGCCGGCCAAAATTCCGCAGCAGCACCCGCAGCAGCAGCACAGGAATTCCCCACTGCGCGAATTGCTCGGTTGGAGCACCAGGTTGGCCGCATCCGCCCTGGCGATGATGGCCAAGACCTCGGCGCGATCGATCGCGCGCCCCAGCCCCTTGCGGACGTAGTAGTCGGCCCAATCATCAAAAATCAAGCAGCTCTCTTCGGGCGCCGCGCAGCCCGCCCCTGCAATTTTTGCGGTGCGCCGGCAGATGCAGGGGGCTACCGCGAAGCGCGCGTGAGAATCGACCAGCGCCCCCACCTGCTCGTAGGGCATCGCCTCCAGGCGGTTTTCGATGCTCTGGCGGACCGGGATGGTGCGCATCTGCGGGATGGACGGCGGCCGCGGGCGCGCCTCTATGGTGCTCCAATAATCATCCAGCGCCCGCAGCAGCCCGGGCGTCAGGTTGTTCACCTGAAACTCATACAGCCCCACCACCAGCGGCACGGCCTGGTACAGCCAGGGGCCGTCCTCGCCCCGGCAGCAGAAAATCAGGCCCTTGCGAACCATCTCGTCCAGGCGCGCAGCGACCACCTCTTCCGGCAGGCCGGCCCGCGCCGCGATGACGCCGGCGCTCTCCCGCTCGATGCCCAGGTGAACGGCCAGCTCAGCTTCTTCGCTCGAAAAGAGCATTTCCAGCAGGCGCAGGTCCGCGCCGGTCCGGCTGGGAGGGAACCCGTCCGGAAGACGATCCAGATGCCCGGCCAGCTTCTGGTAAATTTCCTTGTTCATCCCCACCTCGATTCTCGCTGATCGTGACAAAATGTCCTATATTTATTATAGCCATTTTCCCGGGCCGTTCAATCCGGTCTTCTTGGCCGGGTGCGTTCTGGCCAACCGGGCGGTTGGAAACCGCCGCAACCCTTGCGCAGGAGATTTGCCCAGGGCCTTTCTTCAGCCCCACGCAGGTGGGGCTTTGCAGCTTTTGGCGCGGTTTCAACCGCCCTGGCCTGACCAGGGCCTGCTTTTATGACTTCACCAGGATGCAGACTTCCTTGATCCAGTTTTTATGGTCAGGCTCGCGCTCGATGTCGGAAAGATAAACTTCATAGCGGCAGCGGAAATGATCCCCCGCGGGCGAGTCCCAGCGATCCCATTCGATGCCGGCTGCTTTGGCCCAATCGAGGAGCGCCTTATTGCCCTGGTAGCCGCGGTTTTTGCCTTTGTAGCGCAGCACGCCATACGTACCGGCCGGAATCTCGCCGCGGATCACGGCCGCATCGCCGGGTACAGGCGCCGGAAGAAGATACCCAACCTCAAGATCGTACTGCGCGCCCATGTGGATCCGGTAGAAGCGGAAAAACGGCTGCCCCCATTCCGGGATGCCGTGCTGGACCAGCCAGGTTTTGACCTGGCGCAGCGTTTTTGGAATGGCCGAAGCGATGGTGCTGCTGGGGATCAGCTCGCGGATGCCGATCGTGACCAGCGCCTCGCGCTGCTCGAGGCCAGGCCGGGTGAGGAGGACTGATTCTTGGAGGGGCTTTGGCATGGGTGTGTTTGCGGATGGTTTTTAATCGATCCGGGTTCTAACCAGGATACCCGGTTCTTACGGCAGAGGATACTTTACCACAAAGTTCACCAGGGAAGAAGTCAGGCATAGAAACCTGGTCTGCGTACTCGCAGACCGGGCATTTTACCACCCCTTTACTGCCGGGCGGCCGCGCCCGTGGTAAGATTTTTAAGAGGATGGGGAATCGTTACTACTGGCCTGGGTAATATCACGATTGATCCCGGGGCCCCAAAAAAAACAAATTTCTCTTTTTCCTGAGCTTCTCAACTTTGCATTCAGACGTATAATTTATAATATCACTGATAAACGATAACTAAACACAAACCGGAGATTTCATTGAGCCAAACGAATAACTCAGACTCTGGAATCCGTGATAATTACCAACGGGGGAGCGTAGCTGACTTCCTGAAAGAGAAAATCCAAGGGGGATCAGAACTTTCGATTGTTTCCGCGTATTTCACAATTTATGCTTACGCAGCCCTCAAGGATAAACTTGACGATATTTCCCATCTCCGCTTCCTGTTTGGCGAACCGCGCTTCATCAAATCGCTTGACCCGGATAGAACCGATAAAAAGGCTTACCAGATTGAGGATGGTGAGCTGCACCTTCAGAATCGCCTGCAACAGCGCCGGGTAGCTAAGGAATGCGCGGAGTGGATTGAGAACAAGGTTGAAATTCGATCCGTGCGCCAGGCGAACCTCCTGCATGGCAAAATGTATCACGTTGCCAATGCTGGGGTCGAGGAAGCCATTCTGGGAAGCTCAAACTTTACCGTCAGCGGGCTGGGGCTGGCTGCGAATAACAATAACATTGAACTCAACCTGGTCGTGGACAGCAACCGCGACCGGCGCGACCTGAAAACCTGGTTTGAAGAGATCTGGCATAATGAGAAGCTGGTTGAAGATGTGAAACAGGACGTCCTGGAGTACCTGGGCCAGTTGTACCAGGACAATTCTCCCGAGTTCATCTATTTCAAAACCCTCTTCCACATCTTTGAGAAATTCCTGGATGAGCAGGTCCAGGGCGGCCTGGATACTATCCAAAAACAGGTGGTGGACACCGAGATTTGGAAAGCGCTCTTTGAGTTCCAAAAGGATGGCGTGAAGGGGGCGATTAACAAAATCCATGCGCATAACGGCTGTATCCTGGCAGACAGCGTCGGCCTGGGAAAAACATATGAAGCCCTGGCAATCATCAAGTACTTTGAGCTAAAAAATGACCGGGTGCTGGTCTTGTGCCCGAAGAAGCTGCGTGAAAACTGGACAGTGTACCAGGCCCAAAACAACAGCGAGCTGAATCCCTTTGTTCGAGACCGTTTCAACTACACCGTGCTTTCCCATACCGACCTGAGCCGCGAAGGTGGAAAATCGGGCGACATTGACCTGGCCAACCTGAACTGGAACAACTACGACCTGGTTGTGATTGATGAGAGTCACAACTTCCGCAATAACACGCCGGGTAAGCGCGATGAGAACGGCAACATCGTTCGCAAGAGCCGTTATGACCGCCTGATGGATGACGTGATCAAACAGGGCGTCAAAACGAAGGTCCTCATGCTCTCGGCCACGCCGGTGAACAACAACCTGCGAGACCTGCGCAACCAGATTTACTTTATAACCGAAGGCAGTGATTTCGCCTTTAAGCAGTCGCTTGGGATTGCCAGCCTGACGGAAACCTTAGCCGCCGCCCAGCGGACGTTCACCGATTGGGCCAAAGGGTCCGAAGAACGGCGCACCAAAGAGCTGCTGGAAAAGCTGAGTTCTGCCTTTTTCAAGCTGTTGGATGGGGTGACCATTGCCCGTTCTCGCAAGCATGTCCAGCGATACTACAAAGATTCGGTCAAACAACTGGGCGGGTTCCCCGAGCGGATGAAGCCGGTTTCGGTCTACCCACAGATTGACCTGCGCGGTGAATTTCTCTCCTATGACCGGCTGAATGATGAGATTGACCGGTATGAGCTTTCTCTGTTCAACCCTTCGAAGTACGTGCGGGACGCATTCAAGCCGCTGTATGAGAAAGAACGGGTAGCCGGGTTCTCCCAGGCCAAACGCGAGAATTACCTGATCGGGATGATGAAGGTCAATTTCTTAAAGCGCCTGGAAAGCTCCGTCCATTCCTTTAAGCTGACTCTTCAGCGTACGATTCAGAAAATGGATGACCTGCGGGAAAGGATCGAGCGGCTTCAAGCCTACCAGGCCGAGAACCGCGACCTGGATTGGGATGAGCTGGAAATCGAGGATATCGACGACGACGAACTGCGCGAAGCATTCGAGATCAGCAAAGCCAGGATCAAGATGACGCACCTGGACCTGGACCGCTGGCTGGAGGACTTGCGCCGCGACCGGGAACAGCTGTACATCCTCCAGGTGCTCGCTGCCCAGGTTACCAAAGACCGGGACGCGAAACTGGCCGGGTTAAAGGCGCTCATTCAGGAAAAGGTTACCCATCCGACAATCGACAAACGGGGCAGGCCGAATCCGAAGGTGCTCGTGTTCACTGCTTTTGCGGATACGGCAGCCTACTTGTATGAAGCGATTAAAGATTGGGCCTATGATGAATTGGGCATTCACGTTGCGATGGTAACCGGCGGGGCAGTTGAGAATAAAACCACCTTCGGGAAGAACGACTTCAACCAGATCCTGGTCAACTTCTCGCCGGTCTCCAAGAAGCGCGACCGGATGCCGCACATGCCCCAGGATCGCCAGATCGACCTGCTGATCGCGACCGACTGCATTTCGGAAGGGCAGAACCTGCAGGACTGTGATTTCCTGGTGAACTATGATATCCACTGGAACCCGGTGCGCGTGATCCAGCGCTTTGGGCGCATTGACCGGATTGGCAGCATCAATCCGACCGTTCAACTGGTCAACTTCTGGCCGACCCAGGACCTGGATAAGTATATTGCCCTGAAAACCCGCGTCGAAGCCCGCATGGCACTGGTCGACGTGGCCGCGACCAACGATGACAACCTCTTGAACACAGAGGCCATCGAGGATCTCATTACCGATGAGCTGCGCTATCGCGACCGCCAGTTGAAGCGCCTGCGCGAGGAGGTGCTCGACCTGGAAGATTTCAATGAGACGGTTGCCCTGACCGACTTCACCCTGGACGACTTCCGCGCCGAGCTGAGCCGGTACATCGAGGCCAACCGGCAGCTGCTGGAGGATGCCCCGCTAGGCTTATATGCAGTAGTGCCAACAGACCCGCAGTATCCGTTTATTCGCCCAGGGGGGATTTACTGCCTGAAACAAAAAACCGGCGGCGAGGAAAGCCAGTCGGTCAATCCGCTCCAACCCCATTTCCTGGTGTACATCTTAGACGACGGGTTTGTGCGTTTCAACTTTACCCACCCCAAGCAAATCCTGGACATCATGCGCGCCTTATGTGCTGGAAAAACTTCAGCATATGAAGACCTGTGCCGGCTTTTTAATGAGCAGACCAGCAATGGCAGCGATATGAGAACTTATAACGATCTGCTAAAAAAGGCTGTGACTGCCATTGAGGGCACCTTCAAAAAACGGCTAGTGAGCAGCCTGCTCTCTGGACGAAGTGGCTTGCTGCTGGATAAAAGCAAGCAAGTCTCCGATAAAACAGAATTCGAGTTGATCACCTGGTTATTGATTCGATAGGGGAATGATCGTGGCTGAAAAAGACTTAAGGACTTCCATTCAAGATGCCTTACAGGCTTGTGCGAAAGGGAACCTGGCAAAGAGTGCGGTTGCGCTGCTAAATACCCTGGGCTATCGCAGCGAAAAAACCTATGCAATTACCCCTAACACAGCCGATCAGTTCAAGGCCGAGTTTGATCCAGGCGGGCGCTTGAATGACGAGAAGGCCTTGACTGCACAATGGAAATCGGTAGACATCCTGTTCCAGGTGGCGGATGACGAACTCCAGGACGCCTTTTCCAAACAGCCGCGCATTTTCGCGGAAACCGCACTGAACACGGTCAATATCGAGTCTTACCTGTTCTTTGCCGTGGATTTGAGCGAGGATTATTACGCCCGCACGGACATAGCCAACATTACCCGCGAAATCAATAAGCTGTTCCCGATGCCGGTGATGGTTGTGATGAGGCATGGCGGTAAACTTTCTATAGGGATTATCACCCGCCGGGTCAACAAGCGCGACGCCTCCCGGGATGTCTTAGAGAAAGTCACGTTAATCAAGGCCATCCGGGCGGTCAGTCCGCACCGTGCCCATGTGGAAATTTTAAATGACCTATCTTTGCCTGAGTTGGCGAAATCCCATCCACTCGCCAGTTTTGTTGATCTTCAGCGGGCCTGGGAAAAGACGCTGGATACCTCCGAACTGAACAAGAAGTTTTATCGCGAAGTGGCAGACTGGTACTTCTGGGCGGTTGGCAACGTGCAGTTCCCGGAGGGCGGCGAACCAGATGTAGAAAAGCGCAATGCTACCAACGTAATCCGCCTGATCACCCGCCTGATCTTTGTCTGGTTTATCAAAGAAAAGGGCTTGGTGCCGGAGGATTTATTTAACCCCCAGCGCCTGAAGGCCATTTTGAAACCCGGCGAGGCAAGGAACGGCATTTACTACAAAGCCATTCTCCAGAACCTGTTCTTTGCCACCTTGAACACCGAAATGGGGTCTGACCGCCGCTTCCGAGGGAAAAACCACAGCGGCGGGCGAGACGCGCATTATGGAATTTCAACCGTCTACCGGTATGAAGATGCCTTCATCGACCCGGCCGCAGCGCTGAAGCTGTTTGCCGCTGTGCCCTTCCTGAATGGTGGATTATTTGAATGCCTGGACAAACGCGAGCAAAAGCTGCTGGTAGATGGGTTTTCCGACGACTCGCGCAACCAGCCGGTTGTGCCCGACACGCTGTTCTTTGGGGAAGCGCGTGATGTAAATCTCAACCAGGTATACGGTGATACCCGCCACGGACGCGAGAAGGTGCGCGGTCTGATCCATATCTTTAACAGCTACAAGTTCACCATTGAAGAGAACACCCCGCTGGAAGAGGAAATCGCCCTCGACCCTGAGCTGCTGGGCAAGGTGTTTGAAAACCTGCTGGCTGCCTACAACCCCGAAACCGGCACAACCGCGCGCAAGCAAACCGGCTCGTTTTACACGCCCCGCGAGATCGTCAATTACATGGTGGATGAATCGCTGATTGCCTACCTGGAAACGAAGCTGGTGGGCACGCTCGATGCGCAGCAGCGGCTACGCCACCTGTTGGATTACAACCAGGAACCCCACCAATTCACCGAAGCTGAGGCAAAGCGCCTTATCGATGCAATCGACGGGGTAAAAGTTCTCGACCCCGCTTGCGGTTCTGGGGCATTCCCCATGGGAGTGCTGCACAAGCTGGTGTTCATCCTTTCCAAGATCGACCCCGGCAACCTTCTATGGAAGCAGCGCCAGATAGACAAAGCGGCAGAAATTCCAGACCCATCGATCCGAGAGCAGGTGATTGAGGATATCGAAAAATCCTTCCGCGAAAACGAGCTGGATTATGGCCGCAAGTTGTACCTGATCCAGAACTGTATCTATGGGGTAGATATCCAGCCCATTGCGGTGCAGATTGCTAAGCTTCGTTTCTTTATTTCGTTGGTGGTGGATCAGCGCACCGATCCTCGCAAACCCAACCTGGGCATTCGACCACTGCCTAACCTGGAAACAAAATTTGTTGCCGCCAATACGCTGATCGGAATTGATCGACCGCAAAGTGCGGTCCTCCGCGATGAACCTTCCCTCCTCATCGCTGATGACGTGCGGGAAAAATGCAACCTGCTGGTCGAGAAATTCCGCCAGTATCTGCTCGTGCGCACGCCCAGCCTGAAAGAGAGCCTGCTGGCAGATGGGGTGCGTTTGGGTGCGCAGATCAACCAGGCGCTTATAAATGATCCGGATTGGATACCCATTCAGGTGGAATGGATCTTCAACACGGCAAAAAAAGTGGATGAATTAAGAAACGCTCTGCCGTTGCAGCAAAAGGAAAAGGTGGCGGAGGTGCAGTTCGTTACCGCTGAAATCAAGTCTCTTGAGGACCGCCTTGCTTGGGTACGCAGCGAAATTTTTACAGCCCGAACCCCAGCGACGAAGCACAAATACCGCGATATGGACAGACAGTTGCGGGTAGATATTGCCAAGCTGTTGAAAGATGACGGGTGGGGTAGTGATACTGCATCACTATTGGCTGGTTGGGACCCTTACGACCAAAATACTAGTGCTGATTTTTTTGATCCAGAATGGATGTTTGGAACATCAAATGGGTTTGACATAGTAATTGGAAATCCGCCGTGGGGAGCTAAATTGACTCCTAAAGAGAAGGAAGATTTTAAAAATGCATATAAGGAAATAGACTCCTCTACACCTAACACATTTGCCTATTTTATAGGATGGGGTTTAAGAAATATTTCAAATAATATGTCTTTTGTATTACCTGATAGTATTCTTATAAAAGATTTTGAGAAAACAAGAAAACTTATAAAGGATTATGTATCTGAAATTATTTGGTATGAAAATGCAGGTATTCCTGAAGAATATAAGCCATTTGTTTATGTTGATCATGATGTTTGCGTAATAAATATAACTAAGTCATTCTCCAAGTCGCTTCG
>JAFGRA010000173.1 GCA_016935415.1 Anaerolineales bacterium
ATCAAGCTCGACCTGCACCGCCGCGACTTCACGATCAACACTTTGGCGCTGCGCCTGGACGGGCGGCATTACGGCGACTTGCACGATTATTGGGGCGGAGTCAGCGACCTGCAAAACGGCCTGATCCGCGTGCTGCACTCGCTCTCTTTCGTCGACGACCCCACCCGCATCTTGCGGGCGGTGCGCTTCGAGCAGCGCTTCAATTTTCAGATCGAAGACCGCACTCTGGAATTGCTCCAGGCCGCCCTGCCCCTGCTCGACCGGGTTTCCGGCGACCGCGTGCGCCACGAATTGAACGCCATTTTGAGAGAAGACCATCACCTCGCCATGCTCGACCGTCTGGCCGAACTCGACGTGATCCCTGCCATTCACCCCGAACTGGTTTGGAGTGCGCCAGTGCGCGCGCTACTGGCCGAGTTACAGACTGAAGCCCTCGAGCCAGAATGGGGACTGGATGAACTCGACGCCACAGCCGAATTACAACGCGATTTAAGCTACGTACTCTGGCTTTCCCACCTGGCAGCGGACAAAGCCCAGGCGGTTGGCCAACGACTGCGCCTGCCGCAGGCCCTACTAGCGGTAATTGCCGAAGCACAATCGATCTTGAGCGACCTTGAAAGCATTGAGGGCCGCCAGCCCAGCGCAGTGGTCGCGCGCCTGGAAAAGGTGCCGCACCTGGCAATTTACGCCGCCTACTTACGCACCGGGGACGAGGAGATCAAAACCGCCTTGCACACCTACGTGCAAGAATGGCAGCACATTACCCCCAGCCTGGACGGCCACGATTTACGCGAACGCGGCCTGCCGCCCGGTCCACATTACCGCCAGATCCTCAACGCGCTGCGCGATGCCTGGGTAGACGGCCGCGTGTCATCCACAACAGAAGAACAATCCCTCTTGGAAAAATTGATCCAGGAATATACCCCCACCCGGGAGCAGCCCGAAGAATCCGAGCATTAAGGACAATTGCCAGCGATGACCGACCAAAAAATCCATGCCCCAAAAAGCCAGCTCGATGATGATTGGCTGACATACGTCAAAATTCGCCAGGCAGAAAAGTGGGACCTTAAAGCATTGGAATGGGAAGGCGCCTATAAGCGCTTCCGGCGCATCTACGCCGACGTTTACCGGCGCACACAGTACGGGGAGGCGCTGATGTGGGTAGCCAACCTGCCGGGTTCTGGGTTGATCGGGCAAGTGTTCGTGCAGTTGAACAGCGACCATCGCCCAGAACTCGCCAACGGCAAGACTCGGGCCTACGTGCATGCCTTCCGGGTGCGCCCACGCTACCAGAACGCCGGGCTGGGCACGCGGCTGATGCAGTTTGTCGAAAGCGACCTGATCGCCCGCGACTATCTGGCGGTCATCCTGGCCGTTGCCAAAGATAACCCGAATGCCCGGCGGCTTTACGAGCGCCTGGGATATGAAGTGATCGCCCCCGACTCCGGCCGCTGGTCTTATCGTGACCACCGTGGTGAACTGCGGCATGTGGTCGAGCCGGGTTGGCGGATGCGTAAAAATCTACGGAGTGAAAAGCAGTAACGAACGAACATCTTCACAAGGAGAAAACATGCAAACTGCAAAACTCAGTTTAGATCCCCTGTATCGAATCGGTGAGATCGATCCGCGCCTGTATGGTTCCTTCATCGAACATCTGGGGCGCGCCGTTTACCACGGTATCTACGAGCCAGACCACGATACCGCCGACACGGACGGCTTCCGCGGCGACGTACTCGCAATGGTGCAGGAATTGAACGTCCCCATCGTGCGCTACCCCGGCGGCAATTTCGTCTCCGGCTACAACTGGGAAGACGGCGTCGGTCCGAAAGGGCAGCGCCCAAAGCGCCTGGAACTGGCCTGGCGCACACTGGAAACCAACCAGTTTGGCACCAACGAGTTCATGGACTGGTGCCAGAAAGCCAACACCGCCCCCATGCTGGCCGTCAATCTGGGCAGCCGCGGCCTGGACGCCGCCCGCAACTACATTGAATACTGCAACCATCCCGGCGGCACCTATTGGAGCGACCTACGCAAGGCGCACGGCTACGCCGAACCGCACGATGTACGCGTGTGGTGCCTGGGCAATGAGATGGACGGCCCCTGGCAGATCGGGCATAAGACCGCCGCCGAATACGGCCGCCTGGCCGAAGAAACCGCCAAGGTGATGAAGTGGGTCGACCCCACCATTGAACTGGTAGCCTGCGGCAGTTCCGGAAGCGGCATGCCAACTTTCCCGGAATGGGAAGCCACCATCCTCGACCACACCTACGAGCACGTCGACTACATCTCCCTGCACACCTACTACGGCAATTACGATGGCAACACGCCGCACTTCCTGGCGCTCTCGCTGGACATGGACAATTTCATTGCCACCGTCGCCAGTATCTGCGATTACATCAAGGCCAAGAAACGCAGCAAACACACCGTCAACCTGTCCTTCGACGAATGGAACGTATGGTACCACTCGCGCATCAACGAACCCAAATTCGAGCCGTGGTCGTTCGCCCCGCCGCAGGTCGAGGATATTTACACCTTCGAAGATGCGCTGCTGTTCGGCTGCATGCTGATTACGCTCATCAAGCACGCCGACCGGGTCAAGATGGCCTGCCTGGCGCAGCTCGTCAACGTGATCGCCCCGATCATGACCGAGAACTGCGGCACAGCCTGGAAGCAGACCATTTTCTATCCTTACCTGCACGCCTTGCAATACGGCCGCGGTGTGGCCTTGAACGTCAACCCATGCTCGCCCGTTTATGACGACGCCGAGTTCGATGCCGCGCCCTACCTGGAGACGGTGGCAACCTACGACGAGGCCAACGAATCTGTGGCCATCTTCGCCGTCAACCGCAGCCTGGACGAAGTCCTGATCTTAGAAGCCGACGGGCGCGCCTTCCCCGGCTACCAGGTGATCGAACACATCACCATGACCAGCCCCGATCTCCAAGCGCGCAACACGGCGGAGCAGCCCAACACAGTTACCCCGCAGGTCAACGGCGACGCCGCACTGGCTGACGGCATGCTCACTGCCAACCTGCCCGCCGCCTCCTGGAACGTGATCCGGCTGGCGAAGAGCGCAGGGTAATGCGATAGTAGGTATAGGGATAACCAGCGGTTGTTTATGACCTGTCTCTACTGAAATTCCTGGTTTTTGTAGGGGCGAACAGCAGTTCGCCCCTACGTCGCCCATCTGCAAAGGTGGTCCTTTATTACCCAGTTAATTTGTAAAGTCCAACTAAACCTGATCCTCCCCCAAAAAAGACATGGAAGATTTGACTCCATGTCTTTTAGCTCCCTGAACACGCTGGTGAAATTGAGGAATTGAACCAATTCGGCCTAAGATAGTAAGATTAAAAACATACGTTTGCGAGGCAGCCAATGACCGAAAAGGAAAACCCTTGTTCCGACCCTGGCGCGGGGCAGTTCGATTTCTGGTTGGGTGAGTGGGAGCTGACCTGGGCCGACGGCGGGCGCGGCAGCAATCGGGTCAAGAAGATAATGGACGGCTGTGTGATCCAGGAGAATTTCGACGGCACGCCTTCCACCCCACTGCGCGGCATGAGCGTGTCCACCTACCTGCCCGTCACCAACGAATGGAAGCAGATCTGGGTCGACAACCAGGGCGGCTACCTGGATTTCAGCGGCGGGTTTGTAGATGGAAAGATGATCCTGGAACGTGAGGCCGTGATCGAAGGCCAGCCGGTCAAGCAGCGCATGGTGTGGTACAACATCCAGGCCGATGCACTGGAATGGGACTGGGAACGCTCAGACGATGGTGGCCAGACCTGGAAAACCCTGTGGCACATCGACTATAAACGCAGCGGGACTTGATGCATGAGTAGGGACAGGTTTCTAAACCTGTCCCTACTACAAAAAAACACGGCGCAATTTCCGCCGTGTCTACGTTTACCTGTCTACTCCTCTTCCCGCTCACACATTGAACAACACGTGCATGATCTCACCGTCTTTGACGATGTACTCCTTACCCTCTACGCGCAGCTTACCGGCCTCGCGCGCTTTAGCCAGGCTGCCCAGCGAGGACAGGTCTTCGTAACTGACCACCTCTGCGCGGATGAAGCCCTTCTCCAGGTCGGAGTGGATTGTCCCGGCGGAGCGGCGCGCCGTGCTGCCCCGCTCGACCGTCCAGGCATGGCAGTCGTCCTCGCCTACGGTGAAGAAGGACTGCAAACCCAACAGGTCATAGGACACCTGGATCATGCGGTTGAGGCTGGGTTCTGTGATACCGTATTCCTGCAAGAATTCCTTGGCTTCGTCGGGGAGCAACTGGGCGATCTCCATTTCAAGCTGGCCCTGTAAAGCGACGACTTCATCATAAGAGGTCACACCAGAAACATCTGGCGCGTCCTGCCCTTCAGCCAGGTTGAGTACCACCAGCATGGGGCGCAGGGTGAGGAAGCTGTAACTGGACAGGCTCTTCAATTCTTCCGGGGTCAGTTCCATTTCGCGCAGCGGCTTTTCCTCAGAGAGGTGGGCCTGCAAACGGGTAAACAGCTCCTGTTCGCGCTCGATGGCGGCCTTATCACGCCCGCCCTTTTTGCGCTCTTCGCCCAAACGCTCCAGCTTGCGCTCGACCACGATCAGGTCGCTGAGCAGCAATTCGGTGTCCATATTGGCGATATCGCGCTGTGGATCGACGCTGCCCATGATATGCGCTACGCTCTCGTCTGGGAAGCAGCGCACCACGTGCAGGAAACCGTCCATGGTCGCCAGGTGATTGATGAGTTCGCCGGAGATTTCACCTTTATTGCCGTTGCTATTTCCATTGGCACTGCCGTTCAGTCCGGCAATGTCGGCATAGATCACCTTGGCAGGTGAGATCTTCTTGGGGTGGTAAATTTCCACCAACCGGTCAAGGCGCGTGTCGGGCACATCGACAACGGCGGTATGCACTTCCACGCGCCCGCCGGTCATCGCCGTGGGGCGGTCGCCGCGCGTCAGCGCGTTGAAGATCGTGGTCTTGCCAGATTGCGGTAATCCAATAATTCCTAAACGCATAACTTTCTTCCTATCATAAAATTCCGTCTTCTAAGCCGGGAATTATACAATAGTCTACAGATTTGTGGAGATGTATTTACAAAACATTTACACTTTCGTAAGGGGGAATTCTGGGACGAGGTTTCCATTCCCCGCAACCTTGACCCCACAAAAGCAATTCGTTATACTTAGGCCCACATTGCCGAAGTGGCGGAACTGGCAGACGCGCGCGACTCAAACTCGCGTGCCCGTAAGGGCTTGTGGGTTCGATTCCCACCTTCGGCACACGAAACTGCTCAAGATAATCTTGAGCAGTTTTTGTCTATTATGAAGGTGTGATCCCGGAAAGAAACTGGATGAGTTAATAATTTGAGTTCGCATATAAAGGCATCATAGGCGCGATAGGTTGGTCACCCGAAAAAAGCACATTCCAAAAAAGGTATAAAGGTATAATTGAAAAACGGGAGCGCAGAGGACAAAGCATGGAAATAACTTGTTTGCATCAACATCAAATCAAAAAAGCGTCAGAAGTTTTAGCAGCTTCCTTTTTCGATTACCCGATGTTCACCTTCTATTTTCCCGATGAAAATCGGCGCAAGCACTACCTGCCCTGGTACTTCCGGAATATTCTGAACACCGCCTATCGCTATGGAGAAATTTATACAACAGCTGATGTTTCAGGTGTGATTTTTACGTTACCGCCAGATCATAACCAGATTACCCTCTGGGAATATGTCCAGAATGGTTTTTTGCTGACCCCCTTAATTTTGGGTTTCCGGAATTATGTCCGCTCAATGGAATGCGAACAGTTCGTTGATGAAACGCGAGCAAAATTATTAAAACTTCGGCCGCATTATTATTTGTGGGGTTTGGGAGTTGATCCCAATCAAAAGAAAACGGGGATAGGCGCAACTTTATTGCAGCTCATTCTTGAAAAAGCTGATCGAGAAAATACGGCCATTTATTTAGAAACACACTCCGAGAATAATGTTCCCTATTATGAAAAATATAAATTTGATCTACTCCATACGGCCAAGATCCCAAAACATAATCTACCGTTTTGGTGTATGCTGCGAGAGCCCGGCTAAAATGCTGGCAAGAATTCTTATAGGAACAGGATTGGGTGCGGTTGTGAACAGATCCAAAGTGGGGCACGGACAACAAAATGGTCGTTGAAGGCCATTTTCATTTATCATTATCCCATTATGGTAAGATTCTAGGGAAAGGAAAGCTGGGACAATTATGAAACTCACCGGCAAACGCCTCATCCTCCGTGATCCGCAACTCCGCGATTTGGAAGCATTCGCTTATTGGTTCCAGCCAGGGAGAGCATGGCAGAAAACAGACGGGCCTTATTATCCAAGCGCCACAGCAGAAGAAGTTGCTGCCGTCATCGCCCAGTGGGAGCAAGCCATCACTGCCCAAGACTGGCCCGAACTGCGCCAGCGGCTGGTGATCGCCGACGCGCAAGCGGATACCGTGATGGGGACAATTTCCCGCTATTGGATCAGCCAGGAGACCAACTGGGCGGCGATTGGGATTGGCATTTACAACCCGGAAGATTGGGGCAAAGGCTACGGCTACGAGGCCCTGGGACTGTGGTGCCAGTACCTCTTCGACCAGGAACCCAAATTCGTGCGCCTCGACCTGCGTACCTGGTCGGGCAACATCGGCATGATGAAACTGGCCGAGAAGTTGGGCTTCAAAAAGGAAGCCGTTTTCCGCATGGCACGCATCGTAGAAGGGGAATATTACGATGGGCTGGGCTATGGCGTTTTGCGCAGTGAGTGGGAAGCCTATTACCCTAAAGGTTTTTTCACTGCTTTGTAAAAAATCATTATGGGCACAAGCGAATGCTGCTGAACGGCATAGCACCGATTCAGCAGCAACGCTGATCAGCCGCCCATCTTTGACCAAAATTCAGACCCTGAGCACGCCACGGAACCCCCTGGAAGAATAGAAGGATGGCGCACTATTGTGGCCTACGAAGACCCTGTTGTAACGGCGATTACCATAGATTGCCCCGCCTAACGCTCTAACTTCAACCGGTGTTTTTAGCCAGCTTTCAGTTTTGGTATCAAATTCTCCCAGCTCCTGGAGTTGGCTGTACTGATCCTCATTCAATAGCTCGACCCCCATGGCGGCTGCCAGGTCCACCGCGTTTCCACCCGGGTGAACGCCTTTCTTAATTCTTGCCTGCTCTCCCTCTCCATCGTAACAAATGCTTCGCCGTTCTGAAGGACTTTGCTCTGCACAATCATAAAAAATATATTCGTCCGTTTTTTCATCGTAGCCGACTACATCCGGTTCACCTCCAGTGGATTCCATAGCATTAAGTGACGACAGTTTTTCAGATTGCGTTTCGAGCCTTGCTTGTACTTTTGCCCATTCAAGGCCTTTGTGGCGCTCCATATTTTCCTCAAAACGAAGCTTCAGTTTTTCGAGCAGCTCTTCACCCTGATCTGGTGATATTTCTAAATTTACCTTAACTTTCGGGATAGCTTTACCACTACCTTTTGGCATAAAAAAACACCTTTCTAATTAATTTGTAATATATCTCCTTGACCATCACTATGCTTGACAATCAATCTATTGTCAAGGGAGTTTATGGTGGAATTAATACGACACTTAGAAAATCGAATATTTACAAAGGACTGGCGAATGCTGTATAATGCACAAAAAGGAGTGATTATGTCCGAATACCAAATTGCCGCCCTCAATGAAGATCAATTCAATAAGGTGCAAACGATCGAAGAAGAATTGGACCTGCACGTGCTTGCCCTGGAACCCGGCCTGGAGTTCGCTCAACTCAGCCCAGATCAACTTGAGAAAGTGAAAAAATTGGAACAGGAATTGGGACTCACCTTAGTAGTCTATAAAATATAATTTCGATCATTCCTGTTCGTAATTGGACGCGTTACAGGTGGGAATGTCGTGTATGACCTCCAAGAATTTTTCAACCACTTGCGGGTCCAATTGCGACCCGGAAATTTCCCGAAGATGTTGTAAAACTTTTTCCTCCGGCCAGCGTTCACGGTACGGCCGCTCCGAGCGCATGGCATCCCACACATCGGCCACCGCAAAGATGCGGGCTGCCAATGGGATATCGATGTCCGCCAGGCCGCGCGGATACCCGTCTCCATCCCAGCGTTCGTGATGGCAGTAGGGAATATCGATGGCGGGCTGCAAGAATACAATCGGCGTGAGCAGATCACGGGCAATTGTCGGGTGACGCCGCATGATCTCCCATTCCTCAGCAGTCAGTTGGCCGGATTTTAACAGGATGCGGTCGGGCACGCCCATCTTGCCGATGTCGTGCAGCAGCGACCCCCAACGGATGTAGTGCAATCGGTCATCTGGAATTCCCATCGCTTGGGCAAGCGCGATCGTGATCTCCGTCACCCGCCGGGAATGCCCCTCAGTTTCTTTATCGCGATAGTCGAGCGCCCGCGACCAGCCTTCGATACTGGCGTCATAGGCCAGGTAAAGTTTTTCGTTCGAAATTTGCAAATCCTTGAAAGTCGCCAGAGTATCCACAACCATAGCAGCTTGTCCCGCCAGGGTTTTCAAAAACTCGATCTGCTCGGCGGGCGGCGGGCCGACCGCGCGCCGGAAGACCTCCAAGACCCCGACGATATTGCCCTTTGCCAGCATCGGGCTGCACGCGTAACCATGAAACCCTTCTACGCGTGCCATCTCAATGCGGGTGAAGCCAATATTCTCGACCTGGATATCCGGATATGTGAGTGTCTGGCGCTGCACGGCGGCGCGCCCGGCAAATCCCTCATCAAGATGGAGCTCTTTCATAAAAAGGCGCTTGCCCGAAAACCCCAATCGGGCAACCGGATTGAGTTTATGATGTGGTTCTGTGAGGATCAGAATAGCAGCCGCGTCAGCATCAATATTGTTCAAGGTTTCCTGGACGACTTGCTGTAAGGCCACTTCCATTGGCGCCAGGGAAATGATCAACTGGTCGATGCGCCCCAGGCTGGTGACTTGCTGCAAGAGCTTTTGTTGCCGGTGTTCTGCTTGGCGACGTTCGGTGATGTCACGGGTGGTACCCTGCAAACCGGCCGGGATGCTCGCTTCATCGAAGATCACCCTGCCGTGGATTTCCACCGGAACCAGGCTGCCATCTTTGCGGAACAATTCGGTTTCCAACACAACACCTTCATCCGGAAAGCCTTTCTTAGATTCTTGGTCGAGCACCTCGAGTATCTTAGAATATTCAGCCTCGCTGCATTGCATGGAAAGATGTGTGCCAACGAATTCATCGGGGGTATATCCCAGAATCTGTTCAACGGCCGGGTTCACGTATGTGGTGGTCAATTCCATATCCATGGTCCAGATCAAATCCAGCGTGTTTTCTGCCAGCAGGCGGTAGCGTTCCTCGTTACTACGCAGCGCGGCTTCGGCCAGTTTTCGTTTAGTGATATCCGCATTGGTACCGATCCACTCGCGCACGCTGCCGTCGGCATTCACGATTGGGACACCCTGGGAAAACATGTAGCGGTATTCGCCATCGTGCCGCCGGACGCGAAATTCACCTTCATACGTCGAATGCTGCTCAACAGCACGCTGCCATTCTTTCTGCACGTGTTCGCGGTCATCAGCATGCAGGGCATCCATCCAGCCATACCCCAAAATATCTTCCTTTGATTGACCTGTAAAAGCCTGCCAGGTTGGGACTTCCGTGACCGTTCTTCCTTCGGCATCCGTCGACCAGACCACCAATGAGGTGGCATCCACCAGGGAACGGAAGCGCTCTTCACTTTCACGCAATGCTGTTTCTACATTTTTTATTTCGGTAATATCGACACTGACGATGCAGACGCCTTCTGAAGTGGGATAAATGCTGAGAAAAAACACCTTGCTTTGCCCATCGGGATACGTGAACTCATTTTCAAACCCGTGATGAACCCGATTCTGCATGCTGTCTTGCAGGGCAGCAAACATTTCCGTATCTTCGATCCCCGGATAAGCATCCATCATCGTGCGGCCGAGCAGTTCCTCCCTGGGAAAACGCGCATGTTTTACAGCCGCAGCGTTTATATAGACGTAACGCCAGTCATGATCGATAATCTGGAAGCCTTCCGTCATGTTCGCCAGCAGGCTCTGCGCGAATTGCTGGCTTTTATCCAGTTCAGCTTCGATCTGCTCGAAGCGCACGCTGTCAACGATGCGAACCGCCAGCCAGTACACCACCCCCGTGGTCACCACGATGAACAAGATCCCTTTGATGGTCTGGGCCGTGATCAGCGCTTCTTCGCTGGTGAAAATCCATTCCACCAATTTATCGGTAGTGATGATCCAGACTGCGCCGAATAGGGCATATAGCACTGCAACTCTCAAGGGATTGGCAAGAAATCCGTTTGAACCACGCACCTCTTTTGTAGGTCGAGAAGAGGCATTTGTAGATTGACGTTCCATATTCATTATGCTGCGACCTTGTTCTATCAATAGGAGGCTATATAAACTCACCCAAATTCATTATAAAGCAGGTATTTTGCGAATTAGATTAGAAAAATTGGGTAAATTATAGGAAAATCGTCCTATTTCATGCAACGATAACCTGGTTTTTGGTTCGTAGTTGATCGTTTGTCCAATTAAAAATTCCAATTGTTGAAGCTACAGCGTGGTGCGATATAATAAACGCCTGCCGTTATGAGCAACTTCGCGAATAAAAAATCCCCGTTACAAACCAAGACTCTTACAATTCTGTGGCGCAGCCTGAAATACCTTAAGCCATACTGGCAGCTTACCCTGGGTATTTACGCTGCCATGCTTGTGCTCAACGTCATCAACCTCGCTCTGCCGCAGTTCATCCGCTGGATCATCGATAACGGCATCTATGGCAACGACCTGTCCTTATTGGGGTACGCCGCACTCGGCCTGCTGGGCATGACGGCCACCAAAGGTGTGATCGTTTATTTCCAGGGCGGCTGGACAGAAATTGTATCGCAGCACGTAGCCTATGATCTGCGCAATGCCATCCAGCAAAAGCTGAACGAACTACCCTTATCCTTCCACGACCAGACCCAGACCGGCCAAATCTTGTCGCGCGCCATGCAGGATGTGGAGCGCATCCGCTTCCTGACCGGGCGGGCAGTGCTGCGCATCCTGGAAGGCATCGTGCTGATGGTCGGCACGGCGGGCGTGCTGGTGTGGATGAGTCCTCAGTTGGGTCTATTGATTGTTTTGCTCCTGCCGGTATTGATCTACCGCGCCTACGTCTTCGGCAGCAAGTTCCGCCCGCTCTCGGTGAACATTCAGAACCAACTCGGCGTGCTGACTACGCGCATCGAACAGAACCTGCGCGGTGCTGAGGTAGTCAAGGGGTTTGCACAGGAAAATGCCGAGATCGAACGTTACATTGAAGAAAACGAACGCTGGTTTGGCATGTCGGCAGAAGCGGCTAAACTGCAAGCCATCCATCCTCCGCTGCTGGACATGATCGCCAATTTCGGCACCATGTTGATCCTGTGGTACGGCGGCGTACTCGTGTTCCGTGGCCAGCTCACGCTGGGTGAATTGGTCGCCTTCACCACCTATCTGGCGCAACTTGTGCAGCCCATCCGCCTGCTGGGGCGCATCGTGCCCGTGCTGGCGATTGCTGCATCCAGCGGGGAACGCATCTACGAAATCCTGGACGCCGAAGCCGACATCCGCGATGCGGTGGACGCCGTGGAACCGGAGATCATTGCCGGACGCGTCCAGTTCGACAAGGTCAGCTTTGGTTACGACGAAGACCACATGGTCATCCGAGACGTTTCCCTGAAAGTTGAACCTGGTCAGGTCTTGGCCTTGCTGGGCGCAACCGGTTCGGGCAAATCGACGATCATCAACCTGGTGTCGCGCTTCTACGACCGCACGGCGGGACAAATCTTCATCGACGATTACGACATCAATAGGATCCCTCTGCGCGACCTGCGTAAACAGATCGGCATTGTGCTTCAGGATACGCGCCTGTTTGCAGGCAGCATCCGCCAGAACATTGCTTTCGGCAAGCCGGAAGCGGAAGAAGCCGAGATCATCACCGCCGCACAGGAAGCCCAGGCGCACGACTTCATCATGGAAATGCCGTCCGGATACGATTCCCTGGTTGGCGAGCGCGGTGTGACCTTATCCGGCGGGCAGAAGCAGCGTATCGCCATTGCGCGCGCCCTGATCACCGACCCGCGCATCCTGATTCTGGACGACGCCACTTCGAGCGTCGACACTCAGACCGAGCAGTTGATCCAGATTGCTTTATCCCGGCTGATGCAAGACCGCACCACTTTCGTGATCGCCCACCGCCTGAGCACGGTGCGCAAGGCGGATTCGATCCTGCTGCTGGACAAAGGACGCATCGCCGCCCAGGGCACCCACCAGGCGCTGTTGGAAACCTCGCCGCAGTATGCCGAGATCTACCGGCACCAACTTCGGCCGCACGGAACGGGAAGCGCATGAGCTTTTCATTCAGTCCCGGCATGGGGCCGCGCAGCGCCATCCACCAATTCAGCGGAGAAAACGTGGAAGCCAAAGAAGGCCGCCTGTTCAACTGGCGCACCATCGCTGAGATATTGGTCTTCCTGCGCCCGTACCGCTTCAGGATGCTGGCCGCCTTCGTGCTCATGCTGGCCGTCACCGGGCTGACGCTGGCAATCCCCTACCTGATTAAACAAGCCATCGACCAATACATTGCGGTCGGGCATTCGGCTGGGCTGCCACGCGTGGTCATGATGATCGGCGGTGCGTACCTGGGTCTCTACCTGGCAACGGCGGGGCAGCAGTTCATCCTCAATTGGGTGGGACAGCGCGTGCTTGCCGACCTGCGGGCGGCGCTCTTCCGCCACCTGCAAGCCCTGCCCTTGAGCTATCACGATACCCACATCGTTGGTGTGACTGTCTCACGCGTAATCAATGATGTGGAAGTGATCAACGAATTCCTGACCCAGGGGCTGCTCTCCCTGATCGGTGACATGCTCATCCTGGCAGGCATCATCGTGGTGATGATCTCGATGAGTCCCCAACTGGCGCTGCTGACCTTCATCGTGCTGCCGTTGATGGCGCTGGCGACTTACCTGTTCTCCAAAAAGGCGCGCAGTGCCTACCGTAAAACACGCGCCAGCATCGCCGCCCTGGTCGGCAGCCTGGCCGAGAACATCGACGGTATCCGCGTGATCCAGGCTTTCGCACAGGAAGAAACCGTCGAAGAGCGTTTCCGGGAAGTCAATCGCCGCAACCGTAAAGCCAACATCGATGCAATCCGGCTTTCCTTTGTCTTCCTGCCCTCGATTGAATTCCTGGGCACACTGTCCATGGCAATCGTGCTCTACTTCGGCGGGCGGGCGGTGATCGACGGCACGGTTACACTGGGCGTGATCGTCGCATTTCTGGCTTACGTGACGCGTTTCTTCCAGCCGATCCGGGAACTCAGCCGCATCTACACCACCATGCAATCGGCCATGGCCGGTGGCGAACAGGTGGTCAAGCTGCTGACCACCACGCCCGAAATCAGCGACCAACCCGACGCCAACCCCATGCCGCCTATTCAAGGTAAAGTCGTACTGGACGAAGTCACTTTCCGCTATCGGGAAGATTCCCCCAATGTACTCCATGAAGTCAGCCTGGGAGTCGAACCAGGCCAGACGATTGCGTTGGTCGGTCCAACCGGGGCCGGGAAGAGCACCATCGCGAAATTGATCGCCCGCTTCTACGAAGCCCAGGAAGGCCGCGTGCTGATCGACGACATCGACGTGCGCACTGTGACGCTGGAATCCTTACACCGCCAGACCGGCCTGGTACCGCAAGACCCCTTCCTGTTTTCAGGCACAATCGCAGAGAACATCCGCTTTGGCTGCCCGGAGGTGGATTTCGAAGCGGTGGTCGAAGCTGCAAAATTGGTCTACGCCGACGAGTTCATCCAGGATTTGCCCGCCGACTACCAGACCTCGATTTATGAGGGGGCCGTCAACCTGTCCGTGGGCCAACGCCAACTGGTGTGCATCGCCCGCGCCGCGCTGGCCGACCCGCGCATCCTGATCCTGGACGAAGCCACCGCCAGCGTGGACACGATCACTGAGGTCTTGATCCAGAAAGCATTGAGCCAACTGCTGCAAGGACGTACCGCCATCGTCATTGCCCACCGCCTGAGTACGATCCGCAACGCCGACCTGATCTGTGTGATCGACGACGGTCGTATCGTCGAACGCGGTCACCACGAAGAGCTGCTAGCACAGGAGGGACTTTACCGCACGCTCTATAACCAGCAATTTCTGGAACAGGAAAACTAAAATCCCTATAGTATAATTTTTAGAAGAAGATTCCTTAATGTGGAAATCTAAAGCTGGGTCATATGAATTTCACTTCATTCATCTTCATTAGTTTCCTGATCCTCTTTTTCATTTTCTGGCCACGGACGAAAAAAAACAATACCGTCCGCCTGGCCTATCTGGTGCTGGCTTCTTTTGTCTTTTATGGCTGGGTCGATTGGCGCTTGATCTTCTTCCTGATCGCCGTCAACCTGGTTTCGTATCTGGCGAGTAAGCAGCTTGAAAAAGAATCCCCACACCGCAAGGCCATCCTGATCTTTGGGGTAATCTTCAACGCCGGTCTGCTGATCTTCTTCCGTTATAAGGGCATCCTATTCAGTAATGCTGCCGGGAAGTTCGACATCGCCACATTGGGGGTCAGTTTCTATACCGTGCAGGCGGTCAGCTATCTGTTCGATGTCTACCAGGGCCGGGTCGCTCCGGCCAACAGCCTGTTGGTTTTCTTCGCCTACCAATCGATGTTCCCCAAACTGACCGCCGGTCCAATCGAGCGCGCCGGGAAACTGCTGCCGCAATTGGAACAAATTCACACCACCACGGAGCAAGATCGTTGGGAAGGCACGAAACTGGTTGCCATCGGTTACTTCAAGAAAGCGGTGATTGCTGACAACCTGGCTTATTTCGTGCGCAACGCCTTCGACAACCCGGCCAGTGACTATACAAGAAGTATCTATTGGTGGCTGATCGTCACCGCGTTTGCCTTCCAACTATATTACGACTTCAGTGGGTATAGTAATATTGCGCGTGGACTGGCGCGCTGGATGGGCTACGAACTATCGGTAAACTTCGACCACCCCTACATCTCCACCTCCTTGAGCGAATTCTGGACGCGCTGGCACATCACTTTCTCCAACTGGCTGCGCGATTACATCTTCATCCCGCTCAGCCGCACGCGCAGAGGTCGTAAAACCAAACACCTCAATATGTGGATCACTTTATTATTCTCGGGCTGGTGGCATGGCGCGGGCTGGACGTACATCGTCTGGGGAGCGCTGCACGCCTTATATACCAGCATCGAACGCTGGACGGGTTGGCACTTACGCCTGAAAAATAAGTCCTGGGGACGCTGGTTGGCGATGCTGCTGGTCAATTTCCAAGTGTGGATTGCCTGGGTGTTCTTCCGGGCCAACTCGCTGGAACAGGCTGGGAAAATCCTCAAAGCCATGTTCGCACCAGCCCCAGAATGGTATTCTTATATGTATACCTACATCAACCCCACGCTGCTATACCTGCTCATATTGGCCGCATTTCCTGATTTCTTACTCGCCCTGAATATAAAAGTAGAAGAAGCTGTACCGGAGAAATGGCGTCCGGTCGCAGAAATAGTTATGGTTGCATTTTTCTTGCTCACAGCCGTTTTTCTGCGCGGCCCGGAAGCTGAATTCGTGTATTTCCAATTCTAGACAAAATGAGCAAAGAACGGACCGCCTTTACCTTTATCATCGTACTGCCATTGATTATGCTGATTGGCAGTTTCAAAATGGCGCGGTTGCCTTCCCCGAAAGCGCAGCATTGGGAAGAGACCCGCTTCTGGATGTTGAAAACACATCGAACCGACACCTTCGATGTTGTCCTGATTGGTGACTCGCGCATGTATCAAGGCTTATCACCGGCAGCCATGCAAACCGTGCTCAAAAATTCAAGCGTTTTGAATCTTGGCTACTTATCAGGGGGACTAAATCCGGAAATCTACGCCTTGGCCGAACAGCGGTTATCCCCCACCAACTCGCAGCCGGTCATCGTCCTGGGGATCACACCGCTTGCACTCACCCCACTGGCCGAACAGAACGCACAATATCACCAGTATCTGGGAAAATCACGATTAGAGAGATACTTCATGACACACCTGACACCAGTATTGGTATTCTTCGCCCCCATCACGCCTGAAACTTTGTTCGAATACCTGCAAATTGTCCCTACACGCGAAGAGAATATCATGATCCAGAAATATCATGATGATGGTTGGAGCGCCTCACACTACCTGAAAGATGACCCCAATGCATCCTGGTTGACCTACCACAATATCTTCATTGACAATCAAGTTTCGGAAGAATTGGTCCAGGAATTGATCGCCCAGACAAAAACATGGACGCAAGCAGATATCCTGGTCTTCGGCTTCCGTTTCCCCAGCACAGAACAAATCGCAACCATCGAAGATGAACAAAGTGGATTTGATGAAGCAGCTTTGAAAGCAGCTTTTGTGAAATCAGGTGGTATCTGGATCAACGTACCGGCCAGTGCCTACCGCAGCTACGATGGCTCTCACCTGCATAAGGCAGGGGCGCTCGAATTTTCAGTCGACCTGGCAAAGCATATCCAGGAATATCTGGATACACCCGCCAATTAACGTCCATTACCAGGAAAAAATGCGCAAAGAACGTACCGCCCTAACCCTCGTTATCCTCCTTCCCCTGATTGTGCTATTTGGCTATTTCAAAGCTCAGCTGCTGACATCTAAGCAAGACGAGGAATTTGCAAAGACCCGCTTTTGGATGTTAAAAGCTCGCCGGACCGATACCTTTGACGTGATCCTTTTAGGAGACTCACGGGTAACACAAGGCTTATCACCGGCAGCCATGCAGACCATGCTCAATGACTTAAACATCTTTAATCTCGGATTCGCATCAGGTGGATTGGACTCAGAAATCTACGCTTTAGCGGAACAGCGGTTGTCGCCCACCAGCGCGCAACCTATAATCGTGATCGGGATCACACCTTACGATCTCACCCCAGTTGCCGCCGGGAATACCCAATATCATGGATATCAAGGAAAATCGGCTTTCGAAAGATTTTTCACGCTCCACCTCACACCCTACCTGGTAATCTTTTCCCCCATCCCTCTTGAGACCTTGCTTGAATACCTGCAATTTTTTCCTCCAACCAATAATCAAGTATTGATCCAGGAATATTATGATGATGGGTGGCTCGCCTCACAATACTCGAAGGATGACCACAGTTCGGCCTTGGCTGCGTATAATATTATTTTTGAAAACAACCTGGTTTCGGAAGAATTGGTTCAGGAATTGATCACCCAGACAAAACAATGGACGCAAGCAGGTATCCTGGTATTCGGCTTCCGTTTCCCCAGTACAGAAGGAATAGAAATCATTGAGGATGAAAGTAGTGATTTTGACGAAGCAGCTTTGAAAGTTAAGTTTGTGAACGCGGGCGGCATCTGGCTTGACTTTCCCTCGGATGCCTACCGCAGCTACGACGGCTCCCACCTGCATAAGGCAGGAGCGCTCGAATTTTCAGTCGACCTGGCAGAAATTATCAAAGCTTACCTGACTGATTCAGATGAATAGCTCCTGCTGAAAAATCATCAATCCTTGGTCTTGCGCCACTGCACCATAATCACTGCGATCACCACCACCAGCATTCCGGCGGCTTCCAGCCAGGTGACGCGTTCACCCAGGAATATCCAGGCCAGTACAGCAATCTGGATCAGCATGGTGTTGTTGATAATGCCGGACTCCATTGCACTCAGCGTTCGCAAGGTGTGATTCCAGAGCGTGAAAGCAAAGGCCGTATTAATTACTGCCAGCCAGACGATCAACCCCCACGACAGCCAACTCAGATGCGGGACGCCTTCAACCACCAGGGCAATCGCCATCATCAAGATCGAACCGATGCCCATACTGACCACAGTCACCGTGAGTGGGTGCAGGCGGCCGCCGCGGTTGGCGTAGCGCCCCATCACCGCCGCCACCGAGGTTGCCAGTACGTTCACAGCTGCAATGATGTATCCGATCACCTGTGCCTGTGGGATAGCGACCGGATAGAAATACAGGTACACCCCCACCATGAACATCCCAATCCCCGCCCACTGCAAACCGGTGGGAAATTCCTTCAATGTGGGGATGCCCAACAGGGCGATGACTATGGCGCTGAAATTGAGCATCAGGCTGAAGGTAATCGCCGGTAGGTATTTCAGTCCCAGGAATTGAGATGACTGCGTGACCGTATAATAGACCACCCCCAACGCCAACAGCCCGAGCCAATCCCGCCGGGTGAGTTCTTTCAGGCGGGTGGCCTTGGGTGAGCGCAGGTAGAAAGGCAGCAAGACCAGGAAAGCCAGGAAATAGCGCAGTCCGGCAAAAGTGATTGCCGGAATATCCTGCAAACCGAACTTGACGATCACCCAGGAAGTCGACCACAAAAAGGTAACGAAGAAGGCTTGTAAGATGGCAGTAACACGGGGATTTTTCGGTTCGCTCATGGCCCCAATCATAATCGAGAGGCCTGTTTTAGCATAGATAGCCCCCATAGCCCCTATTTTTTAGAAAAATAGTACCTTTTTCCTATTCAAAACCCCTAAATTCGCCCACATATGGGAGCTTGCAAAACAGTTAGGTTTACCCTAAAACTGTGGATAACTGTGTGTATACTGTGGATAAACGCATTAAACTGGGGAGAACTTGTCTATTTATTAAGAACCGATTAACAAAGCATACCCCCATATATGGGGGGTGGTTTTAAGTGGCTTTACAGATATAGGAAAGTGAGCCATCAGCACAAAATGGTTATCCTCTGGAAAGAAAAACATCCCCATTTTATCCCATGCCCGGATGGGGATAAATCTACAGACATTCGCCCCTACAAACACGGTCGCTAAAAATAGGTTCCCCTGCATATAGCATGAATTTGCCCTTCGAAAGATTTTACCCACATATCCACAGGCCCTACTAAGATTACTATATTAACTTAATTATCCTCATGTGAATAAATTAAAAAGAACAACTCTTTAAAAAAATCGTTCTTCGGTATGCAAAAAAACTTTCATAGCAAACATAAACGCAAATAGCCCGAAAGAAAAATATTTACCTCTTTTGTAGTTTACCAAATTTGCTTTACTTTTATCATCACCACTTTTTGGAAATACAAATACGTTATACTTATATCAGACCATATCGGGAAGAATTCATTTACGGAAGGAGATAAGCTGTGAGCACAACGCTTACTTTTTATGGACAGGCATCCTTTGGGGTAGAAACCGCAGGATTCAAATTGGTCATCGATCCATTCTTTACGGGGAACCCTCTGGCACCAATCAGTGCCGAAGAAGTCGAGGCAGATTATTTGCTGGTCAGTCATGGGCATGGCGATCATATTGGCGATACGATCCCGATTGTTAAACGCACCGGAGCTAAAGTGATTACTACAGCGGAGATTGCTGGATGGTTGGGGAAGCAAGATATCGAGGCCCACCCCCAGCATATCGGCGGCGGTTTCCACCATCCCTTCGGGTATCTCAAATTCACCCAGGCGTTCCACGGCTCCGGTTTACCGGATGGTTCTTATGGCGGCATGCCGGCTGGCTTCTTGCTGACCACCAAAGCCGATAAAAAGATTTATTTTGCCCAGGATACCGGACTGTTTGGTGATATGAAATTGTATGGTGATGAAGGTCTGGATGTGGCTTTCCTCCCCATTGGTGATAACTTCACCATGGGGCCGGATGATGCTCTGCGGGCAGTCAAACTGCTGCGGCCGAAAACTGTGGTCCCGATGCATTACAATACCTGGCCCTTGATCGAGCAAGATCCGCAAGCCTGGGCCGAACGCGTGCGTGCCCAAACAGACTCTAAGGTGATCGTTATGCAACCGGGAGAGACGTTAGAAGTATAGGCGCTGAGTGAACGGTAATCAATGATTAGGGAAAACTTCCGTAGATAAATCAGTTGTTTTCGGAAGTTTTGTTTTTGGTAGCAAAATGGAGAAGGTTTTCTTCCCCGAGTGCCTGATTACTCAGTAAAGGTTCCCTATTTCCGTAATATCCTGTTAAGATTTTAGTGGTACGATAAATGTGTAAAATGAAAAGAAACCCTCATTATGGGGTTGTTTACAATTTGAACTTATTGGTAGATCGAGTAGATTAGGAGGATCTGATGATTAATAACCTCTTTGGACGACGAGAAGAAGAATCGCGTATGCGCCTGGAAGGGCGATTGCCCCCCGGCCAATCACTCACCCAGAAATTCCCGGTGCTGCATTATGGCCCGGTGCCGCGCTTCGACCCCGCCACCTGGGACTTTCGGGTGTATGGTGATGTGGAAGAAGAAGTCACCTGGACGTGGGACGAGTTCAACAAATTGCCACGCACCAAGGTGAAGATGGATATCCACTGCGTGACGCGTTGGAGCAAATTCGACACCGAGTGGGAAGGGGTATACATCAGCACCTTGATCGATGAGGGCTTCATCAAGCCCAAGCCGGATGCCAAGTACATCATCCAGCACGCCGAATATGGCTTCACCGCCAACGTGCCGCTCGAACTGGCGCGTTCGGATAATTTCCTGTTGGCTACCCACTTTGAAGGCCAGCCGATCACCCCCGACCACGGCTACCCTCTGCGCGGGATTGTCGGTAATATTCCCCAGCGTGATGACCTCAAGGTGGTCTATTTTTGGAAAGGTGCCAAGTGGGTGCGGGCGCTGGAATTCCGGTCTGACGATAAGCTCGGGTTCTGGGAGCAGGCCGGTTACCACAACGAAGCCGACGTGTGGAAAGAACAGCGTTTCGCACGCTAAAAGTCAGCTCCAAACCTATCCAATCTAAAGCGGTGCATGCGCACCGCTTTCTTTTTTGCTACCGAGAACTGACCGTTCATGACTTTAGAAAATATTCTAAAAACAAACGGTCAGTTACCTAACAAAAATGTTTAGCAAATACTAATCTTCTACCAATATAATTTGAGAAGTTGTACGGTATATTTGATAGGGTTGGTGGTATTTTGTGGATGGCAATTTACCGCATGACAAAAACTAAATTTTGGTAAATCGTTTTGCGATTTCCAATGGAGCCAAAAGAATGAAAGTGCGGCCTGAAAAAACGGCGCATTTTCATATTACGGGAGTGCATCGATCCATGCAATCAAATGAAAATGTAATCCACCTGGAGGAAGTTTCCAAGGTGTACAAAGGCCCTGCCGGGGATATTCACGCGCTCAAGACCGTCGACCTGGAAGTCAAGCCGGGCGAGTTTGTGGGCGTCAAAGGCCCCTCAGGCAGCGGCAAGTCTACTTTATTAAATATGATTACCGGTATTGACCACCCAACTGAGGGGAATGTGACCGTCGCCGGGACCTCAATTGTGGATATGAGCGAGAATCAATTGGCGCGCTGGCGCGGCCGCCAGGTGGGCGTGATCTTCCAGTTCTTCCAACTGCTGCCCACGCTGACGATTGTGGAAAACGTGATGCTGCCGATGGACTTCTGCGGCATGTACAAAACCAAGGAACGCCCGGAACGCGCCATGCACTTGCTCGAGCAGGTCGAATTGGCCGATCAGGCCCATAAGCTGCCGAGCACACTTTCCGGTGGGCAAATGCAGCGCGCCGCCATTGCGCGGGCGCTCGCCAACGATCCGCCCTTGATCGTGGCAGACGAACCGACCGGTAACCTGGATAGCAAGACCGCTGACCGCATTTTCCAATTGTTTGAAGGTCTGGTCGAGCGCGGCCGCACTTTCCTGATGGTCACCCACGATGATAACCTCGCCACCCGTATTCCACGCGTGCTGCGCGTTTTGGATGGTGTATTGTACGATGATGTCAATCCCGATTACGTCGAAGCAAAAAAGCAGGATGTCCAAATTCCTGAAGGGATGAACGGCGTCAATGGTAAGAATGGAGTGAAACACTACGATGAGAATCGGGTTGCTCAAGGTATGGCGTGATCTTTGGAATAACAAAGGCAGAACAATTTTAGTTGTGGTCAGCATCGCCGTGGGGGTGTTGGCGGTTGGCGTGACCACTTCTACTTTAACTCAGGTGACCGAGCAGATGAAAGCCGCGCACCTGGCATCCAATCCGGCGGCTGGGCACTTGCATTTGAGTGGATTCGTCGATGATGACACCATCGCCAGCCTGGGGAATGTAGATAATGTGGCCGAGACCGATGGATATGCCCAGATCAATATTCATTGGAAAGCCTCACTTGAAGACTCAGAATGGCAGGAAGGCCGGCTGATTATGGTGCGGGATTACGCCGACCAGACGCTCGACCAGATGATCCTGGAAGAAGGCGCCTGGCCGGGTATTCAGGCTGGGGCAGTCAATGCTAATCACATTGAACCTTTTGATGCTCCTGGGCTGGGCGAAACCGTTTACCTGGAGATCAACGACCGGGCGCGCGCCCTGGACATCGGCGGTGCCGTCCACGACCCCTTTCAATACCCACCCCCATTTGAAACCAAAGCTGCCTTTTATGTCGACCGTCAGACCTTTTACCAGTTGACCGGCGTGGACGGCTATAATCAGGTTCGTTTCACACTTGCCGATTTCAGCGAAGATAATGTGCACTTTGCTGCTACCGACATCGAAGACCGGCTAAAGGTTCAAGGGATTGTGGTCGGTTATGTGCAGGTGCTATCCCCTGATCGCGCTTTCTTTCAGGATGAGGTTGATGGCATCAGCTTTGTACTAATTACGATGGCATTGGCTTCGTTGGGATTGAGCACCATCCTGGTGATCAATACGATCAATGCCTTGATCGCCCAACAGGTGCCGCAGATCGGCATCATGAAAGCAGTTGGCGCGGTGCGCGGCCAAATTTTCTCGCTGTACCTCTCTGGTGTGACTGTGTACGGCATCCTGAGTCTGGCGGCAGCTGTGCCGCTGGGCGCGTTGGGCAGCAAGGTTCTCTCACAATACCTGTTGTATATGATCAACACGCCTCAGGTTACTTACAAACTCTTGCCGGCGACTTTATTGCTCCAGATCAGCACCGGTTTGCTTACGCCTTTATTGGCGGCTTTATATCCGATCTTGCAGGGTGTGCTCGTGGCGGTCGCCAACGCGCTGCGCCAGCGCGGCCTGATTTCCAACAATTACGGCGGCCGGCTTCTGGATAAGCTCTTGGGCCGGATCCGCGGTTTGCCGCGCCTGGGCATGCTTGCCTTGCGAAACACTTTCCGCCAACCCGGGCGTGTCTTCCTTACCCTACTCACCCTGGTCGTCTCCGGGGCGGTCTTTGTGATGGTAATGAGTACCCATTATTCTTTCAACAAGACTCTCGAGCTTGTTTTCGATGGATTTGGCTATGATGTTCAGGTGGCTTTCGAGGAACCTCAGGTTTCTGCCAAGATTATCCCGCTGATCGAAGCGCGTCCCAATGTTGAGCGCACCGAGATGTGGACTTTTGCCCAGGGCAAGGCCGAGCTGCCAGGTATTCACATCCTGGAGCGGGAATATGAGATCGATGTTTATGGTGTGCCGGAGGATAGCCAATTGTTTTCGCCGGTCTTGCTGGAAGGGCGTTTGCTGCTGCCCGAAGACGGGCGTGCCCTGCTGCTCAACCGTAAGCTGGCTGATGATATGGGGGTGGGCATCGGTGACCAGATCGAGGTCAATCTGGGTGCCCCGGGAGATGGCGAATGGACGATCGTCGGGTTGATCTTCGACCTGGGCGGCCGCGACCAGAACACGATCTACATGAACCTTGAACCGTTGAGCGCTGCTTTGAATCAGATCGGGCGCGCCAACATCGTTCAGATCCACGCCAGTGAGAACACGCTGGATATGCAGCTGGCGGTGGAGAAAGATGTAAAGGACTACCTGGAAGGGCGTGGCATCGCGGTCAGATCGACCGACACGGCCTGGGAGAACCGCGAACATACCAACGCCCAATTCAGTATCCTGACCACGGTCTTGCTGGTAATGACGGTCTTGATGGCCGTGGTGGGCAGCATTGGCCTGTCGGGGACGCTGTCGATCAACGTGCTTGAACGCACGCGCGAGATCGGCGTAATGCGAGCGCTGGGTGCGTCTTCGCTGGCGGTCAGTCTGATCTTCATTGGTGAAGGGTTGATGCTGGGCATCGTCAGTTGGATGATCGGCATGCCGCTGGGCTATGCCGTAGCGCCGGCCTTCGTTAGTACGATCTCCAACCTGATCAAATTGCCGATCCTGTATTTCCCCTCCCTGGACAGCATGGGCATCTGGCTGGCCGTGGTGGTGACCTTGTCGGTACTGGCAAGCTGGGCACCTGCCCGCCGGGCGACGATGATCAGTGTCAATGAAAGTTTGGCGTACGAATAGGGGAAACGAGAATCGATAAGCGAGAAACGAGATTCGAAATTCGTAATTCGAAAAGGGACGCATTTGCGTTCCTTTTTGTTTTTCACAGGGAATGGTTGTAGGGGCGGCCCTCGTGACCACCCGGACTTGTCCCGGTATAATTTAGGAATTAGCAAATATTCTTCATGAGGAAATCCCTTGTCCAAAACCATCCAAAAAGTGACCGGGTTCGTGATCCGGGAAGTGCAGGGTGAGCAGCAGCTTTTGGTCTTCCGGCATCCCTTCACCGGGATCCAGATTCCGGCCGGGACAGTAGAGATCGGGGAAGCACTGGAGGTCGCTGTGCTGCGTGAGGTGGCCGAAGAGGGCGGCCTGACCGATGTGCGCATCGTTGAGTGTCTGGGGGTAGAACAGGTTCAACTTCCTGAAAACCAGCGCGTCGTGCTCGATCATCCGCGCGTCTACGCCCGCCTGGACGATACCAGCTTCGATTGGGGCTATTTCCGGCGCGGAATTACGGTCGAGGTATTGCGCCAATCAGGTGCATTCACCCAGGTCAAATACGAGGAACTCGACCGCGTGCCCGGCCCGCATTACGTGAGCATGAGCCTGATGGGTTGGGTGCCTACCGAATTGTTGGCCGCGACGCGTGAGCGGCACTTCTATTTGCTCGAATTCAGCGGGGAGAGCGCGGACAGTTGGACGACGTTCACCGACAACCACACCTTCACGCCCTTCTGGGCATTGGTGAGTGATTTACCACGGATCATCCCGCCGCAAGACCGCTGGCTGGTGTATCTTCGCAAGGCCATCCCCCACGTCAAAATGAGAAGCAGTTGACGCCGGGCAACAGGTCGGACATAATTTAGCTGTTGAACTTTTTGTTTAGCGCATAAGTACTTTTTAAGCCCACCGCCGTCACCATTCTTCCGAATATTTCAATCCAAAAACACGTTTACAGGGTAGGAACCGCCCGGTGCTCAATCCACCCGGTAATCATCCTTTCGATGGATGGCGGATGCAAAGCTTGTTGATATGCTATGTGGAGTTGTTTTTAACCTGAAGGCTGGTGAAACCAGAGTGCTGCTTTTTCGTCTAACCGAGTGAATGACCTCAACGGTATTGGAAGGAGAGCTAAACCTCAATGCTTTTTATGTAAACAACAGGTTAAAGACAATCTTTGCTTGCAACATTTTTAAAAGTCGTACGTATATTGTATTGTAACCGCCGCTGTGACTGGTCATATGACCAGCGACACTAGGCAAAAGACCAGAAGGAAAATATAGTGGAATTGTTCCGCGTCGCCGGAGCATAAAAAGTTGCAAGCAAACTTATTGGAGAGTGTGTCATGAATATGGAAGCACCCTTAATTCGATTAGATGATGTCAGCAAGGTCTACAAAGGCCCGGCGGGCGATATCCACGCCCTGTGTGATGTTGATCTGCAGGTTGGTGCGGGCGAGTTTGTCGGCGTGCGCGGCCCTTCCGGAAGCGGTAAATCGACTTTATTGAACATGATTACCGGCATCGACCGCCCCACGGAAGGTGAGATCGAGGTCGCCGGAACGTCGCTTGTGGATTTGAACGAAAACGAATTAGCGCGCTGGCGCGGCAAACAGATTGGGGTGATCTTCCAGTTCTTCCAACTCTTACCGACCCTGACCATCATCGAGAATGTCATGTTGCCGATGGATTTTTGCCGCATGTACAAGCCGCGCGAGCGCCCCGAACGCGCTCTGGAACTGCTCGATCAGGTAGAACTGGCCGATCAGGCTTACAAACTCCCGAATACGCTCTCCGGCGGCCAGATGCAGCGCGCCGCGATTGCGCGTGCCCTGGCGAACGACCCGCCTCTGATCGTTGCTGATGAGCCGACCGGCAACCTGGACAGCAGGACCGCCGACCGCATCTTCGAATTGTTCGAAAGCCTGGTAGATCGGGGCCGCACTTTCCTGATGGTCACGCACGATAATAACCTGGCAGATCGCATTCCGCGCGTCTTGGAAGTATTCGATGGTGTGCTGCATGATAACGGACATAATGGCAACGGCACCAATGGGAAAGGGCATTAGCCATGCGTGTCGCATTTAATAAAGTCCGCCGCGATCTGTGGCGCAACAAGGCTCGCACCCTCTTGGTGGTGTTGAGTATTGCCGTTGGTGTAATGGCGCTGGGGATGGTCACCGCAGGCTCGAACCTGATCTTGAGCCAGATGGAAAATTCACACAAGGCCAGCAACCCGGCCCACGGCATGATCTGGCTGGGTGGCGTGATCGATGAAACCACCCTGCACAGCCTGGAAAAACTGGACAGCGTTGCTTCCGTGGAGGGCATTTCCGAAAGCGGTATTCGCTGGAGGACGGCGCCGGATGCCGAGTGGCAGGATGCCACTTTGATCGCCTATGAGAATTTCACAAACCAGAAGTTCGACCGCCAGACCTTATTAGATGGCGTCTGGCCGACCGATTACCTGGCCGCGGTTGAAGGCGCCCATATTGACTCTTTCGGTGTACCTGGGGTAGGCGGTTCGGTTTATTTCGAAGTTAATGATCGTCCGCGTGAAATTCATGTTGGCGGGGTGGTGCGTGATCCTTTTGAATTCCCCAAACCTTTTGGAAGCCAGGCAACATTCTTTGTCACTGACAACATGCTGGAAAACCTGACCGGTTTCCGCGGCTATACGCGCATTCGTTTCACCGTGCCGGAGTATAGCGAAGAAAACGTCAATACGGCTATCCAAGATATCCAGGATAAGTTGGAAAAACTGGGAGTAGGTATTGGTTGGCAGGAAGTGCTGCACCCTGAACAACATTACCTGCAAGAAATGATTAATGGTGTGACCATGGTATTGGCTGTGATGGCAGTAGCCTCGCTGGGGTTGAGCACCATCCTGGTGGTGAATACTATTAATGCGCTTATCACCCAGCAGGTGCCGCAGATTGGGATCATGAAAGCGGTTGGCGGTCTGCGCAAGCAGATTGCCTTACTGTATCTTTCCGGCGTGATTGTTTATGGCTTATTGAGTTTGTTGATCGCGGTGCCGCTGGGCGCGTATGGTGGCGCGGTCATGTCGCAGTGGATGCTCTTCTTGCTCAACGTGCCCGCCCGGCCGTTCGAACTGTTGCCCAGCACTCTGGTTATGCAGTTGCTGACCGGCTTGCTGACCCCCTTGCTGGCGGCATTGTTCCCCATCTTGCAGGGGGCAGGTATTGCGGTAGCCAATGCCCTCAATCGCTACGGCCTTGGCGCCGGTAAATATGGGGCGCGCTGGCTGGACCGCATCCTGGGGAAGGTCCGCAGTCTGCCGCGCTTGTTTACGCTCTCGCTGCGCAATACATTCCGGCGGCCTGGGCGCGTGATCATGACCCAGCTCACCCTGACGGTGGCTGGTGCGGTATTCCTGATGGTGGTCAGCACGCAGTATTCATTCAACAGCACAATCGAAACGATCTTTAAAGGCTTTGGCTACGACATTGCCATGGGGTTCCAGCAGTATCAACTGACAGAGGAAGTCGTGCCGTTGATCGAGGCTTACCCTGGTGTCGATCGGGCGGAATTGTGGATGTCGCGTTCCATCAAAGCCAGTGTACCCGGTGTGACCCCCGATGGGGAAGAGCGTGAAGTCTACATGTACGGCGTGCCGGATGATAGTGAACTATTCTCGCCGCAGTTGATTGCTGGCCGCCTGCTCGTGCCGGATGACGGTCAAGCCATATTGCTTAATCAGAAAGAAGCCAAGCGCCTGGGTGTTGGGGTCGGTGATACCATCAAGGTTGAGATGAGCGGTGTACAAGACAGCACCTGGACGGTGGTTGGCTTGATCTTCGATTTGAGCGGTAACGACCAGAACACGGCCTATGTGCCGCTGGATTCGTTGAGTATGACGGTGAACCGGGTAGGCCGGGCGACCTATGCCCAGATCAAGGTGGATGCAGATTCCCTGGCCGGGCAGCAGGAGATTGCCAAAGGCTTAAGCGATTTCCTGGAAGCGGAAGGCGTTCCGGCGGGCGGTTACCAGATTGCGCTGGAAACCCAGGAGCAGGCCAACGCCCAGTTCGGTGTGCTCACCCAGGTCTTGATGTTCATGACCATCCTGATGGCCGCCGTAGGCAGCATCGGTATGTCCGGCACGTTGTCGATCAATGTGATCGAACGCACGCGTGAGATCGGCGTGATGCGCGCCGTCGGCGCATCTTCCCGGGATGTGGGCTTCGTGTTCACCTGGGAAGGGCTGATGTTGGGCGTGCTCAGTTGGCTGTTGGCCGTACCCATCGGACTGCTGGGTGGGCCGAAGTTCGTGATCGCCCTGGGGGACGTGATCGACTTTCCGGCGGAGTATTACCCGGCTTTCCACGGCGTCTGGATCTGGCTGGCGATTGTGGTGGTGCTCTCGGTGGTTGCCAGTTGGGCGCCTGCCCGGCGGGCAACGCTCATCAGCGTGAGCGACAGCCTGGCTTACGAATAGATGTAAATTCAGCTGTGAAACTTGGTCACACGGCTGGTTCTTAAGATACAATTGAGATGAAAAGAAAAGTATCAAGGCTAATCCTGAACAAGGCATTATCCTGTTATAAAAATGATGGAGAGATAAAATGAAGTCGAAAACCAAATCACTGATCTTTGCATTGCTTATCCTCAGCCTGGTGCTGGTGGGTTGCGGTGGTGGCGGCGCAGAAGCCGACCCGGCTGCAACCGAGGATATCCCCGTTGTGATCGATAATTTCGGGGTGATCGCTGAAGGCTATGTCGTGCCGGCCGAGTACGTGGCGCTCTCGTTTGCGTCCGGTGGCCAGGTGGCCGAGATCGAGGTTGCCGAAGGCGATATGGTCGAAGAAGGACAGGTGTTGGCTAACCTGGCGGATACCGAGCAACTCGAAGCTGCTGTAGCTGGCGCTGAACTAGAATTGCTCAATGCCCAACAGGCCCTGGACATGCTCTACGAAAACGCCGACCTGATCGCTGCGCAGACGTTGCAGACGATTGCCAATGCGCGCGATGCCATCGATTATGCCGAGAAACGCATCCGCACGCTGGAGAACGGCGCCAAGCAGAACGACCTGGATGCTGCTGGAGCCAACCTGGTGCTCTTGCAGGACCAACTCGACAAGGCTGAAGAGGACTACGAGCCCTACGCCGACAAACCCGAAACCAACCTGACGCGCGCTACCTACCAGTCCCGCCTGGCTGCTGCCCGGGAAGCCTACGATGCCGCCGTGCGCCGCTTGAATAACCTGGAAGCCGAGGCCAACGATATCGATATGGCGATTGCCGTAGCCAATTTGGCCGTGGCCGAAGCCCAAATGTCGATTGCTGAATCGGACTATGAGAAAGTGCAAAACGGGCCAGACCCCGACGACCTGGCAACTGCAGAGGCCAGCGTCAAAGCAGCCGAAGCTGGTGTGGAAGCTGCCAAGTCGGCGCTCGACAACGTCATCCTGAAAGCCCCGTTCAGCGGTACGGTTGTGGAAGTCAACATCAAGGTTGGTGAACTAACTGGATCGAGCCAACCGGCGATGGTGTTGGCCGATTTCTCACAATGGATCATTGAGACTGACAACCTGACCGAGATCGAGGTGCCGGATGTGACGGTTGGCCAGACCGTGACCGTAACCCCGGATGCGCTGCCCGACCTGGAACTGACCGGGACGGTTGAATCGATCAAGGATCTGTTCGAGGAAAAACGCGGCGACATCACCTACACCGTCAAGATTTCCCTGGATGAAACCGACCCGCGTTTGCGTTGGGGTATGACCGTGGTGGTGACCTTCGACGAATAATGCCTCGCTAATTTTGGGCTGAAATTCAGAGTAAAATATCCCGGCAGGCTGTCTTGGCTTGCCGGGTTTGTTGTTTACAGTGGTCGGCGGCAGCTAAAGCTGCACCGACGTTAGATTTAAATGTTGCTGTGGCTTTTGAGAAATCGGGATTTCTTTAAGGAATTGAAAACGACCGGAGGAAAGAAAATGACCATGCTATCCCAGGAGCAATTACACGATTTTATCGTCAAGGCCAAGGCGGCCACCTATGTGGGCAGCGGCGAACCCAGCCCGGCTTGCCGCCCAAAGTCACACGATCTCGGATTCCAGGATGGCGACTTTACTTACCTGGACAGCTACTTCGGTGGGCAGGATTTCATCGGCGAGGAAGTGGTCTACTATCAGGGTGAGCCGGTCTGGGCGATGAATTACTACGGCCGCATCCTAAACCCCAAGCTGATCGCGGCAGCCGAAGCCGGGGCGGTCATTAAGGAAAGCCTGACTGAGATGTATAAAGAAGGCCGTTTCCTGGGTGGCTTTGAATACGAAACTGAGCTTGGCAAATACTTCGACACCAGCGAGGGCGAAATGGACGCTTTTACCGGCCGGGAGTGGATTGAACGCGCCGGTGTGGTGGTCTATGAATTGGTGTATCATGGGGGGATGATAAAGTAAGTTTGTTCATAATCTATATGCTTGGGTGAATGACATATTTGTAATCCAATTTTCCCTCACCCACATCCTCGAAATTTCATTTCTGCGGATGTTTCCCCTCTCCCACTGGGAGAGGGGTGGGTCATCATTCTAATGATCCGAAGCCGACGGGGTGAGGGAAAGATGAGAGTAAATCACAAAACAAGGTTTTTGTAAGTAAGATAATGTTTGCCGATTTCTTGAAACATTTACTGTTGATTTCCGTGGTCTTCCTGCTCTCGGCTTGCGCCGGGACGGAAGGGCTGGCTTCGGATTCTGGCGGCCCTGCTGCTAACACCGCGGCGGCGATTCCCACTGCGGTGATGGCGGTTTCGGCAACGAGAACGGCCACAACTATGCCAACCCTGGCAGCCACCGCTACCCCCGCGCTTTCCCTTACCCCGACGCGCCCGGCCTGTCTCAATGTCGGGGGCGAGATCATCGTAGATTCACTGCGCACGGACCTGCTCAACCTGCCGCTCAACTACCGCGTCTACCTACCGCCCTGCTACCATGCCGATAACACCACGCGCTATCCCGTACTCTACCTGATCCACGGTCAGACCTTCACCGACGACCAGTGGCCGCGCCTGGGTGTGGCCGAAGTGGCCGATGCCATGATCGCGGCCGGGGAGGCGCCAGCCTTCATCATGGTTTTCCCGCACGACCGAGTGTGGCGCCAGCCCTCGGAAGATGCCTTTGGTGAGGCTGTGATCGAAGAATTGATCCCCCTGATCGATGAGAATTACCGTACGCTGCGCGGCCGTCCCTTCCGGGCGGTTGGCGGCCTGTCGCGCGGTGCATCCTGGGCCATTCACTTTGGGCTTTCACACCCCGAATTATTCGGCACGGTCGGGGCACACAGCCTGCCGGTCTTCTGGGAAGATGTGCCTCATGTAAAAGCATGGCTGGATGAGATTCCCGCCGACCAGATGCCGCGCTTCTTCATCGATGTGGGCACCAAAGACTACGAAGACATCATCAACTCCGCCACCTGGTTCAAGCAACAACTGGATGAGCGCGATATCCCCAATGAGTGGTATCAACTCGAAGGTTATCATGATGAAGCCTATTGGAGCGGCAACCTGGAGCTGTATCTGGAGTATTATACGCGCCTGTGGGGGGAGCGGTAAAATGCTATGCGCAATATTGATAAACAGTTGATATGATCTTGGATAAGCAAAAGTGATTGAGATTGGGTGTTTAACCCATTGATTTCTTATATGTGAATCTGGTAATGTATAAGTAAATCTTATCTTTCGTTTGGAGGTTGCAATGAGTAAGCGATCTGGGATGGCATTACTCCTGGTCGTTGCCTGTATGATTTTGTTGGTTGCCTGTAATCAAGGGCAGGAGCAAACGCCGGGGAAGATCACCGGCGGTGTGTTCTGCGACTGCAACAAAGACGGTGAATGCGATCAGAATGAAGAAGGTATGGGGGAAGTCACTGTGCGTTTATACGTTGGGGCCTGCGGTGAGCAGTTATATGAAACCACCACGACCGATGCGCAGGGCCAGTTTGCCTTTACCGATCTGGAACCGGGTGATTACTGCGTTTTTCCCGACCTGGATCCGGTATGTGGTGGCTATGCCGGGAATTTCCCCACTTCCAGCATCACCCGTAGGGTGACCGTCGATGCAGGTGAAACCACCGACCTGCTCTGGTTTGGGTACACTATCTATGAAGAAGGCGAATAAACCGGGATAATCTGATTTGACGTTAAGGGGGTATCAGGAAATTCTTGCTGAATCATTTTGGGTAGGGGTGACTGCCGGTTACCCTTACCCAATTAATTTGTTGGTATTCACAACAAATGGGGACATAATCTGCCAGCAATGTTATAATTCCGCCTATGAGCCGACTCACCAAAGTAGAAGTAGAACATATTGCCCAATTGGCGCGGCTGCACCTGACGGATGAGGAAAAAGAGCGCTATCGCGAGCAGCTGTCCGATATCCTGGCGCACGTTGCCAAACTCCAGGAATTGGATACTGCTGATGTCGTGCCGATGAGTGCCGTGGTTGCCGAACGCAGCCCGCTGCGCCCGGATGAACCCGGTGAGACGTTATCCAAAGTGGCATTGCTGGAAAATGCGCCCCAGGCAGAAGATGCCCAATTCCGTGTGCCCGTCGTACTCGATCACAGCGAGGAAACCGATGAGCAGCCTGACTGACCTGACCTTGTGCCAGGCCGCGGCCGGATTGCGCGCCGGAGATTTCTCCAGCCGCGAGTTGACCGAAGCCTGCCTGGCGCGCATTGAGACGCTGGATGGCGAGTTAAAAACTTTCCTCACCTTGGTTCCTGAAGCGACGCTGGCTCAGGCCGACGCCGCCGACAAAGACTTGATCGCGGGACGCAAGCAGGATGTGGAAGCATTGCCGCCCTTGCTGGGTGTGCCCATCGCCGTGAAGGATGTGCTTGCCGTGGCCGGGATGCGGGCGACGGCGGGATCGAAAGTACTGGAAAACTTTGTGCCCCCTTACACGGCAACTGCCGTGCAGCGCTTGCTGGACGCCGGGGTAATCATTCTGGGCAAGACCAACACCGACGAATTTGCGATGGGTTCCTCTACGGAGAACTCGGCTTATGAAACTACACACAACCCTTGGAACCTGGCGCGTGTCCCCGGCGGTTCGAGCGGGGGCAGCGCCGCGGCCGTGAAGGCTCGTTTGGCTCCGGCTGCGCTGGGTTCAGACACGGGCGGCAGCATCCGCCAACCGGCCTCGTACTGCGGCGTGACCGGCATCAAGACGACCTATGGGCGTGTCTCACGCTACGGCCTGATCGCCTACGGCTCATCGCTGGATACGGTCGGGGCTTTGGGGCGCGATGCCCAGGATGTGTCTGTGTTGTTCAAGCTCATGGCCGGGCACGACCCCAAAGACGCCACCACACTCGACGTGCCGGTGCCCGAAGTTGCCCTAAACGGCAGTGAGAAGATTGGGGGATTGCGGGTAGGCGTGCCCAAAGAGTATTTTATAGAAGGCATTCAACCTGGAGTGGAAACTGCCGTGCGCGCGGCGATTGCCCAGTTCGAAGCGCTCGGCGCAGAGATCAGAGAAATCAGCCTGCCTTATACCGCCTATGCCTTGCCGGTATATTACATCATTGCTCCCGCAGAAGCATCCGCCAACCTGGCGCGCTTCGACGGGGTGCGCTATGGCCTGCGCGTGCCCGACGAAGACATGATCCAGATGTACAAGGAAACGCGCGGCGCCGGTTTTGGCCCTGAGGTCAAACGCCGCATTATGCTCGGCACTTATGCCCTTTCCGCCGGGTATTATGATGCCTACTACGGCCAGGCGCAGAAGGTGCGTACCCTGATCAAACAGGACTTTACAAAAGCATTTGAAGAGGTCGACGTGATCGCCGCTCCGGTGGCCCCAACCACCGCCTTCCCAATTGGTGAACACAGCGACGACCCCTTGGCGATGTACCTGGAGGATGTGTTCACACTGCCGGCCAACCTGGCGGGTGTGCCGGGGTTGGCTTTTCCGGTGGGTTTCGATGGCGAGAATTTACCGGTTGGGGTACAGTTAATGGGCCCCATTTTTGGGGAAGAGCGCCTTTTCCGGGTGGCCCACGCCTACCAGCAGGTAACCGATTGGCACCGTCAATACCCACCTTTAATGGTTGCAGGTTGATTATTGTTGTGGAATAAGGAGTCGCTATGCCCGGCAAAATGCCTGGCGACCAGGATGTAGAAAATCGTTTGGAGGATTCCGGAGAAATCCTGCATATTCTTGAGCGCGCTAACTACATTGCCAGCACCACCGAACTGGACGAGCTACTCGACCAGATGCTAGATTTAATTATTGATGTGTGTGGTGCCGAAGGGGGCATCTTATACCTGTTAGATGATGCTACCAATACATTGAGTTTCGAAGTCGTCAAAGGGGAGGGGCTGCGCGCCGACCTCATCGGCCGTTCCAGCGCTACCGGGACGGGACTGGCCGGGGCGACGGTATGGAGCCAACAGCCCATCCTGGTAAAAAGCGGCTATTCCGATGCCCGCTGGGAAGCGGAAGTCCAGAACTTGAGCACCAACGAAGTTCAGAATGCACTCTCGATTCCCTTGCAGTTGCAGCGCCAGGCAATTGGCGTGGTGCAGGTCTTCAATTTTTCTCGCCCCGCCGTGCAACTCATACAGTTGCTGGGCAATCGCATGGCCTCCGAGATCGAAAAAGCCCAATTGATCGAGGGCAGCAAAACTTATAACGACCGCCTGGAAGCGCTGGTCGCCATCATCGGCCAGATCGGTTCCACGCTCGACCGCTCGCAGATCCTGCGCATGATCGTTGACTATGCCTGCGAGTTGTTGAATTCCGAAATTGCCTCTATCTTCCTGGTGGAGAAAGAGACCGGTAATCTGGTGCTGCTTATGTCCAATAACCTGGACGACCTGGGCGAGGAGCCCATTGTGGTGCCGCCTGGCAAGGGTATCATTGGGCATGTCGTGGAAACCGGCGAAACCGTGATTGTCCCGGATACCAGTCAGGATAAGCGCCACTATAAGCAAGCCGATCAGAAAAGTGGCATTCACACCCAGGCCATCCTGGCCGTGCCGCTGTGTACGCAGTCGGTGGTACTGGGGCGCGAACGCGGCCGCGTGCAGATGCGCACGATTGGTGGGCTGGAAGCGATCAATAAGCGCTCCGGTAATTTCACCGAAAACGATGCCAAGCTGCTGCGCACGCTGGCAACCCAGGCGGGCACCGTGCTGGAGATCGCCGAGTTATACGCCGATGCTAATGAACTATTCCTGGATGTTTTGAAAGCCTTGACGGCGGCCATCGATGCCAAAGACCCCTACACCGTCGGCCACTCCCTGCGGGTGAGTGAATTTTCGGTGGCGATTGCGCAGGAATTGGGATTGGAACATGAAATGGTGCACCGTATCCGTGTTGGCGCGCTGCTGCATGATGTCGGCAAGATCGGCATTCCCGACACCATCCTGGCAAAACCGGAGCGTCTTAATGATGAAGAGTACGATCTGGTGAAAGATCACCCCATCATCGGAGAGCGCATTATGGAACAGGTGCGTATGTTGGATGTGGAAATCCCGGCCCTGGCCGAGCACCACGAACGCCTGGATGGGACCGGTTATCCCAAGGGCCTCAAGGGTGACCAGATTTCGTTGACCGGACGCATTGTGGCCGTGGCCGATGTCTTCGATGCTTTGACCTCCGACCGGCCCTACCGTAAAGCCATGCAGGTCGAAGATGTCATCATTCACATGCGCGCAGTTTCAGGGGCACACCTGGATGGAGAATGCGTGGAAGCCTTGGTGCGCGCCTACCGCAAAGACCTGATCCATACCGAGCAAGAGTTGGGCGTTCGGGCTGCCCCCAAAGTCGGGGAGTGGGAGCAAGATTGGTCGACGGGCGAAACCCTGGCGTATAAAAGAAACAAAGAATAAAAAAAATCTTTTTACCACGGCATCGAAATTTGGAAACGCTGGATTCCGCTGTGATTGCTGCGGAAAGGAATTCATGCCCTTACGGCTTATACAAATACACCGCCGCAATCGGGTCGTCGATCAGCAGTTCGATATGGTCTTTGTATTCCTTTACCAGCGGATGTTCCTCAGCCGTCCATTGGCGAAACACCACTAACAATGCGCCTTTGGAGGGCACGTTGTCCGGGTCGAAACTCCCCAGCTTGTACCCGGCCTGGCCGGTACGCAGGTAAACGGCGTAGGTATAGTTGCTGTAAATTGGTGTGTCGGCCGCTTCGTTCTCCAATATCTGGATGGCTTCGGAATTATTCACTCCCCGGCGTGCCAATCCCAGGCCGCGTTCGTGTAGTTCCGGTAAACGCACACGGGTATAGGCAATGGCAAGCACAACCAGGTAGACACCAAGTACCACCATCAAGGTGCGCAGCCAGCGTTTGTCCTGATACCAAAGGGCGTGCATCCCACCGAGCACCATCAGCATCGTGGCCGGTAAGACCGGCACGAACATGCGGTTGCTCATCCCGATATTGGGATCGATGAAAGTCTTGGAAAAGAAGATCACCGCGATATAGGAAAATATAAAGGCCATGCTCAGCCAGACCAGTGTGGGTGTTGTAGAAATCAAGTCCCGCAAGCGGCGGCGGTAAATCAGTACCCCGATCACAGCCAGGACTGCCCCAATCGTCCCCAGCACGAACCACTTTTCGTTACCGACCAGGAATGGTTTAGGGATGTACCAGCCGTAGAATGTGTAGAAAGCCTCCACCAGGTTGCCCATCACCGGCGGGTGGAACCCCAGCGAGCGGTTGTTGAGGGTGTCGGTCAGCAGGTAGCTGCGGTAGGCCCATAACAAACCGGGCAGGAATCCGATCAAGCCAACGATCAGCCCTTCCCGCAGTTTCCTGCGCCAGGTGAATTTCCTGGAAACCAATAATCCGGCGATGATTGCTGCACCTGTGGCTGCTCCGGCGTACTTGGTCAGGAAAGCCAGCGCCGAAAACAGGGCCGCAATCCACAGATCACGGTTCCGAGAAGCGTCCAGGTATTCCCCGGCGAACCAAAGGGCCAGTAGGGTGAAAAAGATCAACAGCGGTTCGCTCAAGGCCCAGGCGTGCTGCTGGATGAACACGCTGGAAAGCAGAAACAGCAGCCCGCCGAACAGCCCGAAATATACCGAGCCGGTCAGCTTGCGCAGCGCCAGTCCGAACAGCAGCAGGTTGGCGCCGAACAGGAAGACGTTCAGGTGGCGAATTGCGGCCAGCGCATCGACACCTAGTAATTGGAACAGCGCCAGGACGGTAGGCAAGGCGGGAGGATAGTGGGTCATCGGTAGGTCGGAAGTGTTGTCTACCGGGATGGTGTAGCCGTTCCCGGCTGCCAGGCTGCGGGCGGAGGCGATGTAATTGAACGAATCCCAATCCAGCAAGCCTGCCCCCCACTGGGTAGCGTAATACATTTCCCCAATGCCCAGGAGTGCAATAGTAATGAGAAGGAGCAGGAAGGTGTGTTTGCCCAGAGGATGCCTAGAATTTTTGACCATCACTGCCCAATTGTAACAATGATTTATGAATGCTTGTTGAGAGAAAATTCGGTGAAGTACCTTTGGGGGAGCAGGGCATATTTTTTTGTTTTGAAAGTGGTTTCTTTCTCCCCTAAAAGCAGCTCTTTGTGAATAACTGGACAAATGCAAACTGTTCAGGTACAATTTTATTACCACTTTAGTCCAAATATTTTAAATTGCAGTGAAGCACTCCTTAGAATGAGTATAATACAGTAAAATTGACCCTGACATGGCTCAAGCGCGCAGCAGCAGCCGTGACATATTTATGTCCGTTTGAGCTACCTACCCCTATTTGATTGGAGAGGCCTGATGTCCGATTTGATAAAAGATATTTCCTCAGACCTACAGAAACAAATTGAAGCATTTGAACCCGAACTGGAACTGCGGGATATTGGTACCGTGCTGGATGCGGGCGATGGGATCGCACATGCCAGCGGCCTGGACGATGTGCGTGCCCAGGAATTGGTGCAGTTCGAGAATGGTGTAATGGGAATCGCCTTCAACCTTGAAAGCGATAATGTCGGTATCATCATCCTGGGCGATTTCTCAGGAATTGAAGAAGGTACCACCGTGCGCTCCACTGGGCGGATTGCTTCCGTCCCGGTTGGCAACGGTATGATTGGGCGTGTGGTGAATGCCCTGGGGCAGCCGATTGATGGGAAAGGCCCGATTGAAGCCACCGGCTACCGCCCGCTTGAACGCATTGCTCCCGGCGTGGTCCAGCGCAAAGACGTCGACTCCCCTGTACAGACCGGCCTCAAGGCAGTCGACTCACTGACCCCGATTGGCCGCGGCCAACGCCAACTCATCATCGGTGATCGCCAGACCGGTAAGACTGCCCTGGCGATTGACACGATCATCAATCAGACCGGCAAAGACCTGATCTGCATTTACGTCGCCATCGGCCAGAAAAAAGCCGGGATTGCCCGTACAGTGGCCACACTGGAACAGTTTGGCGCTATGGATCACACCGTGGTTGTGGTGGCCGCGGCCGACGATCCGGCCGCCTTGCAGTATATCGCCCCGTATTCCGGCTGTGCCATCGGCGAAGAATTCATGGAAACCGGCCGCGATGCACTGATCGTTTATGATGATCTTTCCAAGCATGCCTGGGCTTACCGCCAGGTCTCGTTGCTGCTGCGCCGCCCGCCCGGCCGTGAGGCTTATCCCGGCGACCTGTTCTACCTGCACTCTCGCTTGCTGGAACGCGCCGCCCGCCTGGCCGATCATTACGTGATCGTCTCCAAAGATTTTTCAGGCGAGTTGGCAACCATGGATGATTCCGCCGATAGTGTCGATTATGGCGGCCCGCTGGCGTTGCACGATGCCAAGGAAGCCCTAGATGCGATGGACAATAAAGCCAATCTCAAGATCGTTGAATTGGCTGAAACCGGCGGCTCGTTGACCGCGCTACCGATCATCGAAACCCTGTTGGGTGACGTATCCGCATATGTGCCCACCAACGTGATTTCGATCACCGACGGGCAGATCTTCCTGGAAAGCAACCTGTTCTATGCCGGTATCCGCCCGGCCATCAACGCCGGTATTTCGGTTTCACGCGTCGGTGGTGACGCTCAGACCAAGGCCATGCGGCAGGTGGCCGGTGGTCTGCGCCTTTCGATGGCCTCCTTCCGTGAGTTGGCTGCTTTCGCACAGTTTGGCTCCAGCCTGGATAAAGCCACCCAGGACCAACTCAACCGCGGCCAACGCTTGCAGGAGATCCTCAAGCAGCCGCAATACCAACCCTACGACCTGGATAGAGAGGTCGTGGCGATTTACGCTGGTACCAAAGGGCTGGCCGACTCGATCCCCATCGATCGTATGAACGAATGGGAGGCCGGGTTGCTGCGTTTCATGGAAACCTCGTATGCTGACGTGATGGAAAGCATCGTCAAAGACAAAGCCCTCACCGAAGAGACCGAGGCCAAACTGCGGCAGGCAATCCAGGACTACAATTCCACCTGGAATTAATCAATCATCAAGTGGCGAGGTACACCTCGCCACTTGTCATGGATAAAGAAAGTCGATTATGGCATCTGCACGAGAAGTTAAATTACGCATTCAAAGTGTAAAGAATATATCCCAGGTGACGCGGGCCTTGCAGGCTGTTAGCGCCAGCCGTGTCCGTAAGGCGATGGAATCGGTGACGGCTACCCGCCCATATGCCACCAAAGCATGGCAGGTGCTCACGCACATCGCCGGACAGCCGGACAGTGAAGGGCTGCACCCGCTGCTCACCAAACGGGATGAAGTCAAAAATGTGATCGTGATGATGATCAGCGGCGACCGCGGCCTGGCCGGTCCCTATAATACCAACATTCTGCGCTACACGCTGGAGCATTTCCACGATTATCCGGTTCCTGTGCGCTATGTGGGCATTGGCAGCAAGGGTACTGAGTTGCTCTACCGCCGCGGCAAACACATCATGGCCGAGTTCAGCGATGTCCCGGCCGAACCAACCTTTGCCGATACCTCGGCAATTGGCCGTTTGGCGGTGGATGAGTTCCTGAGTGGCGACGCTGACGAGGTTTACCTGCTCTATACCGATTTCGTGAACATGATCCGGCAGGACCCGACCATGAAGAAGCTGTTGCCCCTGGAATTTGGCAGTGCCGAAGGGTTGGTACAGTCGGAAATGATGAGCCAGAATGCTCACAGCGCGGCCTACATCTACGAACCCGACCAGCACGAGATCCTGGACGAGATCATTCCGCGCTTTACGGCCTTGCAGGTCTACCAGGCGGTGCTGGAATCACAGGCCAGCGAGCACGCTGCCCGCATGGTGGCGATGAAGAACGCTACCGACAATGCCTCAGAACTGGCAGACGCTTTGCAGTTGGAATATAACAAGGCCCGGCAGCAAACGATTACAAATGAAATGTTGGACATTGCCGGCGGCGCCGAAGCGCTTGCCCAGGCAAGAAAAGGATAATTTGGAGGTAAGCATGGCTGAAGCAACAGGTCGAGTTGTACAGGTACAAGGTGGTGTGGTGGATGTCGAGTTTCCCCAAGGCGACCTGCCTGAAATTTATGATGCGATTGAAGTGATGCGTGAAGGTGAAGGCCCCTTAGTCTTAGAGGTGCAAACACATTTGGGGTACAGAACCGTGCGCACGGTGGGCATGGATACCACGGATGGTTTACAGCGCGGCATGCTGGTTGCTAATACCGGGAGACCAATTACTGTGCCCGTTGGAGAAGCTTCTCTGGGGCGCGTCTTCAACGTGCTCGGTGAGCCAATTGACAATCGCGGCCCGGTCGAGGCGGATGTGTATTATCCCATCCATCGTCCGGCCCCGGGTTTTGAAGACCAGGCCACCAGTGTGGAAGTCTTCGAGACCGGCATGAAAGTCATCGACCTGATCGCCCCCTTTACCAAGGGCGGCAAGACCGGCATCTTTGGTGGTGCCGGTGTGGGCAAGACTATTATCATCCAGGAGTTGATCCGCTCGATCGCCACCGTCCACCAGGGCAACTCGGTCTTCGCCGGGGTAGGTGAACGCACGCGCGAAGGTACCCAGATGTACCGCGAAATGATTGAATCCGGGGTGCTCAAGGATACCGCCCTGGTTTACGGGCAGATGAACGAACCGGCCGGTGTGCGCCTGCGCGTTGGCCTGACCGCCCTGACTATGGCCGAATATTTCCGTGACCAGGGGCGCGACGTGCTGCTGTTCATCGATAACATTTTCCGCTTCAGTATGTCCGGCTCCGAGGTTTCGGCTTTGTTGGGCCGCATGCCTTCCGCAGTGGGGTATCAGCCCACGCTGGCGACGGAGATGGGTCAATTGCAAGAACGCATCACGTCTACACGCACCGGCTCGATCACCTCGATGCAGGCTGTTTACGTGCCTGCCGATGACTATTCCGACCCGGCCCCGGTGGCGACCTTCACCCACCTCGATGCTACCATCGCTCTGGAACGTGCCATCGCCGACAAGGGTATCTACCCTGCTGTGGACCCGCTGGCTTCCACTTCCCGCATCCTCGATCCCAACATTGTGGGCGAAGAACACTACAATACCGCGCGTGAGGTGCAGCAGGTGCTCCAGCGTTACAAGGACTTGCAAGACATTATCGCCATTCTGGGTATCGACGAACTGAGCGAGGACGACAAATTGATCGTCTCGCGCGCCCGCAAGATCGAACGCTTCTTCTCCCAACCGATGTTCGTGGCCGAGCAGTTCACCGGCATGGAAGGTACCTACGTGCCGCTGCGCGATACCGTGCGCGGTTTCCGCGAGATCCTGGACGGCAAGTACGACGAATTACCAGAGCAAGCCTTCCAAATGGTTGGTACAATAGAGAGTGCGGTTGAAAAAGCCCGGCAGTTAGCGGGCTGAACACAAAGCCAGACGCAAAACTAACCGCAAAAGGAAAGTAACAGGTATCTATGCCTATTCGCTGCGAAATCGTATCCCAGGACCGGACGGTCTTTGAAGGCGATGTTGACATCGTCACCGTACCGGGCGTGAATGGAGAGATGGGCATCTTGCCCAACCACTCGCCGCTGCTTTCGACCATGTCCATCGGTGTGATCAAAGTGCGCTACAGCGGCCAGGAAGAAATTTTCACGGTTACTGGTGGGTTGGTGGAAATACAGCCTACCATCGTCACCATCCTGGCCGACGCAGCCGAACATATCGATGAGATTGATATCTCGCGGGCCGAAGCGGCCAAGAACCGCGCCCAGGACTTGCTGGAACAAGGGCCGCCCCCCAACACGGATGCATACCTGGCGTTGGAAGCAGCACTGAGGCGCTCCAATCTGCGCCTGGATGTGGTGCGGAAGTATCGGGGCAGCCGCCAGTCTAGGGCCAGGTCTGCCTCCATTCCCGGTGAGGGGAACAACTAAATTATGGCGCTTTTCTCAAAAGAATTTGGTATCGACCTGGGGACCATGTACACCCGCATTGTAGAAGGCGGTGTCGTGGTGCTGGAAGAGCCAACCATCGTAGCCATCGAGATCGAAAAACAGAAGATGGTCGCCATTGGCGAGGAAGCGCGCGGTATGTTTGGCCGCGTTTCCGATGAGATCATTCAGGTTACGCGCCCGTTGCAGAACGGCGTGGTAGCCTATTACGAATATACCCAGATCATGCTCGGCGAGCAGATCAAAAAAGTCAGCGGCCCGCTGATGATCTCCAAGCCGCGTTTGATGGTCACTCACCCGCATGGCGTAACCAGCGTGGAACGGCGCGCCGTGCACGAAGCCGCTTTGGAAGTCAGCCGCGACGCCGACTTGGTGCCGCAGCCCCTGGCCGCAGCGCTGGGGATCGACCTGCCGGTCGGCACTCCCAGCGGCAATATGATCGTTTGCTTGGGTGGCGGTTGCAGCCAGGCGGCGGTGATCGCCATGCATGATATCGTGGCCGGTGAAACGCTGCGCATGGGCGGTATGGAACTGGATGAAGCCATCGTCTCGTACGTGCGCAAGAAGTACGGGTTGGTGATTGCCCAACCGACAGCCGAACAGATCAAGATTAAGATCGGCGCAGCCATTCCGCAAGATGAGGAATTGAGCATGGAATTGCAGGGGCAGGATCAGGTCACCGGCCTGCCGCGTCCTTTCACACTGACTACCGGCGAAGTTGTCGAGGCGCTCCAGACCCCCCTGGATGCGATCTTCGAGAACGCCCGCCACGTGCTCGAA
>JAFGRA010000174.1 GCA_016935415.1 Anaerolineales bacterium
GAACTGGTACACCATCTGGGCCTCGTCGGTCTGCTCCGAGCCGGGCAGCGGATCGCCAAAATAACTGATGTTGTCTTCGTGCGGCACGTTGGTCTCGGTGATCAAGATCACACCGGGAGCGACTTCATCCAGCACCGCCCGCCACAGCTTGACCATAGCGTGCGTTTCGGGCAAGTGAATGCAGCTTGTGCCGATCTCTTTCCACAGATAGGCGATGGCGTCCAGGCGGATGATCTCCGCCCCTTGCGCCACGTAGAACAGTAGCACGTCGATCATTGCCAGCATCAAATCCGGGCTGGCGAAGTTCAGGTCGATCTGGTCAGCGCTGAAGGTCGTCCACACATGCTGGGTGCCGCTGGCCGTGTCCACGGCAGTGTGCAGCGGCAGGGCGCGCGGCCGCACCACCTGCGAAAGGTCGGTGGCCGGGTCGACGCGGATGAAATACTCCGTATACGGCACTTCCCCGGCGATAAAGCCCTGGAACCAATCGCTCTGGCGCGAGATGTGGTTGATGACCGCATCGAACATCAGCCGGAAATCGCCTTTGAGCGCGCCCACGTCTTCCCAATCGCCCAGCGCCGGGTCGACCGCTTTGTAATCGATCACCGAGAAACCATCATCGGAGGAATACGGGTAGAACGGCAGGATGTGCACGCCGTTCAGCGCCCCTGCCAGATCATTGGACAGGAAAGTATGCAGCGTACCCAGCGGGTGTTCGTCCGCCTGCTGGAACTGGTCGCCATAGGTGATCAAGATGGCGTCTTTTTCGGTGAGCAAATTCTGGAGGGCGGGAATATTTTTTGATAGCTGGGGACATTGCTGCTTGAATGTATCGAGTCGTTCTTGCAGGGCCGGGGAAATTTGAAGGGCACGCTCATCCCCATAAATGAACTGCAAATGCTGTTCGATGCGTTCCTGGGGTGTAAGCATTCTAGAAACTATCCAGGACTTCCTGTAACTTACCGCTCAGCGTTTCGTACGAGAAGTGCTGGCGGGCGATTTCGTAATTCTTCTCGGTCATTTGTTTCACTCTCTCTGGATCATTCAATAGTTCGCGCGTCTCTTGCACAGTATGGTCGCCCAAGAAGCCTTCGATCATGATGAATTCGAAACCTAATGGGCGGATGTCGGCGTTGAAAACCGGGTACTCATTCACCATCGTCAGGCGTTTGAAATAGATCGCTTCCAACAAACCGTTGCCGAAGCCCTCATAGGTGCTGGGATACGTGACCAGGTCGGCGTGGGGATACACGTCCCACAAGGCGTAAATCTTATCGCCATTCGACTGCACGCGTTCCGCCCCGATCAAATCATCGATCAAGCGCAAATCCACCTTGAGCATTTTGGCTTCGTGCTGCAGCCAGTGCCAATAGGAGAGGCCCTCATCGGTGGCGCTGTGGGTCACGAACAAACGCGGGTTTTCCATGCCCAGGTTAGCAACCAGTTCAAGCGCCATCTCGATCCCCTTGCGCCGGATGACACGCGTGGGCTGCACGATGAAATATTCATCTTTGTCCACACCCAGCCGTTTGCGCAGGTCCTTGTTAAAATTGTCCATGCCCTTCGGCGGTGAGGCGAAATCCAACACATTGGGGATCACGGTCGAGTCGATATTGCGGCGTTCGCATAAACGTTTCTGGGCAATGCTGTTGATGGTCACGTGCCGCAGGGTGGGTAACTCGCACGGGAAAGTAGTATCCAGCAAGCCCATGATCGCATTGGTCTGGTAACGCTCGCGCTCCCAGAAAAAGTCGTGGTGATGGGCGATGGTCTTGATGCCCAACTCAGCGATCAGCCCGGTCAGGCATACCCCCAGCGGCAGGTTCATCGGGATGGTCAGCGCGTTCTGCACGACGATCAGTTCCAGGCGATTGGAGCGGATAAAGCCGCGCAGCGGGGCGCGCAGTTCGTCGGCCAGGTTGTAGATCTCACCGATCAATTCATCAGAATCCGCCGAACTCCCCCCTTCAAAGGCACGATGGCTCAAAGCCCGGATCGAATCATTGGCAAAATGCAGTTTGGGAATGTGGGTGCTGTTATTCTCGGCATATCCCCCCAGCTCACCGGCGCAATAATACATTTCGTGGCCCATTCCCTCTAAAACACGCGCCCATTTTTCAACTTCGAGCGAAACACCGTCCGTACCGTTCAACCGGGTAGAGATCACACCAATCCGCATATATTTGTTCCTTTTACGTGACTGCCTTGTTCGGGGATACTCAGCCTGGAGGTCCTTCGCTTTTCGAATATCCTTGGAATTTAATCTTATCGGCAGGAACAATACCCGTCAAGGTCTTTTACAGCTTTGTTAACTCAGTATAGCAGGGCTATCAAAAATGAAGGCTGTGGCTCACAATCAAATCAAGATCGTCAGTAGGAACAGGGAAATTTCGACGGCAATCACACGCGCAAAGAACCGCCACGATTTTTCAGTATTGAAGAAGCGGTAATGGTATTCAGCTCCCCCCACGATGGCCCCCAATGCGAGCATTCCCAGGATCAAAGCCATATACTGCCGCAGGGCGGCTGCCCCAAAATAGGCTTCGCCGTACAAGCCATAATCTCCCCAGAAGCTGGCATACATGCGCAGCGTCATCTCGATCACCGGCAGGATGAGCAGGAACGCCGCCGCCGAAGTAACTACCCACAACAAGAACACGCCCACCCCAACAATTTTTTCTGCGTTTTTGTTCATTTCTGCATTCATCATTGCACTCACTCCGCTTCTGCCATGCACAGCATCGGAATCCAGACCGGTTGGCCGTACTCTGGGCTGCCAACAATATTTAGATAAAGCTGCGGGTCGAGGATGCCGTCGATATGCAAACGCAGTTTCATCTCTTTGTCCGGCAGTTCCCCATCCTGGGTGATGACCGGTTCCATTGCCTCAGGGAAAGAGCCGTCTTCGGCCGCACCAATCACGGCAAATTGCAGATGCAGGTAGATCGGTGCGTTAATCCCAAACCGGCGGCCCTGGTAGCCAAGTAGTTGTCCTTGTTCTACAGGTACGCTTTCCACGCCAGGAGGGAAATCATCGACGATATAGGAGCCATCGTATCCAGCCATCCCGGCATACACCGTCCAGACTTTCTTCCCGGGGTTGAGGGGGTCGTCGTGCTGGATGATAAGCGCGTCTTCCCACTCTGCTTTGCGGGTGACGAGGCCATCGGCAGCCGCGTAGACGGGGATGCGGTCTGCCCCACTGGGGCTGTCGTAATCCGCGCCAAGGAAAAGCAACTGGCCGCTCCACCAATACATGCCAAATTCGCCGCTGGTCGGCAGTTGCCAAGGTGCCCCTGTGCAGGCATAATCCTGCGGGTAGCTGGCGTCCGGGTCGAGTGGCCGGAAGACGAGCGAGTCGTTAAAGGCCTCCATTGGCACATAACTTTCATGGATCGCGGCCAGCATTTCCGGCGTCCAACGTTCCTTATACACTGTCCAGTTCAGGTAATTGTGGATGAAAATGCCGGAGAATTCCTGCGCCCGGATGCTTTCCAGCAATGGTGTCTGGTCCCATATCCCGGCTTTTGCCAGTTGGGTGACCTCGAAAGGCTGGATGTAAAGCGGGCGGTCTTGCAAGGTCAGCAGGCCCATATACTCACCGGCCAACACCGGGTCTGTTGATTTCTCGACCTGCAAGTTGAGTTGTCCAAGCTCGTTCTTGGGTTTCAGCCGCCACTTGCGCGCCTCGATTGGGCTGGTCAGCGAGGCATGCATCAAATTTCCGAGCAGCACACCGACCAGAATGAATACCAATGAACCCAGCAACATTTGGCTGGTAGGTTTGTGGATCAATTCGAAGCGCGTTTTATAGTCCGGGTCATCGAGCAAGTCTTCAGCCTTGGCGGCATCTGCGGGTTCCTGCCGCATCCAGGCCACCGCCGCCCCCACCGCTAGGCTCAATGCTGCGCTGAGTTCCAGCAGGTAATTGACGTTGGAGCCAACCTTACCCACCGTAAAAGCCGAGGCCGTCGCCCCCATCAGGTAAGCCGCAATAAAGGGCCAGGAAGGCACTTTGCGGAAGCCAAAGACCAGCAGTGCCAGAGCCAACAGCACGGCCAGGGGAGCATTTGCCAATACCCCCAGGGCATAATCCCCAACGCGCGCTAGGCTGAAATCATTGACATTGGCAGTGACGATATTAAAGTAAAAGCCGCCGCCGGTTACCAGATTGAGGATCAGGAAAAGCAATCCACCCAAAACAATCACCAGTCCGGCCAGGCGCAGGGCCTGCCGTCGATCTTTGGTCCACATCCACACAAAGGCTGCAAAGGGCGCTGCCAGGGCATACGACTGGCGGGTGTAGACCGCTGCCACCAGCAAGGCCGCGGTCAAGATCAGGCCGCGGCGCGTGGTGGGGTTGCGCACGGCGACGTACAGCGCTGCGCTGCTGAGCAGCAGGGCAAGCATGTCCACGCGCGCCAGCCCCGACCATTCGACTACATAGGGAAAAGCCAGGAAGACCACTGCCGCCACTACTCCGGCGAAGCGATCGCCCTTATGCAAATGCGTGATGATACCGTACAGGAAGAAGGCCGTACCCAGCGTACTCAACAAAGAGATTGCCCTGGCATAGGCGAACGAAGGACCAAAGAGCATCACAAAAGGCGTTAGTGCCAGCACGTACCCCGGCGGATAATTGGAGATCGTGTAAGGGTGTGTGCTCAAGTCGGGGCGGTAAATACTGATCCCCTGTGCCAATCGCATGGCTTGATCCAACAACGGCGCTTCGCCATAATCCAGTGGATAATAATGGAACACGGCCATCAGCCCTTGCAGCACAAAGACCAGCACTGCCAGCGGCATGAAGATGTAAAGCATCAGTTTCGCCCCCACGGCGATGTGTGGGACAAGTTTTTCAAGCATTAGTTTCATCTATTACCATCTCCAGATAACGCACCGCAAACTCGATACTCTGTGCATATTTTACTCGTTGGGGATCGGCCGAGTTCAAAACAGCGGTGTACACGGAAGTCATAACATTATAACTGCTGAAAAAAGCTAGTTCTACCGGATTTTGTGGTTTATAAAAAAATGAGGCACAATTGACTAAAAAACCATCACGTCTTCAGCCAATATGCCTCAA
>JAFGRA010000022.1 GCA_016935415.1 Anaerolineales bacterium
CTTCACCCCCGCCCAGGCCAGCGACGAGATCGGGCGCGCCATGCAGTTCATCGTCCACCAACTGGAGGGGTTGGATCCGCTCCTGGAGGATATCGACCAACGCCACGCCCAGTACCTGCGCACCTCGCTGCGCCAGATCCGCTACCAGCTGGTCAGCGCCGACGGCAGCTTCAAAGACCGTCTGGTCAACCTGGCCAAACATCTCGATGCCCTCCAGGAAGCGGGCAAGGTCCTGCTGCCCAAGGATGCGCCTGGTTTACAGCGCCATCCGGTCAACCAACCCGATCTGCGCAGCTACTACACCCCGCCGCAGACGCGCGGTGCGTTCATCCCGGCAGAGGTGCGCACCCCCGCCCTGCTGCCAGCGGAACTGGTCCAGCTACGCGCCGCTACGCTGCAGGACGTCACCCAGGCGCTGACCCCCGACAAGATCAACCGCACCGTCCTGGGGTTCTTCAATGGCCACCAGAAACTGCACGCCGCAAAACTTCCGCCCGAGGTGCTCAACGATCTGCAGTGGCTGACCACCATCATCGCTTACGCTCACCATCCGGAGGTAGCCTACGGCATCGACAGCGTGGAAGGCGAGCCAGTGGATGTTGGCCCGTATCGGGTGGTCCCTTTCGAACTGGAAAAGCTATAAGAACGGAATAAGCTCATGCCAATTGATTTCATCCCCCTGCTCTCTTCCGCCGGACTATCCGAGAAAGCGCGCCGCGAGGTCCCGCGGGTGATTAACCGCCTGCTCGGCCAGACTTTCCTGCACCAGGATCTTGAGGCTGACAAGGACGATTATTATTTCGTCCACCGTCACCGGGATCTTTTCGAAAGCATGTTGAAGCTCTCGGGTTTCAGCCTGCTGCATGATGATTACCACCGTATTTTTCAAGTGGTCTCGGAATACAGCTACAGCCGGGCGCGCTACAAACTCGACCACACCCTGATGATCGTGGTCTTGCGCAAGTTGTATGAAGAACGGGTCGAGCACCTCAGCCTGGCCAATGACCCAGTTGTCACCATCGGGGAAGTGCGCGAAGAATACCGCACCATCACCGGCAAAGAGCGTATTCTAGGCATCACCCAATACAAAACGATCCTCAACCGCCTAAAAGCGATGGGCTTGATCGAGCTACTGGATGGCCGCAGCATTGATGTGCGCGATGGTGAGGCCCGCCTGCAGCTGCGCGGTTCGATCCGCATGATCCTGCCGATCCAGTCCGCGGACGAGATGGAAGCCTGGTTGAGAAAATATCGCACCGAACAACCCGAGGACCATGAAGAGGAAGAGGATGACATCGAGGAAGCCGAGGAGGTAGGAGCATGAAACAGCTGACCCGTATTCGTCTGATCAACTGGCACCTCTTTGAAAACACCACCATCACCTGCCAGGGCACCACTTACTTTATTGGCATCAACGGCGCAGGCAAATCCACCGTGCTGGACGCCGTGCAGTTTGCCCTGGTGGGCGGGCAGCGCGATACGCGCTTCAACCAGGCTGCCCTTAGCGGCGGTCAGCGTACCTTGGCCTCTTACGTGCGCTGCGAACTGGGGATCGAAGGGCAGCGCTATTTGCGGGGAGATACCACCGGCGTGGTAGCCCTGGAATTCCGCAATCCGGACGGCACCCATTTCGTCCACGGCGGTGTGATCGATGCCTACGAAGACGGCCGCAGCCCCGATGTCAGTTATTTCATCGTGCACAACGCCCTGCTGAACGACGATTGGTTCTTCAAATCGGGCGGCCAGCTTTTCGACAGCCGGGCATTCAAGCGCCATATAGAACACTTCGCCCTCCCCGCAGACAGCCGGGCGCAGGTCTTCACCCGCCTGGAAGATTACCGCTTCCACCTGCTCAACCGTCTGGGACAGCTCAAAGACTCCTTCCTGGCAAAAATCGTCAAGGGTGTGGCCTTCAGCCCGCTGACCAATATCCGCTCTTTCGTGCACAATTATCTGCTGGACGAAAACCTGGTGGACGTCAAAATCCTGCAGGCGCAGCTCGAGACCCTGCGGCATTTTGAAAGCCTGGCCGCCGATGTACGCGAACGTATCGCCAGCCTTGACCAGATCGAAGAATTTGACGGGGAACGCCAGGCCAACCGCCGCCGCCGGATCACCAACGGCTACATCCAACGCCGCGCCCAAAGCGAAGATCACCTCGCCCAACTCAAGCACCGCCGGCTTCAACTTGATGAAGCCTACATCACACTCAGCCGCGCCGAGGTCAAGCGCGACGAACTCTCGGAGCGCCAGCGCTTCGCCCAAAATGCGCTCATCGATGCCCGGCTGGCACTGGAGAGCGACCACACCGCGACCCGCCAGGAGACCCTGCGCACAGAAATCGAATCGTTGGCGGCCGCTCTGGAAGCGCTGCAACAGCGCGCGGCGGAAATCCGCCAGACCCTGGCGAGTGAATACCAGGATGCCGAACAGCTCAAGCATCTGCTGCAGGACGATGGGGTCAGCGTCCCGCCAGAGATCAAGCAGTTTCTCGCCTCCCAAGATGAGGATGCTCCTAACCAAACCCAGACTATGATCCGTGCCCTGCAGGCGCCGCTGTCCAGCTTAGGAAACGAGTTCGCCACCCAACGATCCTTGCTGGAAGCAAGCGTGCGCCAACTCAACGCTGAAGCCACCCGGCTCGAACGCGAGATCGTCCAACTGGGCACCGGGGATCGCCAGGCCAGTATCACAGCGGCTTCGCCTGCGGCTGTCCGCCTGGAACGCCTGCTGCGCGCCGAATTGGGGCTGGCCGAAGACCAGGTCTTGCTGCTGTGCGACCTGCTGGAAATACCGGATGCGGACTGGCAGGATGCCGTTGAGGGGCTATTAGGACGAGCGCGCTTCACACTGCTCCTGCCACCGGAACACCACACCGCCGCCGTCCAGCTCTACCGCCAGCGCCGCCACAAAGATGACCTGCACGGCGTTGGGCTGTTGGATACCCAAAGGTTGCTCGAAAATCAAAATGCACCCCGGGAAGATTCGCTGGCCGTTGAGGTACACACGGAGCATCCGGCAGCCCGGGCTTTCGTGGACCTGGTGCTGGGCAAAACCGTGAAATGCGAGCGGATCGAAGCGCTGGGCGATCATGCCCGGGCTGTGACTCGCGAGTGCTTTGTGCGCCGCAATTTCGCCACGCAGCACCTCAACCCCCAGGACTATGCGCAATGGTTCATTGGAGAACGCTCCATCCCCCGGCAGATCGCGGTCCGGCAGGAAAGGCTGGCGGAAATCGCGGCAGAAATATCCGCCGCAACCGCAGAAAGCGACGCCCTCCAGGAACGGCTGCGCCTCACCCAGCAGAAGACCCGCCCGCTGGTTGAACTGGAACACGCCCTACCGGAGTTGACCCGGTGTGCGCAGACCGAAAAGCGCTTAGCCGAATGTCAGGACGAACTGGTTGAGCTGGATACGCAGACTGTCGCGCGGCTGCAGGACAATCTCGCCCGCTGCCAGCAGGAGGACAACTTGCTGCGGGACGAGAACGCCGCTCACGAACGCAAGATCGGCAGTCTGGAGGCGCAAGTGCAGAACCTGGAAACCGAAATCCTGCCAGGTTTGGAGCAGGCCGCGGTCGAGGCGCTCCAGTCAGGCCAGGAGTTTCTAAGCCAGGAGCTTGAACTTGAACAAGACTCGCAGAAAAATCTGGAAGAGGCGCAAGCTGAGGTGGACGCCGAATACGATCGCCGCCGCGAGCGCCAATCCATCGAGACCATCCTGCAGAATGCCACACGCTACGAGAACGATTACACCAGCGCTGAAATGCGCAGCCGGGATCGGCTAAGAGAAGCCAAACAGGCCTACAGCCTGCGTTATGATTTCGGCTATGATGAGGCCGAAGACGCGGCGCGCTACCTGGCCGAACGCCAGAAACTGGTGCGCTCAGAACTGCCGCAGTATGAAGAGCGCATCGCTGAGCAGCGCGCCATGGCCGAACAGGAACTGGTCGAGAACTTCATTCACCGCCTGCGCGAGCAAATCGTGGATGCCCGCCAGCAGCTGGCTCATCTGAATGCCACCCTCTCCCAGCTGCGCTTCGGTGGCGAACGCTTCGAATTTATCACCTCCCCGGCTTCGGCATTGCGGCAGGTGTACGATATGGTGATAGACAGCCAACACATCCTTGGAGATTCGCTTTTTGAATCCGATTTTCGCAAACGGCACCAACAGGGCTGGGACCTGCTATTCGAACGTTTGACCCTCAGCGGGCCTGAAGGTGATGCGGCCGCGGCCAGTGAGATGCAAGAACTTCAAGATTACCGCAACTACCTGGCATATGATATCCGCATCCACTACCCGGACGGCACGCGCGCCTTACTCAGCAAGATCAACACCAAAAAATCAGGCGGCGAGACCACCACGCCTTTCTATGTCGCTATGGCAGCCTCCTTCGCCCAGGCATACCGCCTCAACCAGTCCCGCCCGTCCGACACCATTCGCCTAGCGATGTTCGACGAAGCCTTCGGCAAGATGGACACCGCCCGCACGGCGAGCGCATTGCAGTTCATGCGCGACACCGGCCTGCAGGTGCTCCTGGCCACCCCGCCCGATAAGTCGGCAGCCCTGTTGGAGTACGTGGACAGCGTCCGCACCGTGGTGCGCAAGAACAGCCATGCCTTCGTGATCGAGATCGACAAGGCTGAGATGCTGCGGGAACTGGAGGAAAGCGGCGTGGTTGCCGAAGGGCTTCAGGGATAAGATTGGCTGACGATCGTGGTTGAAATTGCTTTCACTCCCTCGGATGATGTTGCCGCCGCGCTGCACGCGCTGCTGGATGCCTTCGAGCGGCGGCCACCTTCATCCGTTTCTTCGGAAGAGCGGAGCAGGCCCGCGCTCAGATCGATCAAGATCCGCCTGGATGAGCTCGAGATCCCCGGATATTTCTCACAGATCGATCCCAACCCGCGCCGGGTAGCCAACCAACAACTGCAGGCGCTGGAACAAATTGGATGGCTGCACCTGACCTGGCAGCCCGGAGAAAGCGGGCATCTGCTCGAAGCGATCAGCATGTCCCCCGATCACGCGCCGCAGATCTCGAAGCTGCTCAAGCGCACGCCGCTCAGCGAGAAACGCGCCCGGCTGGCCGATCTGATTCTCGGGGAGCGTTTTCGTTTCAGCAGCGGCTGGCAGCCGCGCGCCGTGGAGTGCATCCTGGCCAAGCTGAAAGCCGGACAATCTCCCGCCCCCTTCAGCCTGGTTGACCAGGCCTTCAACGCAGACCTGCTGACGGCACTGGCCGCATTGGATGCGCTCGTCACGGAAACTCCATACCGGGTTTTCAGTGTGCGCCTGTTCAACGACAGTAAACGCTTTGAGGACCTAAAAAGCGCGCTGGTCCGCCTGGCCCGCCTGGGTCATCCGGAATGGCGGGCGCTGTCTGCCCAAGATGTTTTGCGAGAACTGCAACTCGTTCCCAACCCGGATTATATTTATCTCGCCGGCCCCTGGGAGTTGGTGGACGAGCTGGGGCAGGTGATCTCACTGGGTGCGTTTACCCCTTCCGTTGGCATTCCCGCCGCCCAGGCTGCCGGGCTGCAGCGGGTAACGGTCCAGGCCGCCCGGGTGATCTGTGTGGAAAACGCCACCGCGTTCCACGAGCTCAACCGCAGCAAACCGGCGTCGATCGCCACCCTATGCCTGTGGGGTAACCCCTCCCCGGCCTGCCGCCATCTGCTGGGGTGCCTGGCGGAAAATCTTGCGGAGGATATTTCCCTGCAGGTTTGGGCCGACCTGGACTATGGGGGTTTCAACATCCTGGCCATGCTACGGAAATATGTCAGCGCCCGCTTCGCGCCTTACCGGATGGATATCGAGACCCTGGAAAATCACGCCAAATGGGCGCACCCCTTGACCCGTCGTGATCACGGCAACCTGAAACGCCTCACCCGCCACCCGGCGCTTGCAGATGTACATCCCGTCATCCGCCATATGCTGGGGCGCGATTTGAAGCTCGAGCAGGAAGCGATCGAAGGGACGCTTTGAAGTCCCGGCCGACGGTGCGCGAGAAATTTGCAGCGCTATCGCATCCGTAGCTGCCGCACAGAACCAAGCGCATCGGCCAAGTAGTAATCCCATTCAGTCTGGGCTTCTTCAGCGATGCACCCGTAGCCGTACAGATACACATTCGTGCCATCGCTCAACACCTGGGTCAATCCGGCGTTCAAATCCAGCGTATACTGCACGGCAGCCCCGCCGTTCACCGTCTGGCTAATTCGGTCGCTCTCACAGCCAAGGATACCCCACTGATCTCTTGACAAGCCATTACATCTGTAGGCATACTGCACCCGGAAGGGTGACTTTAGGCCAGTCTATGATGTTACTATCAACCTTCGCCTCTATTCACTAGTTGATTGCGGCCAGATATCGATTGGTGTCTCCAGACATTGTGCCGGGTCTTGAAATTGTTCGTGGAATTCATCCAGGCTTAGAAACATTGCTTCTTCTATGGGGAAAGTGTAGTAATACTCCAAGTATGTGATGCTCTCCGCGGCCATATCTGTATCTCCAGGTGACCATACCTTTAAGTCAATCATTGCTTGAGCTGGGCAGCCAATATAGTGGCCTTCATTTCTTGTAAGAGGCATTCTGTAGTAAATATTCCAACCTGTACTGGCGTAATCCAGGAAAATATGAAGCGTACTTTCTTTTATCCAAGGTAATTCTTGCAAAAGGGGATATACGATAACGCGTTCGGGCGCTCCATAACGGGAAAGAATTTCCGATATGCTGTAATAACGGGTGTATTGGGAAAAATAGGAGTTGTCATACATGTAAACACGATGTCGTTCATCTTCGGATTCAAACATACTGTAATTTATTATGCTTACATGTAAAAAACGAAATGGCTCAAAAGGATTCTCTGTAAACGGCCGACTAAAATCTAGGCCAATATTGGAGTCGTCTGTAAATATATTTATCAGACTATTTGCGTGAGGATTTGAATTCCTATTGAGATTTCTGAAAGTGGCTAATTGGGAACTAAAGGTTTGATCGGTGGTTTCTCCAGGAGTTAGCCCCAAAAAGCAGGGCAACCGGCAGCCGCCATTATCTTGCAGCAGTTCGATCATGCGTTCCTCCGCTTCGGCTTGGGGCAGGGGCGGCACCCAGGTTTCAGTTGGGTGAATTGTAAGTGTCGGATTTTCTACAGCCACTGTAATCGCGATCGGTGTTGCGGTCAAGGTAGAAGGTATAACTGGCATCACCGTTGTTGCTATCGGTGAAACATTTACATTAACTTCACCCTGATTGCAAGCTACCAGAACACAACACGCTAAAATGATAATGAAACTCGATTTATATCGCATCTTCATTTCCATATCGTGCATCTACCATAAATAAGGTCCCCGCCCACTCCCCGCTTCCAATATCCAACCACGCATATGTTCTCGCATAAATTTTCTCCTGGCATCTCCATATTCATCGTCTGCCCATTTGTTACCCACCCATCCAAGGAACATATCAGCAAATTTCTCTGTGCCAGATCTCTCATCATGTTGAAGCCATGTTGTATCAGAATCATACTCGGTAGAAAAACCTAAAGTCTTATCAAGTAAACTAAAGTTAGGATCAATAGCTAATTTTGGATCATAAATTTCTACCAGCTTCTCTGGTGCTTTATTGAGCCTATTATTGAAGGCATGCCCCAATTCATGAACAACGTTATTTCTCCTCCGTTCAGCATAATTGTCACGCCAGCCAGCTGCAGGGTGACCGTACGTTTCTCTCCAGAAAAATCTGGTGCAATATTGAAGGGATGTGCTTTCGGTTTAGGATTCTGTGCCGTCCGGCCGCGGGCTGCAACCGGCGCGGGAGCCGCCGAGGTTTCGACCCAAAAGAACAATCCGGGAGTATTCAGGAGAAAATGGGCGTGCAAAATGTCCACAGATTTTTACTCTAAATAGGATTGCCGCTATCTTATCACACCAATAGATCGAAAACACGGTTTACATGGATTGGTTGTGCCTTTGGGAATTCTCGTTTCAAAACTGAATCCAAACTCAACTGCCGCCGATAACGCGCAGGATGGCATTTCTTCCACAGGCTCTGAATCACATACGCCTACGATAACAGCTGCTGCAAGATGGTAGGATCCTTGATCTCTTTGTCATTGGCAAACAACAGCACCTTGGAGACGACTTCGGCCGTTTTGGGATCATTGTCAGCAAACGGCAAAAACAGCCGGCCGCGATGCTGGGAATGCACTGGAACGACACACAATGCCCCGCCCGGGTGCAAGTGAACGTTGCCACTCCCGAGGTGAACGTTGTAATCAGCCCGCTTCCCCTTAATGATTGCCCACTGCGCTTTCAATTCGACATTGTCGATCTTCATCCACTTGAGCATTTCAATGATCAAAGCTGATCGCATTTCAACTGTGGAAAGGCTGGCTTCGGGATCGACTCCACCGGCATGGGCGACACTGACCACCAGATCCAGATCACGCATCACCTCACTGAAAATGATCGGCGGTACGTCATCCAACGGCATACTCCCGATAAGCCCCTTTTTCGTGAACCACACCGTTTCCACAGACTGGCCTTCGATTTCTGCCGGCGTCCCCCAACCTATAAAGAGACCCACATTGGCCGTAATGCCCACCTTATGAAAGGTCTTATGCACCGCATAATCATCTGCCGCCCAGAGTCTGGACTTGAGCAGACCGGCGGCCTGGCGAGTCTGCACCTGCTGTCCGGCATACCGTTTAGACGTGGTTTGATCGTGCTTCTCATCCTCCACCAGGACATACAACTCCCGGAAGATCTGCTTGAAGGGTTGAATACGTTCTTCCCGAAAGCATTTTTCCTGCCACTGCCGCCAGCTGCCTGATTGCATCAGGTCAAAGGGGTGGGCAATGCGCAGATACTGATCCGCCGCGATCTCATGTCGCTTCCCGTCTACACCCTCCAGTTGAAAGGCTTTTCCAGCGACCGGGAAACCCAAATCTCCATCACAAATAAATACCAACTGGCTGACCAGCACACGCAATACCGGATGAGCGACGAGGTCATGCAGGTCCGGTACTGAAAACAGATCGGCGCGTACCATTGAGTCCTCAAGCGAGGCACGCATGCGGCTTCCTTGTTTAGCAACCGTGTCTTTCAACTTGAGAAGATACTGGACCTCTTCATTTTTCTTGATGCGGGCCGGAATGTTTTTGAGCACCCGGCCGTTCTCCTTGATGATCTCCATTTCAACTTCCCCCCAGGGTGTAATCGACAAACTCAGTTCAACATCCTCAGCAAACACAACATAGCGTCCATCGGCCAGATCGGCTACTTCCTGGGCCTCTAACTTCCAGACCATACGTTTGGGATCATCATAGCCTGCCGTGCGCGCCAGGTTTTCAATCCCCAGTTCGACAGACCGCCGCTCATTCTGTTGCCGCTGCGCGCCGTATTTCTTCCCGGTCCTCAAGAATTCCTGCAAGTCCTGGTAGCGTTTTAGGATTTCATTTTCACGATCCAATCGCTTGCCAGGTAGCGGCAGCAATCCAATCGCTTTGGCGCCATCCTGGTAGCGTTTGGTCAGCATCCGTTTGCAAAGAGTACCGTATTCAAGTTTGCCTAACATGGCGTCGGCATACAACCTTGCCCGGGCATGGCCGCTGCCGTTGGAAGCAAACTTCGCGGCCGCATATAATTTCTCCCAGCGCGCTTCCCCCAAACTCGCATAGACTTCAGCGAACCAGCGGCCATCGACCGCCCCCTCTAACAGGGACTCGGCATCCAATGGAGTCAGCTTAGCAATCGATGCCGCCCAAGCATCCTGGATAGCCTGCTCTACATTCCACAACCGGTCCTTGGTGTGGGCATGCAGCCACCAAACTGCGCTTTCCAATCCCTCCCAAGCTAATGTGTATTCAATATGCCCGGCCCACTGCGGCGCGTACATGGCAGTCTCCAACAGCCGCTTTTCACTGATCTTCTTCTCTTCCACAGCCTGCTTGAATTTTTCATGGGTGTCATTCTCAGCATCCGGAAAAGTGCAGCGCACCAGGTGGCTGAAGACCGCCGATTTGCTCACACTATCAAATAAATAACCGCGCGTGAAACTCAGTCCTTCCATGCGCGCCAAGAGTTCAATCAAAACATCCATCCCCCCGGAATAGCTTAGTTCCATGGCGATCCCCGAGGCCTCCGTTGGCAGGTCGCCGCGGTATAACTCGACTTCTAACACCCGCTTCCTGATCGTTTCAATAAAGGTGTGTATAAATTGATATTTCTCCGGCAGCTTTACATTCAGCCGCGAGAAATTGGAGAGCTGCCTGTTGTGATAGTGGGCATAATAATGGTTATTGGGCGTCAAGTCGGACATCAAAACGTCATAGATGTCATGCTCATTGGCAGCACCATTCAAGTAGGCACTGAATACTTCGGAAGGTTGAGGAAGGTATCGGGGAGCATTTTCTATCGGCTCATCAAACCACCGCAGCAGTTGATAGTACCTGACCCAATCTTCCTTTCCCCATTGATCGCCAAAATTTTTGGCGTGATGTAAGACCATGTTATGCCAATTCAAAATGGCCCTTTCATATCTAAATCCCCGATGATACGGATAGCCGACTTGGTTCTGAGGAACGATGAGTGCTTTGATCTCTTCTTGCGGCACATGGTACAAGATCTCTTCAAAATGAGCAATCATTGCTGCCGCGGATATTTCCGAACATACCTTTGCATAAAAAATGAAACCGAGGTAAATGCCAACCAATCCCGGATACTCAACCTCTGGGATGTTTTCGCCGTATATCTTCTCTGCTACCGTTGAAACCTGACTTTGGTAAGCTGCCATTAACCCGAAGTTAGGCATCCTACTGCGAAAATGGCCGCTCAGGCCAAGCGCTCTTGCAATTGAAATCGAGGCAATATCCGCTTCTTCCCGCCAGGTTGAAAACCAATCCATAAATGCCTCACCAAGCGGGAAATGCTGGATATATTTTTCTAGCGGTAGATGCTGCAATCTAGGAAGATTGTGATTGTTCAAGTTGACCAACAGCTCTTGCTCGCTTTGGTCCTGTCCCCCAAATTTATTTACAACCCGATTGGCGTGTTCACCCGCCCACTTGTCCACATTTTTGATGAGGGCTTTGACCTCGGCATTTACGAACAGCGCCTGGCGTTTACGCGTCCCTGTGGAAATTGGATTAGTGAGGGTTGGGACCGGGGTCCGCTTCGCGGGATCAAACAGACCTAATCCATCCACCTGTTTCGGCTTCTCTTCCTCACTGACCACATTGACATACTCTTCTGCAGACAGATCTGATTTCAGATCGATCTGCTCGACCAAATCACGCACGCGTTTTGGAGACCGCTTTTCGGTAAGCATTTCCTGGATGAGTTCGACCGCGGCCCTTTTCTGCCCCTTCGTTCCAGCGGTATACAGGCGCTCGATGGAAGCCAGCACATTTCTGTTCTTTTGGGATAATAATAATGTAGTTGCCGACCGGCGCACATCAGCAGTTTTGCGCTTCAGGAGCGACTCGATCCAGATAATTTCATCCGGAGTCAGCGGGTTGGAAGCGACATGCTTTTTTATCGCCGTCTGGGCAATCTCCCTGACATATAGACTTCTGTCCGCCAGGCGCGCAATCAATACGGCCCGGATTTCTTTTTTATTGGTATTGATCGTTTTAGCAAGCAGTCGCAGAACAGCGGCGCGATTATGCGGCTCGAAATCAGATAGATACCCGATCAATTTCAGCGGAGAACGGTGCCCAATAAAATTGATCATCGCACCTTCAACGCTGCTTCGATTGAGTATCGTTTTCATCCACGGCCAGACCAAACCACTCCGCTCCATTTGCTTTGGCAAGCGCGGATAAATGGCCTCCAATTTTTCAAATAAATTCGTTTTCTTTAAAAGCCGATTGTTCCATGGATTTGCGACCAATCCTAAAAAAGCAGTGGCAGCGATCTGAAGATCCTCATCCTCCAATCCCTTCAGCAAATAAGGATGCGCAGCGGAAACTTCGAAATGTCCCAAGATTAAATAGGCGACAAATCGGATTTGTCTTTGTTCTGAACTGATAAAGTCCTTGGCGTGCTCCACACCGGCGGTCACATCCTCAAATGCAACCACCCACAGTGCCAGATAGAGCATCTCGGGATCCCCTTCATTTAAGTTCTCATTCAGATAATCTGCATCCGTCATCAATTTGAGCAGTATTTCTATAATCCGCCGGACCTCTTTTTGCTGGGCGGATTCCAACTGAAAGCCCAACCAGACATCCACCGCCCGGGTGACAGACGAGAATCGAACCATATTTTCTTCGACGACTATGCGCAAAATCTTTATAAATGCTTCTGGATGGGCAAAATCGATGCTTTCGAGGATGGCCTGCCGCAGGCCTTCCTGGCGCTGGGCGGCGCGCAGTAAATTGGCGACATAGTCCCACAACTGTTCATTGTTGGATAAAAGGAAAGCCATAATGATATGGCTTCCCAATACGCCCACTTCATGTTCACCAGCGACGATATCTTTTAGGATCTGCTCAACTTCTGAGCCTGCAGCATCGCCTTGATTCAATGCCGCGGCCAGAACCACGCTGGCCGCTTGAGCGGTATATCCAAAGACAAATCCGCACCAACCCGCGAACCAGATAATATCCTGGCTATACGGGATCAATAGCAAAAATATTTGTTTGAGCCAGGCGTGCTTCCTTTGATGGATTTCGATCAGATTTGGATTGCTTGGCGACCGGAATCCCTTGCGCATATATCCCCACTGGTATGGCGCGGTCTCGAGTAAATTCAACCCTTCCCAAATATAAATTCCCAATTGAGGAAAGAGGGCGCATAGAAGTTTTTGGGAATCGGCTTTCGGTAGACCGACGCAAACATCAATGAGCCGGTCTAATTTCTTCTCAATCTTCTGGTAAGGCGAACCGGGCACATAGTTCAATCGCTCATCCAAAGTATCGATGACCTGGTTGGCAAGTAACCTGAGTCGCAGAGGAAGACTGCTGGCATGCTGTTTTCTTACTGTGACCCACTGCTCGTCTTTATAGCTTTCCAGTAATTGAAATTGATTTATCCTTTTCATCCCTACCCCCCGGCCAACGCTACCAGTCTGACGAAGGTGACCACACTGGAATCGCAGACGTGAACGATCTGGTTCAAGTCGGTTTGCTGCGCTTCGTCGATAAAAACATAATACAGGCCATCGGTAAAGGCGAGCAGCGCCTCATTAATGGCTGGCTCACTGTCGGCCAACCTCGGTTCTTTATCCCCGAACTCAATTTTCCCTAGGACCAATTGATCCTCAATCTGCTTATTCGAGAGGAACCGCAGGAACCGATCTTCTTTCTGCCTCAGGTTGTATTGATCGACTTCTGAGGCCACGATATAAGTAATTAGATCTTTCAGGGTTTTTGACTGCTGGTCATCAAACCACGCGTCAGGTACGGGAATCCCCCACCCCGGTACCGCAGCCTTTTTTCTGCCAATCACACGCGCTTCGATTTGGAGTGTTTGCATTTATCCCTCCTTGGATTTAGAGAAAACTATTAGGCGAAAGATTCGGGAAGTCAGTTGAAAGTAAATCGTATTTGTGTGCATCGCATCAAACCTGAGTGCAGAGGATAAGTTCGGAATTCATTTAAGTTTACTCAGATCGACCTATTATAGCATATTTGTTCTATAAGAGTCAAATTTTTGAAAAGCAAGATGCCTTCCCAAACTTGGTTGGTGAATTCGGAGATTGGGCTGCAAACACATTTCTCCCACACGCTGGAATCAACTCCAGATCTCAATCTACGCAGTTCCTCTGACCACGGTAAGCTCACAACCTGCAGAAATCATATCACACAAGGGAATATTCTACATAACACTCAGGAAGGCTCCATGGTTTGAGTTTAGGCCTAGGCACCGCTCTAAGTCATGCTTTTCACCCCCGAAATAAATTTTTGTTTTCATTCCGGAATCCGTTGACAAATCTCAATTTTATTATTACGATTGGTATATACTAATATACCAATCATATACCAATCAAGGCGCAAGCGATCGTTGAAGGAAACATCACACATGACCGATCATATAGTTCAAGAAAAGACATTATCCCCGGCATTTGTCATCATGCCGTTAGGTTTCGCAGTTTGTGTATCATTGTTCGGCGACTTAGCGTTATTTGCCGTCCTGCCAACCCGAACTGAAGTCATTGGCATTTCGGTTGCTTCTCTAGGCGTTATTTTTGGAATCCATCGCCTGATCCGCATCCCCGGAAACCCAATTGGCGGGTTATTCATTAACAAAGGGCGCAGGAAGACTTATTTCCTGGCCGGAATGCTGCTGGCCTTTATCTCCACATTGGGATATGGTATGGTCACCGGACTACTCCCCTTTATATTGCTTCGCATCACCTGGGGGTGTGCGTGGATCCTGATTTACATATCCAGCATGACGATGTTGATCGATGTCACGACCACAGGGAATCGCGGCAAGTGGAATGGCATTTACAATATTTGGTATCTTTTCGGGATTGCCGGCGGTTCGCTTGCTGGTGGATACCTGGCCGATGTGATCGGCTATCAACAGGCCATGTACGTTTGTGCCGGGATGACTTTGGTTGGCGTATTGGTCTCGCTTTTTATTCCAGAAAGCAACCCCAAGCAAAACTTCCGCTTGCTTGGAGACGAGCGCCAAAAAACGCATCCCATCAAAACATTACAGCAGCTCTGGACTTCAACCGTCAATACAATCAAAAATACGCCTGGCATGTTGATCATCGTACTACTTTACATGATCACGCAATTCGTCGGTGAGGGAGTTGCGCTTTCCACGATCAGCTTATTATTGAAAGAAAAATTTGGAGAATTCGTAAGTTTTTCCTGGACAACGCTGGGCATTGCTTCGGTCAGCGGGATGCTGATTTCTGCGCGTTATATTTTATCGGGCGTAAGCAGTCCTTTGGTCGGCAATATTTCTGATCAACTCAACAACCGGAAGTTATTGCTATCGATTGGCATGTTTTTGGGAATCGCCAGTTTTCTAGTAATCGGTTACAGCTCTTCCTTACAGTGGATCACTCTCGGTATCTTGCTCAATGCCATCAGCGGCAGTGCCTTACTGGTCCTGTTGGGTGCATTGCTTGGTGATATCTCCTCAGAAGGAGCGGAGGGACAGATGGTCGGCATTTATGCCACCTTTGGCGATATGGGCAGTGCCCTGGGACCGCTTTTCGCCTACTTGATCCTACCTATTGTCAACCTGCCGACTGTTTATATGTTGTGCGGCGTTTTGTTTCTGATCGGGTTAGCCCTCACCCAAAGAATTGAATTTGCCTGAATGCACTCGCGGATTTTGAGAGGTATTGACAAAAGATATTGTGTAATCTATAATTGGTATGTACCAATATACCAAATCAAACCAATTTTCTAAGGGAAATCTCATGCATCCGAAGATAACCCACCTGGCCTCATCTGTTCCTCTCTACATTCAAATTGCCGAGAAACTGATCTCGCAAATTGAAGACGGCCAACTCTTGCCCGGAGATAAACTTCCCACTGAACGAGAATTAAGCACATCATTGGAAGTGCAGCGGGCCACCGTGAGGCAAGCTTTCAGTGTATTGGAAGACCGAGGGCTGATTATCAGGAAACGCGGGAGCGGCACTTACGTGGCCGAAGCCAAGATCGAGCGTGAAGCCACCCAACTCTTTGCCTTCACCAAGATCATGACCGATCGCGGGTATAAAACTGGCGCCAAGGTAGTCTCGTGCGTCAAGATCGAAGCCAGCAGCCATACGGCCAAAGTGCTGCAAATCGCAGCTGGCGATCCAATCTATTACTATCACCGCTTGCGTTTACTCAATGATGAGCCATTGATGTTGGAAAAGATCCAGCTTCCGGCAAGCGTTTTTCCAGATTTTGACAGCCACGATTTGGAGAGGCATTCCCTCTTTGAGATCATGGAAAAAGAATATGGCCGGGTCGTCACCACAGCCGAACAAGCTTTGGAGGCCGTGCGGGCTTCGGAATACGAGGCCGGTATCCTGGATGTACAACCAGGAGCAGCCCTCATGATGGAAGAACGCGCTTCGCGCGACCAGTATGGCGCCATGGTCGAGTTCAGCCGGGACCTTTACCGGGGTGACCGTTTCCGTTTTGTCGTTGAAAACGCTCGGTTCGATATTGAGATCAAATAAGGGAAGAACAAGGAGGTGAGACGAAAGAAAGCACGATCGATTGTCCAGTTCTCCAATGAACCCGATTCCTATTCAAGACTTATAAGAGGAGAAAAATGAAGAAAAATAAGCTCTTCACACTTCTTTCTGTGCTATTGATCTTGGCATTTGTCTTCACAGCGTGCCAGAGTGCTCCGGTCGAGCCAACCCAAGAAGAAACCAGCGAAGAAGAAGTCGATACCACCGGTGAAGAAGAAACAGCAGCAGAAGCAGATGAAACTACGAACGAAGTCGAAACGGTAAGTGAGGCCACCACCGAATGCCCGGCAATTACCCTTGCCTATCTGCAAGGCTTCACGAGTGAATACCCTGGACAGTTCGAGGTTGACGAATATCAGGCTGCCACCGGTTGTGAGATGGTCTATAAAAGCAACCCTATGTTTGACGGACAAGACCTGCCACCGGTCGAAGAAAGATTGCCTGAAAACCCCCTGGTGCTCGTGCCGTATGAAGATATTGGTCTTTACGGCGGAACGCTCAATGGGACATCTTTTGCACCCGAAAGCGGCACATCTGACATTTTGAGTTGGAGACATGTCAGCCTCGTACGCATCAGTGATGACCTCCAAACCATTTTACCAAATGTTGCCAGCGCCTGGGACGTCAACGCCGACAATACGGAATTCACCTTCTATCTGCGCAAAGGTATCAAATGGTCCGACGGGGAGCCGTTCACGGTGGATGATATGATGTTCTGGTATGAGGACATCAAGCTGAACCAGGAACTTAACCCGGACAATGCGCCCGATTTCGTCATGGAAAAGATTGACAACTATACCGTCAAATATACTTTTGAAGCGCCCAACTATGCCTTCCTGATCTCGCAGGGCACCAATGCCTATGCCCAACCCTGGCAGCCCAAGCACTTCCTCTCACAATTCCATATCGACTACAACTCCGATGCAAATACAATCGCAGAGGAGGAGGGTTACGAAGATTGGACGGGCCTGTTCCGCTCTTACTATCACGATTGGAAAGACTCCTATCACCGCCTTGGCGTCCCCACCCTTGAGTCGCACGTTGTGATCGAGGAAACTACCGAGTATCGCCGGCTGGAAGCTAATCCCTACTACTTCAAAGTCGACCCCACCGGGCAGCAACTGCCTTATATCGACTACCACTACGAACGCTTCATCTCCGATACCGAGGTGGCCAACCTGGCGATCATCAATGGCGAAGTCGATCTCAAGGGACAGGGCATGGAATTAACCAGCTACCCGCTCTTGAAGGAAAACGAAGCCACTGGTGATTATATTGTCCAGTTACCGCCCGCCGGGTTGGGCAAATCGATGGCCTACTGGTTCAATGTGAACCACAAAGATCCGGTCAAGCAGGAACTGTTCCAGAATACCCAGTTCCTACAGGCGATGTCCCTGGCCATCAACCGGGCCGAGATCAACGAACTGATCTATCTCGGCTTGGGCGCCCCGATTGCCGGGCTGCCGGCAGATCCTGCCAGCGTGCCGTTTGTCTCGGAAGAGCAGGCCACGCACATGACAGAATACGACCCGGATGCAGCCAATACACTGCTGGATGAAGTCGGTATGGAAGTCGGTCCGGACGGGTTCCGCACAGCCCCGGATGGCAGTGATTTCCTGATCTATCTGGAATATGCTCAACAGGCTGGCCCAGTATTGATGCAGGAACTCATCAAAAGCTATTGGGAAGATGTTGGCATCCGCGTGGAACTCAAGGAAGTATCCTCGGAGGCTTACCGCACACGCATCATCACCAACGATCACGATGTCGCCAACTGGCATAACGACGGCACATCTCTACCGGCAATCACGGCCGACACTTCGGCGTTCTATCCGCCCGTTACCGGCGGCAGCTTCGGCTTCCCCGGTCCGTGGCAGCCGTGGTTCGACAGTGGCGGCACCGAAGGCGAGCGCCCTCCGGATTATGTGGTTGAACAGTACGAAAAGGCAGAGCTGTTGAAAACGTTGGAGCCAGGTTCGGATGAATGGATGGCCCTGGGTTCAGAACTCATCGACACCTATCTTGAACACATGTGGTCGATCGGCACCGTAGGGTATGTCCCTTCGCCCGTGGTCGTGTCCAATCGGCTTGGCAATACCACCACCTGGTCCGTGATCCTCTGGGACTACTACTGGGAATATCCTTTCCGAGTGGAGCAGTTCTACATCAAAGAATAACTTGATTCTGAAATCTGATTTGAAGGGGCACAGAAAAACTTGTGCCCCTTCAATCTCTCGCATGAGGTTCCATGCTAAATTTCATTCTAAAACGGACAGGCTCGCTGCTGGTCACACTGATTTTGGCTTCGATTGTTGTGTTCATTTTGATCGAGCTTCCCCCTGGAGATTATGCTGAAAGGTACGCTTTTAAACAGGCGGCGGCAGGAGTGACAATTACCGAACAGGATATCCTTTCCTTGAAAGAGCAGCTTGGGCTGAACGAACCGCTGTGGCAGCGCTACCTCCACTGGATTTCCAATGTCGTCCTACACGGCAACTTCGGGGTCTCGTTCCAATACCAAAAACCCGTTACCGAAGTGATCGGTGAACGCTTACTTTATACATTCATCATTGCCTTTGGGACGCTGATCTTCACTTACGCCCTCGCCGTTCCAATCGGATTGCTCTCGGCCGTATACCAGTATTCCATTGGGGATATGTTCTTTACCGTGATCGGCTACCTGGGGTTGGCGATCCCAAACTTCTTGCTGGCGTTGATCCTGCTGTATTTCAGCGTCAAATATTTTGATACCAGTGTCGGCGGCTTATTCTCCCAGGAATTCATGAACGCGTCCTGGTCATGGGCCAGAGTAGTCGACTTGCTCAAGCACCTGTGGGTACCGGCGGTTGTGCTTGGCATGGGGGGAACGGCATTCCAGATCCGTACGATCCGCGCAACCATGCTGGACGAAAAGAGTAAATTGTACGTGAAGACCGCCCGGGCAAAGGGGCTTTCCGAATGGCAGACCTTGATCCGTTATCCCGTCCGGGTAGCGCTCAACCCGATTGTCAGCACACTGGGCTGGGAACTGACCAACATCATCTCCGGCGCACCGATCGTCGCCACCGTGCTATCACTCCCCGACACCGGGCCGCTGATGTTGAACGCCCTGCTCGACCAGGACATGTACCTGGCCGGCGCCATGTTGATGATGTTGACCTTTCTTACCGTCCTGGGCACATTTATTTCAGACGTATTGCTGGCGCTCCTGGACCCACGTGTGCGTCTGGGAAATTTAGAGTATTAGGTGTAACTATGTCGGAAGCATCCATCCCGCTCCTGGACAAGAGTCAGCGTGAAGCGGAAGACAAGAAGATCAAATATTATACGGCCACACAATTCCAATTGATGTGGTGGCGGTTTCGCCGGCACAAGCTGGCGATCTTCGGCTCTGCAATCCTCTTTTTATTCTTCTTGATCGTAATTTTCGCCGAGTTCTTCGCGGTGGTTGGGGGACAAACGCGTGATGATACTTATCCCCTCGGCCCACCGCAGTTACCCCACTTTATCGATACCAGTGGCAATTTCCACCTATCTCCTTTTGTGTACGGCGTGAAGACCGAACGCGATTCCGTAACGCTGGCACTGAAACTGGTTACCGACGAAAGCATGACCTATCCGGTGCGCTTCTTCATCAAAGGCGAGCCGTACAAGTTATTCGGCCTGATCCCTGGCAATATTCACTTTATCGGTATCGAGGATGGCATCTTCCACCCATTCGGGACCGATGACCTGGGCCGCGATATCTTTTCGCGCACCATGTTCGCCACCAGGATTTCCCTCTCCATCGGCGTTTTAGGCGTGATGCTCTCTTTTTTCCTGGGATTGTTCATCGGCGGTATTTCCGGTTATTTTGGCGGCCGGATCGATTTCCTGATCCAGCGCCTGACCGAATTCATCCGCTCGATTCCCACCCTGCCGCTGTGGATGGCGATCTCCGCCGCGCTGCCCAAAGAATGGTCGGCCCTGCAGATCTATTTCGCAATCACGGTGATCCTTTCCCTGATCGGCTGGACACACCTCGCCCGGCGCGTGCGCGGCAAACTGCTGTCGGTGCGCAACGAGGATTTTGTGATCGCTGCCCGGCTGGCGGGCAGCAGCGACGCCCGCATCATCTCCCGGCACCTGCTGCCTTCTTTCCTGAGCTACATCATCGTCGATCTCTCGGTATCTTTCCCTTACATGATCCTGGGAGAAACTTCCTTGAGCTTTATCGGTTTGGGGCTGCGGCCGCCGATCGTCAGTTGGGGAACGCTGCTGCAAGCTTCCCAAAACATCCGCACGATTGCCATGCACCCCTGGATGTTCATCCCGGCGCTTTTCGTGATCGCCGCCGTCCTGGCCTTCAGCTTCGTGGGCGATGGCGCCCGTGATGCTGCCGATCCCTACGCGAGGTAGGTTTATGGGTTACTTTGAAGCCAAAGAAAAATTACTGGAGATCAAAAACCTGCGGGTTTCGTTTCCCCTCACTGAGGGAACGGTGAAGGCGGTTAACGGCGTTAACCTCGAAATCTACAAGGGCGAGGTCATGGGGATCGTCGGGGAAAGCGGGTGCGGGAAGAGCATTACCGCCCAGGCAATCATGCGCATCATCGACGAGCCCGGCCAGATCGACTCCGGAGAAATCCTGCTGCACCGCGCCGACGGCGAGGTGGTCGATACTGTCAAACTGCATAAAAACAGCCGGGGCATCCGCCAGATTCGCGGCGGGGAAGTCTCGATGATCTTTCAGGAACCGATGAGTTCCTTCTCGCCGGTTTACACGATCGGGAAGCAGTTGACAGAGGCGATCATCATCCACCAGAAAGCGGATAAGCCCACGGCGCGCGCGATTGCCGTCGATCTGTTGGAGCGCGTTGGCATCCCCGGGGCCGAGAATCGCATCGACGAGTACCCCTTCGAGTTTTCGGGTGGCATGCGCCAGCGCGCCATGATCGCCATGGCGTTGAGCTGCAATCCTTCCCTGCTGGTCGCCGATGAACCCACCACGGCCTTGGATGTGACCATCCAGGCCCAGATCCTGAAGCTGATGAAGGACATCCAGGTCGAAACTAATACGGCGATCATGTTCATCACCCACAACCTGGGCGTGATCGCCCAGATCGCCGACCGGATCGCGATCATGTACATGGGCAAGGTCGTGGAGAAAGGCACGGTCACTGAGATTTTCGACCACCCCCTGCATCCCTATACGGTAAATTTGCTGCACGCCGTTCCAAAAATCAGCGAAAAGGTTCAAGATCTGGTTTCGATCCGCGGGAGCGTTCCAGGGCCGTTCGAAATTTTGCACGGCTGCCCGTTCCACGAACGCTGTGATGAAATGATCCCCGGTGTGTGCGATGTAAAAGTGCCACCTTTCAAACAATTCAGTGAAACTCACACGGTCTCTTGCTTTTTATATGAATAACGGGCGTTCGACTACAGAATATTGATGCTGCCACGGGAGTCTGCATGAACTCGGAAACACAAACATTATTGGAAGTCAGGAATTTACGAAAATATTTCCCGATCCGCAAGGGCTTGTTTGACAATACCGCTAAACGGCAGGTGAAGGCTGTCGACGATGTCAGTTTCTTTATCAACAAAGGGGAAACCCTGGGGCTGGTGGGAGAAAGCGGTTCGGGCAAGACCACCACCGGGCGAACCATCCTGCGGGCCTACGACCCGACGTCCGGCGAGATTTTGTTCGATACCGGGGATGGCCAATTCGACGATGTTGCTCAATACGACCGGCACGCCCTCAAACACTTCCGGCGCCAGGCGCAAATGATCTTCCAGGATCCGTATTCATCGCTCAGTCCGCGCATGACCGTGCGCGATATTATCGGCGAGCCATTGGTCGCCAACGACTTTGGCAGCCGGGCCGAGATGGACGAACGCGTGCGCTCGATTGCAGAAGTCTGTGGACTGAAGGTCGAACACTTACGCCGTTACCCGCACGCCTTCAGCGGCGGCCAACGCCAGCGCATCGGCATCGCTCGCGCCCTGGCAATCCACCCCAAACTCGTGGTCTGCGACGAGCCGGTTTCCGCGCTCGACGTTTCCATCCAGGCCCAGATCCTCAACCTGCTCAAGCGCTTGCAGCAAGACCTCGGTCTGACCTATCTCTTCATCGCCCACGACCTGAGCGTCGTCGAGCACATCAGCGATCGAGTAGCCGTGATGTACCTTGGCAAGATCATCGAACTCGCCGAAACTGAAACGCTGTTCCGGACTCCCAAACATCCCTATACGGAAGCGCTTATGTCGGCCATTCCGGTGGCTGATCCCCACATTGTGATGGACCCCATGATTCTCCAGGGTGAAATCCCCGACCCGGCTTCTCCGCCATCGGGGTGCGCGTTCCACCCGCGCTGTCCCTATGCCGGGCCGGAGTGTGAAACCGAGACTCCCGCATGGCGGGAAATCCAGCCCGGTCACTTTGTATCGTGCCATTATGCGGATACCCTGGAATTGGTTGGCGTATCCGCCTTGCAGAAAGGCTGACCATGCCAGATAAAAAGGTGGTCTTATTTTTGGTGGACGGGATGCGTCCCGATGGGATCATGCAGACGGATACACCTGCGATGGATGCATTCATGCAAACCGGCGCGTATACGTTCGAGGCTCGTACGATCATGCCCTCCGTCACACTCCCTTGCCATACCTCTTTGTTCTACAGTGTCCCTGCCGGGCGGCACGGCATTACGACCAATGTGTGGATGCCCCCCGTGCGCCCCATCCCCGGCCTGTTCGACGTGCTGCACCAGGCCGGCTGCACGACTGCTTCTTTTTACAACTGGGAGCAGCTCCGTGACCTTTCCGCTCCCGGTTCCCTGGATGCCAACTTTTACCTGCAAAACCTGCACGCAGATCTTGGTGTCGGCGATCTTGAATTGGTTGATTTCGCGCTCATGTGGTTCGACACGCACGATTTCAATTTTGCTTTCGTGTATATGGGACAGACGGACGAAGTCGGCCACCGCGCAGGTTGGATGTCACAGCCTTACCTGGATTCGATTATGTTCGCCGACCAGTGCCTGGCAAAACTTGTTGACAATTTACCGGATGACGTCCACTATTTTGTGGCCGCCGATCATGGCGGCCACGACCAGACCCACGGAACCGACGCTGACGAGGATATGCTCATCCCGCTGCTGATCAAAGCACCGGATATGCGCGCAGGGAAAGAATTACCGGCGAACATCTCGATCATGGATATTGCGCCGACTATTCTAGATATTTTCGGAATCCAGCCACCTTCGCAATGGGTCGGAAAGCGGATCGAGTTCGACCGATGAAGATCATCACCTTTAACCTACGCCACCACGCAAACCGTTGGGAAGAAAGGCTTCCATTGGTCATCGCCGAGCTGCTGCGTGAGAACGCCGACGTAATTGCCTTTCAGGAAGTCTCCCTCAATCTGGGGCCGGACAACCAGGCGCAGATCATTGCTGATCGTCTGAACACACTCTTGACCACTTCTCCATACCAGGTATTCTTTGCCGAAGGCAAAGGATACCTCAAAGGGAAAGAAGGCATTGCATTGCTCAGCCGGCATCCGATCCAACGCGCAGAAAGGATCAAACTCCCCAAGAAATGGCGCGTGGCGCAACGGATTTTGATAGATTTGGATGGACGCGAGATCGAAATCGTGAACACACATCTCCATCATCTGCCCCTGGATGATGAGAAGATCCGCCACCCCCAGGCAGAAGCGCTCCTGGCATGGGTACAAGACCGCCCAGTTCCCACAGTGATCGTTGGCGATTTCAACGCCCAGCCCGGTTCAAGCACCATCGAAATGCTGAAAACCAATTACCGCTCCGCATTTGAAGCCGTACATGGCAATGAACCAGACTTCACCTGGCCTACGCCGCTCGTAGCGGGAACGGATGGGGACGGCGCGCCGGAGATGATCGATTACATATTTTTCAAGCCTGACCAGCTAACGGCCACCGATTGTTATCTGATCGGCACACAGCCACCGGCAACCGACCCGACCCTGTACCCTTCAGACCATTTTGGTGTAGCAGCCACGTTCGACTTCCACTGAGTTCAGCAAAGCACGCGAGAACGCTTTGACTTCGGCAGTGCAAAGAAGCCCATAAATGCAAAAAGCTACCCGTGAACAAACCAAAGCACATAATAAGACGCTGGTCTTAAACACGATTTACAAACATCAGGACGTATCCAGGGCCGACCTCGCGCGCCTCACGAATTTGACCCGCAGTACCATTTCCGAGATCGTCAGCGAATTGATTGAAGATGGCTTGGTCACCGAGATGGGCTATGGGCAGCCGGCCGGCGGCAAGCCGCCGGTCCTGCTAGAGGTGGATAAGGAAGCCCGGCAGATCATCGGCCTGGACCTGGCCAATGATGAGTTCCGGGGAGCTTTGGTCAATCTACGTGGGGAAATCCAAGAACGGGTAAATGCCCCAGTCAGCGAGCACGGCGGAGACATTGCGCTTGAACGGGTCTTTGAATTGCTGGAACAACTCATTTATTTGGCAAAGAAACCGGTAATCGGGATTGGGATTGGCGCACCTGGTTTGATGGATTCAAAGAAAGGCATTGTCCACAACGCCGTGAATCTGGATTGGGAGAATCTGCCAATTGGAAATATTTTAAAGGAACGTTACCACCTGCCAGTCTACATTGCCAACGACAGTCAGGTGAGCGCTCTGGCGGAATACAACTTCGGCGAAAACGGGAATGTCCAGAATTTGCTCGTGGTTAAGATCGGCCGCGGCGTTGGTTCAGGGATCGTGCTTAATCAGCAGCTTTACCTGGGTGATGGCTGCGGTGCCGGAGAGATCGGTCACATCCAGATAGACGCGGCCGGGATACAATGTCGCTGTGGAAATTACGGCTGCCTGGAAACCAAGATCAGCAGCCGGGCAATCCGCCAGCGGGTCAAAGATATATTGTTGAGCAATCCAGACTCGCCTCTACATGCGTACTCCGACACAGGCAGTGCGCTTTCGATGGATGAAATTCTAAAAGCCTATCATGCCGGCATACGGGAGATCGTTGATTTAGTGGATGAAGTCGGCAAAAACCTTGGCAGCGCACTGGCCTACATCGTGAGCGCCTTGAATATCCACCGGGTGGTGATTGCCGGGAGTGTGTCTTCTCTCGGAGAAGGATTGCTGACCCCTACCCTGCACCGCTTCCAGGCGTGTACTTTGCCAATCCTGGCGCGCAATACCGCAATCACAATTTCAACACTGGGAGATGACATTGTGATCTTGGGTGCAGCCGGCATGGTGTTGCAATATGAGCTGGGCATCTTTTGAAATTGAATCCCCTAAATTTTTGCTCAAAATTACGGTAATATTCTAGAAATTTTTGATAAAGGATTGGAACAAGTAACGTATCTAAAAAGTAACTACTCAGGCTGAAGTAGCTGACTGAGTGGCAATAACAGAAGGGGGCTCAAAAAGCGTACCCATCAAAGCCAGATTCAGCACACCCAAAACGCTCTGACCATGCTTGCGCGCGGTCGAGATATAGCTGCGGATTTGGCAGAAAGTGTGACGGCTCACGATGACGCCCTTGTCTTCCGCTAGCAGTTGGTGCGATCAACCCCTACAAGGGTCTTTCACCCTCTAGCCAACGCCCATGTTGGGTGCACAAAGACAACCGCCACTCATTCGAGTAGCGGTTGTCTTTGTTAAGGGTCGATACAGAATTTAGGGGATATCCACGGTCAGGTCCCAGACTTCAGACCACGGACTGGTGGTCGGGCTGGCGCTGCCATTATAGCCTCTCAGCTGCCAGGTGTAGGCATCGTTTGCCAGGTTCATGTCTACTTGCCAGGTGCACACACCACCTGCGCAGATCGCAGTTGCATCCACCCAGCGATCGACATTTGTGCCACCGCCCTGCGGGATGATTTGCACTTCATAGTGCGTCACCCACGACATCGCCTCCCAACTCAAGGTTGGGCGGTTCACTGTTACCGTTGCTCCATCCGCCGGCGTTAGTAACTGTGGTGATTGCTGCACGGTCATTGCGTTGGGTGTAGCGTACGGACCAACTGCGTAGGCAGCAGTATAGCCGCGTACCTTCCATTGGTACGCCCCATCACTCAGCGTGATGTACACCGGCCAACTGCACGTACCACCACTGCACAAGGGGACATCATCCAGCCAGGCAGACAAGATCGGTGTTCCGCCCCCTTGCGGTTCGATCACCAACTCGTACCAGTCCGCCCAACTGAGTTCATCCCAACTAAAACTTGGGCGACCCGTGTCCACGGTTGCCCCATCGGTCGGAGAGATCAACGTTGGGGTCACAACTTCCATGCTCCAGGTCGCCGACCAGGGACTGACTGGCATCCCGGCAGTATAGCCCATTACGCGCCAGGTGTAGTCGTCGGCCGCCAGTGTGAAGGCGGTGCTGAAGTTACACACCCCGGTGCTGCATACGGTTGCAGCATCCAACCAGCGCGAGGTCAAGCCCAGGCCACTGTCATACACTTCCAGCAGATACCACTCCGCCCAGGATAAGGCATCCCAGCTCAGGTCAGGCTTGGGATCATCCACCGTGCCGCCATTAGCGGGACTGTTTAGCTGCGGCGCAGCCTGTACGGTCATGGCTGCGCTGGTCGACCAGTAACTGGTGGCGACCACCGCCGTGTACCCGCGCACGCGCCAATCGTAATCGCCATCGGCCATCGTGAAATTCACCGTCCAGGTGCAATCCCCAGTACTGCAAACACTGGCATTCACCCAACGCGATTGCGGCGCTTCGCCATCCGGCGTGATTTCGACCTGGTACCAATCGATCCACGAGCGCTGCGTCCAAACCAGTTCAGGGCGCGGGTAATCTATGATGGCGCCATCTGGTGGGCTAATCAATACGGGCGTGGCCGCCACGGTCAAGGGGCGGGCCTGCAACCACGAACTGGCGCCATAGCCGCTGGTGTAGGCTTGCACGCGCCATTGGTAAGCGCCATCCTGCAGATAGCTTCTCGTTGTCCAGGTGCATTCACTCGCACCACACACCGTGCCGCCATTCAGCCAGGCGTTGATCAAGGCTGTGCCGCCACCGAGTGGCTCAACCACAACGTTATACGCCACCGGGAACCAGGAAGGTTTGACCCAGGTGAAGGTTGGTTTGAGGAAGTCAACGCTTTCCCCAGCATCAGGAGCGACCAGATCAACGGCACTGTCGATGGTGAAGGTCCAGGTCGGTGAGAATTCAGAGGCGCCCACCCCGGCGGTGTAGCCGCGCAGCCGCCATTGATAGTCGCCATCCGGCAGCAGTTGGTTGACCGTCCAGGTGCACTCGGTCGTACACACCGCAGCAGCCGAGACCCATTGATCGACCAGCGGTGTCCCGCCGCCCAGCGGTTCGAGCACGATGTTGTAGTTTTCAGGCGTCCAGGCCGGGATACCCCAGGTCAGTACCGGGTGCATCTGGTCGATGGCGGCGCTGTCCGCCGGAGAAATCAAGATTGGCTCGGCTAAACCAAGAATGATGAAATTGGCCTGGGTAATGTCCTCATCATCGTCGAACACACTAAAACTGGCATCATTTACTTCTTGCACATCAAATCCCTCGGCTCCAAAATCGGCCTCCCAGTTCCCATCACCCCCAATGGTAATATCAAAACAATGGCTCCAGCCAATATCATTCACACACACACATTAGCAGGCCCGTCGGCTGGGCCGGTTCCTCCAGCTGTATCTGTACCTTCATCTACGTAGTCGAAAGTCACCGTCTGAACAAAGACCGTCTTCGTAATCGCGCCGCCCGTCAGGGTGATGTACTGTCCTGGAAGTAAATCGAAAGTAGGCTCCGGGTTGAATTCAACGTAGTTCTGGTAAGGATCCCAGGGCGCAGGTCCGGAGATACTGGTATCTTGATACAAGAATCCGTTGCCGAGATCCTCGTCATCGTCCACCGTGAGCATCATCGTCCGTCCGGCAGGCCAATCATAGCCCTTGACCCAGTCATCGTCCGGCTGCACGCTCATGAATGGGAAGGTCGGATAGGCTAGCGTACCGCCGTCGCCTTCAAACACCTGGATGTGCGCATCGTAGATGCCCTCCAGGTCTTGTCCACCGGCGCCAAAATTGGCCACCCAGATACCGTCCGCACCCACCGTTATCGAAAGGTCGTGTTGCCCGGAGGAGGCGTCGATGTGTACGTGGGCGTTCAAGTTCGCCGGGCCGGTTCCGGCAGCTATGTCATTCGCTTCATCCAGGAATTCAAAAGCCACTGCCTGGATGGTGCTGGTCAACGTTGTCGTGCCATCGCTCATGGTCACGAATTGGCCGGGGACCAGATCAATGGTTGGCTCCGGGTTGAAGTGAACGCTCCCCGCACCAGGATACGAGGGATCAGGTGTCGGAGTTTGTGAATCCTGGTACAAAACTCCATTGCCTGGATCTCCGTCATCATCTACTGAGACAGTAACCGTCGATCCAACCGGCCACTCCCAACCACTGATTGAACCCTCATCAGGATAAACCGTAAATGACGTATTGAAAACACAAGCTTGTGTGGTCGCATCAGCCACATTGGAATAGGTCGAAAAGCTGGCATCCGAATCGCGGTACACCCGCACGCGGTAGAAATAAGCCGTCCCACAGGTCAGGTCAATGTCGGCGTAGCTGGTCACGTCCACGCCAACTGTGTCGATCTTCGCCCAGCCGTCTGTGCCGTTGGGCGAACGCTCGATATGAAAAGCGATCTCGTCTTCAGCGTTGTCCGTCCATACCAGATCGATCTCACTGTCCGATATACTTTCAGCGTTCAGGGCGGTTGGCCCCCAATCAGATACACTATGTGTTTCAGCCAACGAAGTGCTGCCATCGTGCCCCTCGTCACCATCATAGCGTACAGTCAGTGTATGTTCACCAACTGAACCCAATGTGATCGTACAGCTTCCCTCCGCCACGGTTGCCGCGCAGCTTTCACCCGAGCTGGCTATCACCGTTACCGGCCCGCTCGGTGCATCCCCACCCGAAGTCACCTGGAAGGCCACCGTCACCGGGTCGCCGGGCAATGATGGGTCGGGATCATCCGAGGTGATTGTGGTAATTGTAGGCTCAACAGAATTGTATACTTCAATCGTATTCGTCGTACCCGTTCTTGGTTCAGAAAAGTCCGAACCTCCAATCGCCAAAACACGGCCATCGGGTACGCGCACCATATCAAAAGTAATCCGTTGAAAATTCAATTCCCGCGTAAAGCCCCAGGTATCTGTTGTGACATCAAAAATTTCACCCTGCGTACTATTGCCATCGTTTGAATATCCACCAGCCGCGAGTACCCGCCCATCTGGGAGCAAACTTAATTCAAAATCGAGTCTGGGGAAATATAAACTACCAACTGACGTCCATAGACCAGTTACCGGATCGAAGATCTCAGTATCTCCGGTTTCGCCGTAACCGTTTACTTCCCCCCCTGCAACCAGCACACGCCCATCATTCAATAAGATCGCCGCGTGATAGTCCCTTCCCATGTTCAGACTCTCTGCAACCAGCCACGTGTTTGTATCTGGGTCATAGATTTCTGCGCTGTCGGTTGCACCAGTTAATTGGTTTGCCCCACCAGCGACCAAAACTCGCCCATCAGGAAGCAATGTGGCAGTATGATTACTCCGGGGAGTATGCATACTATCGCCTGCCGACCAGGTATTGCTGGTTGGATCGAAAATTTCGGTACTATCAGCTCCAGAACTTCCACCGGCAACCAAGACGCGACCATCAAGCAAACGAGTTGCCGTATGCCCATAGCGCCCATTGGACAGACTTCCAACTTCGGTCCACGTTTTGGTGGCCGGATCGAATACTTCGGCGCTCCCCCCTGCCAGATCTCCACTATTGCCCAATCCCCCAACAACCAGCACACGACCATCGTCCAACAGCGTGGCTGTGTGTATACCCCGGGCCACTACCATATCGCCTACTAAAGTGGTCAAATTAGTAACTGGATCGACAATGTTAGCAAATGGGTAGTATTCCGAATCACCCAAAGGCCCATATTCCCTACCTCCGGCGACGAGTATGCGCCCATCACTCAATAGTGTAGCGGTATGCTCCCACACCGAGAAGGACGTACTCCCAATGATAGACCATGTTTCGGTACTTACATCAAATAACTCGGCGGTATTTGTAATATAGGGATCGGAATAACCGCCGATAACCAGCAGTTCCCCATCCAATACCACCGCCTGGTGTATCATGCGCACAACGCTGAGCTCAGCCGTTTCCCGCCACGTCCCGGCAGCCGGATCGAACACTTCCACTTTATCCAAAATGTTTTCCCCCGAAGATGTGCTGTATCCTCCGGCTACAACGACCAGGCCATTATCTAACAAAGAGGCTGTATATGTATAGCGATCATCGTTCATCTCCCCTGTCAATGCCCAGGCCCCACTAACAGGATCATAGATTTCAGCGGTAGCTGTACCATCGCTGGAATTATATGTCCCCCCGGCAACAAGCACAGTTCCATCTAGCAATAAAGTAGCTGAATGTGACGATCGAGTCACATTCAGCGTTCCGGTAGCGACCCAGGTTTCTGTGGTCGGATCGAACAACTCCGCAGTGGCAAGGGTCGTATTATCACTATCGTAGCCACCTACGACCAAGACAGTACTATCATTCAGCAAAGTAGCCGAATGGTAGCAACGTTCTGTACTCATCGGATCGACACTGCTCCAGGTATTCGTTCCTGGGTTATAAATTTCAGCACTACTGTAACAAGCGTCATATGTCTGATTACCACCGATAACCAGTACCCGCCCATCGTTCAATAACGTAGCCGAATGAAAAAACCGGCCAGCATTCATCGATGCAACCGGTGTCCAACTATTCATGGTTGGATCATAGATCTCAGCAGATGATAATAACTGAGTCTCAGTTACTGCACCCCCCACAACCAGTACCCGTCCATCGGAAAGCAATGTAGCGGTATGCCTGCTTCTTGCACTATTCATTGAAGCAGCCAAACTCCACTCGTGGGTAATTGGATCGTAGAGTTCAGTGCTGCTTTGCTTATCGAAATATAAGTCAATTCCCCCGGTCACTAATACCCGGCCATCGTCCAACCGGGTAGCCGTTAGTTCGGCTCGATGTGCAATTGGCCCTGAGACATCCCATTTCCCAGGTGCGGAAGCGGCCTGTTGGGTTGACGAAACAGCCAGACCAAAAAGCAGGATTCCGAGTAAAGCAATTATTCGCATCGATTTCCAAATCACATTGGTATAACGCATCATTTTTCCTCCATGCGTAAAGAACGCGACGATCAACATTGATGTCAATCGCTTTTCATTATAGCGAAATTAATCACAAAACCCAATAGATATTTGTCTATTTTCCCCATTAGAGACCATTAATATAAAAGAGTGGGGGATGGGCTTGCCCCAAAAAAGTGGAGTGAAAAAATGTCTAAATATCCATTAAACTAGGAATGGAGAACAGACATGAGCAAAAAGAAGTATCGCAGGTTCAGTAAAGCATTCAAAAGGGAGGCGCTGCAGCTGCTGGAAAGCGGCGATAAAACGATGGCAGAGATCGAACGGGATCTGGGCATCTCGCCAGGCTTATTGAGTAAATGGCGGAAACGATATCACCTCAACGGAGATGATCGGTTCCTGGAAAGC
>JAFGRA010000175.1 GCA_016935415.1 Anaerolineales bacterium
GCGCGAGAAGCGCGCTTGCAGCAGGTTCTTGAGGTTGATCGGCCCCGGCAGCCCGCCAGGCGAGTGCACTTCCAGCCGGTCGGCGAAGATGTGCAGGTGGATGTTGTCGCCCTGGGCATTGTAATCGCGGTGGGCCACAGCGTTGACCAGCAATTCGCGTACGGCTTCCAGCGGATATTCGGGCGTGGTCTGGTGGGTGAGGCCGATCACGCGCACTACGCTGCGCAGGTTATCATTCAAGAAAATTTCGGCCTGGCGCAGTTGTTGGGGCAGCGTGCCGCGCAGGTCTTGCTTCAGGAATTGGTCGGAAAGGGCGGTGCCGGGGAAGCGTGCTGCCGTGATGCTGGCGCTGGGCGACCATTGCTGCGGGTGTTTCCCGAACAGCAGCAGCGCGGCATAGGTCGGGCGGCGTTTCTTGCCCTGGCGCACCAGGCAGCCGCGCTGTTCTAATACATTCTTCCAATCTTCGTCGCCAGACAGGCCCAGCGCCGCAATGTACGCTTTTACCTGTTCCACATCCAGGTCGCTGAGTTTGGCTTGCGGTGGAACGCGCGCCTCGAACTGCACCACGCCGCGCGCTTGCAGCAGTTCGCGCAGTTGGCGGGCACCGAGCGGGGCGGTGTAGTGCCCGTCGCGCCACAGATATCGCCCGTCCAGGTTGTAGACGTGCGGCAGGCCGGGGGGAACTACAATCACCGCAACACGGTCGTCGCCCACCGCCTCGATGCGCGGCACTGGCAGGATCAGCGGCGGGTCGGCTTGCAGGGCAGCCTGGAAAACCTGGTCGATGGTCTTACCCACGTCGCTGACCCCTTGCACGCGCCCGGCGCGCGGAGCGATCCCCAGCAGCACCGTGCCCCCGGATGTATTCGCCATGCCGACCAGCGTGGCCGCCAGGCGCGAGTTATCCACGTCTTCGGGGTACCAATGCAGTTCCGGCCCCATGCCCTGTGCCAATAAGGTGAGCACGTTGAGCGGCGTGTGTTCGTGGCTTTCCATAATTGCATTATGGCACGAAAGCCGGATTCGCGAGTCGGAATCATAAACACGAATGACACCAATAAAGCGAATATCACGAATGCTTTTATATTATTCGTGTTATTCGAATCATTCGTGCTATTCGTGTTTTCTGCATATCCGTTAGCGATAAGAAAAAAGCTATTGCAATTCGCTCTCAAAGCACTATATAATGATGAAGTAGCTTAGTCTTACGGAGGCTCATATGTTGGTGATTTCTATTATCTTAGCGGTGGGTGGTTTCTTTGGCGGGTTGTACATCGGCTGGAAGCTGGTGGCCGATAACTGGGAGAACGCCGGTAGGTTCGGTAAGCTGGCGGTGGGTTTGCTGCTCGGCCTGACCGGTGCAGTGGCCGGGTTCAGCGCCACGCTGCATCTGCTGCCCTAAATTGTTCAGGTAGGTTAGGATGAAAACTCTATTGATTATGCGGCATGCAAAATCGAGTTGGGCGGATAAAGACTTGCCCGACCACGAACGCCCGCTCAACGCGCGCGGCAAAATTGATGCGCCGCGTATGGGCGAATTATTGAACGCCGAAGACCTGATCCCCGAAGCGATCCTGTGCTCGACGGCCAAACGCGCCAAATCGACCGCAAAGCTGCTGGTCGAAAGCGTCCCTTTCGAAGGCGAGATCACAACCTTGCGGGACTTCTATCACGGCGGGCCGGAAGATTTCATCGACGCGCTTAGTGACCTGCCGGATGAGGTCGATGTTGCCATGATCGTCGGCCATAACCCCGACCTGGAATATTTCCTTGATGTGCTTACCGATGCCAGTGAGCGCATGCCCACTGCCGCCATTGCTTATGTCGAACTGCCCATCGATGCCTGGGACGACCTGGATGAAGACGTCGAAGGCGATTTGGTGGAGATCTGGCGGCCGAAGGAAGTCTGACCCCAAGCACTTTTTCTGTTGTTACAATGGGGGCATGCAAACCTGGAAAACACTCTCAAAAGATACATCGCTCGACCGGGGAAAATTCCTGCGGGTCGAAGATCACACCGTCCAATTACCCGACGGGCGTGTGATCGAAAAATGGCCCTGGATCATCACCCCGGATTTCATCAACCTGCTGCCGGTCACCGCGGCGGGTAATTTCCTGGTCTTCCGGCAGTTGAAATACGGTCTGGACGGCCTCACGCTTGCCCCGGTAGGCGGCTACATCGAGCCGGGCGAAGGCCCGCTGGCGGCTGCCGAACGTGAGTTGATGGAGGAGACCGGACATGTCGCTACGGAATTGATCCCGCTGGGAAACTTCCGCGTCGACCCCAACCGCGGGGCGGGCACCGGCTATCTGTACCTGGCGTTGGGCACTCGTAAAGCCGGGAAGATCACCGCCGACGATTTGGAGGAGCAGGAGATCGTCTACCTCGATCTGGAAGAACTCAAGGCGGCGCTGTTCGCCGGGGAGTTCAAGGCGCTCTCCTGGACAACGACGGTTTCGCTGGCTTTACAGCACATAGCCGAAGCGGGAGTGGAATTGGGCGATGGCGAATCGTGATTTAGTACACCGAAAGGATTCGGTCGCTTTACTCTGGTTGATTCCGATTTTCTTTACCATCCACAATCTGGAAGAAGGCTTGACCTTCTCCCGATACATGAACGCGCTGCTTGCCAGACTGCCTGTTTTCATGCAAAGCTTGATCCCAGCAATCACTTTCGAGCAGTTCAAGATCGCTCTGATATCCATCACCGTGCTGGCGTACGTGTTCATCCTGGTCTACCAGTTTTCGCATCAGAAACGCCCCCCACTTTTGCTACTCCTTGGTACCCAGATGGTTGTGTTGATCAATGTGTTTTCACATATCGGTATGGCTGTGCTGATGCGCGGCTACGCGCTGGGTGTGGTCACCGCCTTACTGGTTAACCTGCCGTTCTCGATCTACTTATTCAGGCGTGCCCTGCAGGAGGAATGGATCACTCAGCGGAACCTGGTGGTGCTCTTCCTGGTGGGGCTGGTCTTGCACGGCCCGGGGCTGATAGCCCTGCTGCGGGTGTCGGGCTGGATTGCGGGCGTGCTTTAGTGTATTCACGCTTCTTCAAGGCTTCAGTGGTCAATTTTCACCGAGAATGGAATCACTGAACCACGGAGCGAGATGAATACACTGAAAAAGTTTGCTTGCCGCAGTTTAATCAAGTTTGTCAGTGGTTCAGTGTTTTCCAGCGCTTCAATGATGATTTATGCCAATAACGGGTATAATTCGCATATAAGACCATAAATTCAGTGAGTTTCACTGTTCTAAACCAACATCATATAGGGAGTTCTTAGTCCATGACATACACACATATTCAGGTCCCCGAGAGTGGGGCCAAGGTTTCTATCCGGAACGGTAAGCTCCAGGTTCCCGATAACCCCATCCTGCCCTTTATCGAGGGTGACGGCACCGGCCCGGACATCTGGCGGGCGTCCGTGCGCGTGCTCGACGCCGCCGTCGAGAAAGCCTATGGCGGCAAGAAGAAAATCCACTGGATGGAAGTCTACGCCGGGCAGAAAGCCTTCGACCTGACCGGTTCCTGGCTGCCGGACGAAACCATTGCAGCCTTCAAGGAATTCCTGGTGGGTATCAAAGGCCCACTGACCACCCCGATTGGTGGCGGTATCCGCTCGCTCAACGTGGCCTTGCGCAAGGCGCTCGACCTGTACGTCTGCCAGCGGCCGGTGCGCTATTACAAGGGTGTGCCTTCCCCGGTCAAGCACCCCGAATATGTCGACATGGTCGTGTTCCGCGAGAATACCGAAGATATTTACGCCGGGATCGAATTCGAAAACGGTACCCCGCAAAACGATGAATTCAAGCAACTGCTCAAGGAACACTTCCCGAAAGAATACGCCAAGATGCGCTTCCCGGATACGGCCGGGATCGGCATCAAGCCGGTTTCGGTGGAAGGCACCGAACGACTGGTGCGCGCTGCCATCCAGTGGGCGCTGGATAACGACCGCCGCAACGTTGCCCTGGTGCACAAGGGCAATATCATGAAGTTCACCGAAGGCGCATTCCGCCAGTGGGGCTACGATCTGGTCGAGCGCGAGTTTGGCGACAAGGTCTACACCTGGCAGCAGTGGGATCGCACCAAGGCTGAAAAGGGCGAGGACGCCGCCAACGCCGAGCAGAAAACCGCCCTGGATGGTGGTGCACTGTTGGTCAAGGACGTGATTGCCGACATCGTCTTCCAACAGACCATCACGCGGGCGCGCGAGTTCGATGTGCTGGCGACCATGAACCTGAACGGCGACTACCTCTCCGACGCGCTGGCCGCCCAGGTCGGCGGGATCGGCATTGCCCCCGGCGGCAACATCAACTACACCACCGGTGAGGCGATCTTCGAGGCCACCCACGGCACGGCCCCCAAATACGCCGATCTCGACCAGGTCAATCCCGGTTCGGTGATCCTGTCCGGCGAGATGATGCTGCGCTTTATGGGCTGGAACAAAGCCGCTGACCTGATCGTCAAGGGCATGGAGGGCGCCATCGCCGCCAAGACCGTGACGTACGACTTCCACCGCCTGATGGACGGGGCGACCAAGCTGAAGACCTCGGAGTTCGGCGACGCCATGATCAAGCATATGGATGACTGAACCGGTTAAACAAAAGGAACAGGCACCCAGGTGATTCGCCGGGTGCCTGTTTAATTTTCTATGCCAATCGTACTTTCGCATTACCAGACTCGAATTTTAGAAAAAGCCAAAGCTAATGCGCAGACCGAGGTGACCATTTCACCTGACCTGGGACTTTCGGATGTGCTAGTTACACTCACTGATGAAGGTGGGTATTTCCCAGATGGGGAGTTGCTTTCCTGGGCACAGGTGGCGGAAATCTCCGCTAATGAGAATAACTGCTTCGTGCTGGTGGAGGGTGAGTTCGAAAAGATTTTGGTTTTCTCGGAATTGACCAACCGCAGCTACAGCCTGATGCCCACTGAAGGCGCACCGACCATGTTGATTTCCGGCATTCCCATGCACCGCATCAAGGGCGTCGATCCGCACCGTGATACCTTGAACAAGGTAAAGACCGTACAGCCTATCCAGGGGCATGTGCTGGACACGGCCACCGGCCTGGGGTACACGGCCATTGAAACTGCCAGGACGGCTGTGCAGGTTGATACCATCGAACTTGACCCGGCGGCGCTGGAAATTGCCCGCCACAACCCCTGGTCACGGGGACTGTTTGACAATCCCAAGATCAAGCAGCATGTCGGCGACAGCTTCGACCTGATCCTGGATATTGGTGATGAAACTTTCGACTGCATCATCCATGATCCACCCGCCTTCAGCCTGGCCGGGGATTTGTACTCGCGCGAGTTCTATGGAGACCTGTACCGCGTGCTCAAACCAGGCGGTAAGCTGTTCCACTACATCGGCAACCCGGAAAGCAAGAGCGGGGCCAACGTGACGCGCGGCGCGCTGAATCGCCTGGGCGAGGTTGGCTTCACCAACCTGCGCCGCCAACCGCGCGCCTTTGGTATCCTAGCGCGTAAGAAGTAATGAAAGTTGGATTAAGCCGCTTCCTGTGCGGGTTGTTCTGTTCGTTCGCGAATCAGGATATACATTCCGCTGGACAGCGTCAAAGCAGCGCCCGCCAAAGTTACCCAGGTGGGAATCTCCCGCCAGATCAGAAAGCCCCACATAATATTGATCGGCAGCGACAGGTATTCGAAGGGGCGGCAACCGAGGCTTGCGCCAGGCTGTAGGCGCGTGACATGAAATACATCCAGCCTGCCCAAACCAACCCTAACCCAGACATGATGACCAAATCCAACAGGGTTGGCATTGTCCAGGCGCGCAATAGGAAAGCGACGCTGGGATGGGCGTTGGGCAGATCACCAACCAGAGCGGGCAGCGGTGCCAGAACCAGCGCCGCTGCCAGGTAAACCAGCGAACTGAAGTAAGCTATGGTGGCGCTGCTGTCATTGGCTTGCAGTTTGCGAGTGAGGATCACCGTCAGGGCGTAGAAAAGCACCGAGATCAGGATGAAAACGGAACCCAGGTTGAAGCTTGCTGAACCGGGCCGGACGATCAGGAGCACACCCAGAAAACCAACCACCAGCGCGATCCAACGCCGTGGCCCGACCTTTTCGCCCAGCATCATCACCGATAAGAGTGTGATCATCAGCGGGCCTGAAAAGCGGATCGCTTCGATCTCGGCCAGCGGCAGCGCCGCCAGTCCCATCATGAAGGTGGTGTAGGAAAGGAAAAGGAAAGCGCCGCGGGTGTACTCGAGTTTGTGCTGTTTGGTCGTAGGTAGCCCGCGCCGGCCTTCATAGCGGAAAAAGAGCAAGGTGCAGGGCAGGGCAACCAGGCTGCGGAAAGCGACGATCTCCAAGGCAGAATAATCGCCGCCAATCCATTTGACGGCGATATTCTGAAGCGAAATGATCAGCATCGCCAGGATAAGAAAGCCGATGCCTTTAACGTTGGAACTCATTTTCTTTATTTCCGGGTGCTCAGCAACTGACCGCCATAAGGGATCAAGCCCACGATAGGATGCGGCACATATGGCTCTTCCAGATAGGTAATATCGTCTGCTTCTAGTTGAACCTCCAGGGCTTCGACTGCGCTTTCCAAGTGTGGGATTTTGGTCGCGCCGATCACAGGGGCAACAACCGGTGCTTTTTGCAGCATCCAGGCGAGGGAGATATGGGCGCGCGGTACGCCATACTTTTCGGCGACTTCGGCGACGCGCTCGACCACCATTTTATCCGCTGCTGCGGTGGCATCGTATTTGCGCCTGGCGATAGGGTCTGTTTCAAGCCGCTGGGTGCTTTCCGACCAATCCCGCGCCAAACGCCCCGAGGCCAGCGGGCTGTAGGGTGTGACCGCTATTTTTTCTTCCCTACAAAGCGGCATCATCTCGCGTTCTTCTTCCCGATAAATGAGATTGTAGTGATTCTGCATCGAGACAAAGCGCGTCCAGCTATGCTTTTCAGCTGCATGCAGTGCTTTTTGGAACTGCCAGGCATACATGGCGGAAGCGCCGAGATAACGCACCTTCCCGGCCTTGACGATGTCGTGCAAGGCTTCCATGGTCTCTTCGATGGGGGTGTAGTAATCCCAGCGGTGGATGATATAGAGATCGACATAGTCCAAGCCGAGACGTTTCAGGCTCTGGTCGATCTGGCTCATGATGTGTTTGCGGGAAAGGCCGCCGCCGTTGGGGCCTTGGTTCATGGGGACAAAGACTTTTGTAGCGATCACGACTTCATCGCGGTTTGCGAAGTCATTGATTGCCCGCCCAAGAATTTCTTCACTATTGCCGTGGGCATAGGCATTGGCGGTATCAAAAAAATTGATCCCCAAATCCAGCGCTCTTTTGATGATCGTGCGGCTGCTTTCTTCGTCCAGCGCCCATTCATTATGCACCCAGCCTTCGGCGGTGCCAAAACTCATCGCGCCCAGGCAGATCGGGGAGACGTCCATCCCGGTATTACCAAGTTTTACATATTCCATTTCAAATCTCCTAAGGCTTGTTCTTGTTAGCGAGGCGTCAGTTTGATGGTTGCCGCCCTTACTTCGGCGGTCACCATCGGCGCAACGTATTGCGGGTAGCGCCGGTACTTGGTGAGGTAGGCTTCGTCGATCTGGGCGTTGCGATCAGGATCGGATTCTTCCACAAAGCTGACATCTTTCTCCACACCACCGGCCCAGACGCGACCTGCATGCCGGGTGAGTACACCGCGGAACCAGGCCCCATCCCGTCCGTTGACACAGCGCACATAGAGGTCATCGCCCAGGCGTACCACCCAGATGATGACCTGTTTTCGCAGTGTACCGTCAGCCCGGAGGGTTGCAATCCGTAATTCTTCAGCGGTTCCAATCTTGTCAAGTTCAGCGTTCGTCCATGCGGTCATGGAGATACCTCCTTACTTTTGCACATATCATTATTTTCCTCCAGTTTGCCGCTTGTTAGAGTTCAGCAACGGCCGGGATGATCTCTTTGGCAAAGGTCTCGAGCGGGGTGATTTCGTAAACATCCGGCATGTTGAAAATTACATGGCTGAATCCCATTGCAGAGAATTCCTTGAGTTGATCGATGACACTGTCAACGGTATCATCCCCGGAAAGATGGACGCTGCTGAGGCATGTTTTCTCGATGGTGTCATAATCGCGCCCCAGATTCTCGCAATGGGCTTTGAGCGTGTCGAGCGCCTTTTGCATGTTTTCTGGGCCTGCCCAAGTACCGATATTGCAGGCATCCGCATACTGCGCCACCATGCGCAGCGTCTTCTTCGGGCCGGTGCCGCCAATCATGATGCGAGGATGCGGGGTTGAGAGCGGTCGGGGATTGTTGGTGATGGCCGGAGCCGTTAAATGCTGCCCCTCAAAGGATATCTCATCCCCGGCCCAGAGCGCCTTTGCCAGTTGCAGGTTGTCCTCCAACAACTCGAAGCGTTCCGAGGTCGAGGGGTAGGGGATGCCAAAGCCTTTGGCTTCTTCTTCATACCAGGCTGCCCCAATGCCGAAATAAGCCCGTCCCCCGGAGAGGATATCGAGCGTGTTGACCATCTTCATCAGCACGGCGGGGTGGCGGTAGATCACACCGGTGACCAGCACACCGAGGTAGGCTTTTTCAGTCAATCCGGCAAAATAGCCGAGTGTGGTATAGCTTTCCATCATCGGATCGGTATAGGCTTCCCCGAACAAGTTTTTGATTTGATAGTAGTGATCCATGACCCACAGGCTGTAGAAGCCGGTTGCTTCGGCGGTGGTGACGATCTCTTTCAGTTTGGGGCGGATGGCGGCTGTGCCGCCGGGGTACTTGAAGGATGGGATTTGCAGCCCAATATGCATGATTACTCTCCTATTCGTAGTCGGTATTTTTCTTTGATAAGTTCCGGGTAACAATTACCAGGCGTAGGCCTTGGGCGCTTCACCGCCCGGCCCGGGGAAAATCTCATCCAGCTTTTGCAGCACTTCTTCGTCCAGCACGATCTCGGTGGCCCGCACGGCGCTCTCTAGTTGCTCGATGGTGCGCGGCCCGATGATGGGGGCAGTGACAATCGGATTATGCAGCAGCCAGGCCAGCGCCACCTCGCCCGGCGGATGCCCGATTTCGCGGCACAGCGCCTCGTATTTTTCCAGTTTTTCGCGATTCTCTTCGACCTCTTTTTCGAAGTCGGCGCCCTTGCGGCGGCCGGTTTCCATTTTCTCTAGAGCGCCGCCCAGTAAACCACCTGCCAGGGGACTCCAGGGGATCAGGCCCAGGCCATAATGGCGGCAGGCCGGAATGACTTCCAGTTCAACCATGCGGTTGTTGAGATGGTAGATACTTTGCTCGCTCACCAATCCGGTCATACCGCGTTTGGCGGCTTCCTGGTTGGCGGTGGCAATATCCCAGCCCGCAAAGTTGCTGGAACCCACGTAGACCACTTTGCCCTGATCGATCAAGCTGCCAAAGGCTTGCCAGGTTTCATCCCAGGGGCAATCCCGGTCAATGTGGTGCATCTGGTACAGGTCGATCCAATCGGTTTGCAGGCGTTTGAGGCTGCCTTCGCAGTGTTTGCGGATTTTGTAAGCGGATAGGCTGCGGCCGTCGCTGTTTACCTCAGGCAAATTGGCTTTGCGGGTCACCGGGTTAAAGACCTTTGTCGCCAGAACGGTCGCTTCCCGGCGGCCGCCGCCCTGCGCGAACCAACGGCCAATGATTTCTTCGGTGTGCCCGTGTTCTACTTCCCAACCGTAGACGTCGGCCGTATCAAAAAAGTTGATGCCCAGTTCGAGGGCGCGATCCATGATATTAAAGCTGTCTGCTTCGGTCGTGTGCCAGCCGAAATTCATCGTGCCCAGGCAAAGAGTGCTTACCAGCACGCCATGTTTCCCTAAACGTTTATGTGTTACTGTCATTTCTATCTCCTTCTAGTTATTTGGATATTGCTTGCCCAACCAATCCGTGGAATTTATTAATGCTCTACCCTTCTAATAGCGATGACCAACGACCGATATTTTCGCCATTGCGTCAGCGATCTCGCTCAGGTCTTTCGTTGTGAGTTCAATATCGACCGCAGCATTGTTCTCATCCAGGCGATGCAATTTGCGAGTACCCGGGATGGGCACGACCCACGGTTTTTGGGCCAGCAGCCAGGCCAGCGCGATTTGGGCGGGGTGCCGTCTTTTTCCTTGGCAATGCGCTCGAGCAGCTCAACGACTGCCATATTCGCATCGATGGCTTCATCGGTAAAGCGCGGGTTGCGGCTGCGGATATCGTTCTCGGCGAATTTCGTCTCTTTGGTGATCTTGCCGGTCAGGAAACCGCGGCCCAGCGGGCTGTAGGGGACGAGGCCGATGCCCAGTTCTTCGCAGGTTGCCAGTACGTTATTTTCTTCAATCTCCGTCCACCAGATCGAGTATTCGCTCTGGAGGGCAGTAACCGGTTGCACGGCGTGGGCGCGGCGGATCTGGTCTGCATTCGATTCGGACAGCCCGAAGTGTTTGACCTTGCCTTCCTGGATCAGGTTTTTGACTGTGCCCGCCACATCTTCGATGGGCACTTCCGGGTCTGGACGGTGCTGGTAGAACAGGTCGATCACATCGACGCGCAATCGCTTGAGCGATTCGTCCGCAACGCGGCGGATTTGCTCGGGGCGGCTGTCCACGCCCACGCTGGGATGCGGCCCGTTTTCACCATGTTTGAAGCCGAATTTGGTGGCGATCACCACTTCGCCCTTGAACGGTTCCAGGGCTTCGCCGACCAGTTCTTCATTGGTGAAAGGACCGTAGACTTCGGCGGTATCGAAGAAGGTAATGCCGCGCTCGACCGCTTTGTGTAATAGGTCGATCATCTCGCTTTTTTCGGTGGGATAATCCCCAAAGCTCATGCGCATGCAGCCCAATCCGAGTGTTGAAACTTCCAGGTTGCTGTTGCCAAGTTTACGCGTCTTCATCTTATGTCTCCTTATTTAGTCCTCGACTTCCATGAGTTTCCTTTCTTTTTTTAAAAGAATGTTTTCATAGATTTCGATCTTGTGATCCAATAGCTCTAACGTTTGCTGCATTTCGGCTATTCTGGCCTGAACCTGGGTGCGTTGCTCGGATAAGATCGCTTTCCGGGCTTCAATGGTCTCGTCACCTTGTTGAACCAGCCCGTAATATTGGATCAGCGTTTCGATGGGCAATCCCGCCCCGCGCATGCACTTGATGAATTCGACCCGCCTGATATCCAGTTCGTTGTAATCCCGGATGCCGCTTTCACTGCGATTTACGGGAGGAATAAGGCCAATGCGCTCGTAATAGCGCAATGTGTCTGCCGAAATACCTGACTGTTCACTGACTTCTGAGATTCTCATGCTGCACCTCCAAGTATAGTGTATCACCTGGAGTTAACTCCAAGTCAAGGGTTTTTTATGAGAAAGACGCAGCAATTTTTGGAAGTGCTCGTTTGAGAGGAGGTGCATAATCCAACAAATCTGGTATTATTTAGCATAACGCTACAATTACCCTGATTGCTCATCTGAAGGAGGTTTATATGGCGGCGTTGATCGCCTCATTAAAGACCACGTTGACGGGGTATCTGAAATATCGCGGCGGGGAAGGACATCTTTCCTTCTTGCTGCACCGCCTGACTGGCCTGGGAACGCTCTTGTTTTTATCCATTCACATCGTGGACACTTCGTTCGTTTATTTTGCTCCCCAACTCTACGACCACGCAATTCAGCTTTACCGCAATCCGCTCTTTATGATCGGTGAGATCGGCCTGGTATTTGCCGTGATCTTTCACGGCGTGAATGGCCTGCGTATCGCCGTTGTGGATATGTGGCTGTCCGATAAATGGACGATTGATGCACAGCGCAAGGCGGCCCGCACGGTCTTAGTGGTAAGCGTATTGCTGTGGCTGCCTGCGGCGGTCTGGATGTTCCGCGCCCTGCTGATCCACAATACCAACTTGCTTGGTGGATAGGAAACGAAGATGACAACCACAACTCGACAAATCGAAAAACCGCGCAATTATGAAGTCATCGCCTGGAAGTGGATGCGCTACAGCGCCATCCTGCTGATCCCGCTGGTATGGGGGCACGTACTCATCCAGGATGTGATCGTCGGCGTGCATGCCATCGACCTGGACTACGTGGTCATGCGCTGGGCCAGCCTGGGCTGGCAGGTCTACGACATCCTGCTATTGGGCTTTGCCTTCGCCCACGGCGTCAATGGCCTGCGCCAGGTGCTCAACGATTTCGTGCACGGCGAGCAAGCCCAGAAAATATTGGCCTGGGCCTTGTTCGTCTTTTGGCTCGTAGTGAGCGCCATGGGCGCGATTGCCATTATTGCCTCGGCCAGCAAACACCTGGCCGCTCTCTGAGGATAAGAAGAAATAACTTATGACCAACCAACATCAATATGAAGTGATTATCGTCGGCGCAGGGGGCGCCGGACTGATGGCGGCGCTGTATGCCTCCAAGGGTGCCAAGACCGCCGTATTAAGTAAACTCTACCCCACGCGCTCGCATACCGGTGCGGCGCAGGGCGGCATTGGGGCTGCGCTGGGAAACCTGGAAGAGGACCGCGCTGAGTGGCATACCTACGATACCGTCAAGGGTAGCGATTACCTGGGCGACCAGGATGCGATCGAGTTCATGTGCCAGGAAGCACCTGCCGTGGTCTACGAATTAGAACATATGGGCTTACCCTTCTCGCGTACGAAAGAAGGGCGGATTGCCCAGCGGCGCTTTGGCGGCCATACCAATAACGATACCGGTAAGCCGGTGCTGCGCTCGTGCTACGCCGCCGACCGCACCGGGCATATGATTCTGCAAACGCTCTATCAACAGTGCATCAAACGTGAGGTGACTTTCTTTGATGAATTTCACGTGCTCGACCTAGTGATGAGCGAGGGGCAGGTAGCCGGTGTAGTGGCTGTAGAACTGGCGACCGGCGAACTGCACGTTTTCCATGCCAAAGCGGTAATCTTCGCCACTGGTGGGCATGGGCGCGTCTGGGAAGTGACTTCTAATGCCTACGCCTACACCGGTGATGGCGTGGCGATCACACTGCGGCGCGGCATTCCCGCCCAAGATATGGAATTCTTCCAATTCCACCCGACCGGCATTTTCAAGTTGGGCATTTTGATCACCGAGGGGGTGCGCGGCGAAGGCGGTGTGCTGATCAATAAGGAAGGTCAGCGCTTTATGAAGGAATATGCCCCGAGCGTCAAAGATCTGGCCTCGCGTGATGTGGTCAGCCGTTCGATGTATATCGAGATGCGTGAAGGGCGCGGCATCAATGGCAAGAATTACATGTACCTGGACGTCACCCCGGAGACGGTCAATAAATTCGCCGAGATCGACGGGCGCGTGCGTCCCGACGGTACGCCTTACCGCGTGACCGGTGAGGAAATCTTGAAGAAACTGCCCGACATTATCGACTTCTGCCGCACTTACATCGGCGTCGATCCAATGAAGGAACCCATGCCCGTGCAGCCCACGGCGCATTATGCTATGGGCGGCATCCCCACTAACCAATTCGGCGAAGTGTTGATCGATGAGAATAAGACTATGCTGCCTGGCCTGTACGCCGCCGGGGAGGTGGCCTGTGTATCCGTGCACGGCGCTAACCGCCTAGGCACGAACTCGCTGCTCGACATCGTTGTTTTCGGTAAGCAGGCCGGGCTGAAGGCTGCCGAACATGCCAAAGATGCCAGCTTCCAACCCCTGCCGGACGATGCTACCGACTTTACCCGCCAGCAGTTGGATCGCCTGCTCAAAAACTCCGGTGAAGAGCGCGCCGCCGACATTTCCAAAGAGATGAAGCAGGTGATGAGCGCAGATGTGGGCGTGTTCCGTACCGAAAAGGGCATGTCCGAAGCCGTGCAAAAGATCCGCGAACTGCGCGAACGTTATAAAAAGGTAGGCGTTGATGACAAGGGCAAGCTCTTCAATACCAACCTGCTCAATACCTGGGAGTTGGGCGCGCTGCTGGATGTAGCCGAAGTCACCGCCGAAGCGGCGCTGGCGCGCAAGGAAAGCCGCGGCGCGCATGCCCGCGAGGACTTCCCCAAGCGCAACGACGCCGAGTGGATGAAGCATTCCCTGGCCTGGTTGAAGGAAGACAAGATCGAACTGCGTTACAAACCGGTCACGCAGACAAAGTACGAACCCAAAGAACGCGTGTATTAGAGAGAAGGTATCTATGCAGATCACATTAGAAATATTCCGCTACAACCCGGAGGCCGGTCGCACTAAGCCCGCGTATGATATCTTTACGGTCGAGGCCGAACCCACCGACCGTGTGCTCGATCTATTGGAATATATCAAAGATTATCAAGATGGCACGCTCTCCTTCCGGCGTTCGTGCGCTCATGGCGTGTGTGGTTCGGATGCCATGCGCATCAACGGGGCCAACAGTCTGGCCTGCAAAGTATTGGTGAAGGACGTCGGGTCGAACCACATCAAGGTGGAACCGCTGCTCGGCTTGCCAATCGTCAAAGACCTGGTGGTGGACATGGAACCGTTCTTTGAGAGTTACCGCTCCGTGCTGCCGTATATGATCAACGATGAAGTCCCCGCCGATGGTAAGGAGCGTCTGCAAAGTCAAGAAGAACGTGAGCGCTTCGACGACACCACCAAGTGCATCCTGTGCGCGGCCTGCACGACCTCGTGCCCTTCCTTCTGGGCGGACGAGCGTTATGTTGGCCCGGCCGCAATTGTCAACGGCCACCGCTTCGTCTTCGACAGCCGCGACCAGGGTGCGCAAGAGCGCCTGAACGTGCTGGCCGACGAGATGGGTGTGTGGCGCTGCCGCACGGCTTTCAACTGCACGGTGGCCTGCCCGCGTGAAATTCACGTCACCCGGGCGATTGCCGAAGTCAAACAGGCAATCACGACCGGAAAAGTGGATTAGGATACGTTTCCGGCCGTTTGAATGAACAATTAACCAAAACGAGGAATCCATTCAAACGGATTCCTCGTTTTGGTTTATGTAAACTCGGCTTGAAGCAAGCCTTTCTCTTTGCTATAATAGCTTTGTGTCACCTTGGTGATGCTAATGCCCCAGTAGCTCAAAAGGACAGAGCGAGGCTCTCCTAAAGCCTAGGTTGTGCGTTCGATTCGCACCTGGGGTATCACTAAATTGAACAGCTATTGATTAGTCTAATAGCAGTTCGTGGTTTTTAATGTGAATTCTACAAAATACGCATTAATTTATCCCCCATTTATTATATAGCCCTAAATTAGCTATTGGCTTCGAATTCTACTTGCCCGCTTCCTGCCCGAATCTATTCATATGAAGACCCCCAAAAATCCGGGGCATGCCCGGTTAGAGTCAGCAAAGCCTCTAGAAAATAATAATCACCATAGATCAAATAATCATCGGCGAGACCTTCGGTTACGTGTTGAGCGCCGTATTTAAGCAGCCCCGTCCGGTCATCATTTTTCTCCATGCATCCGGCAATCAGCGTGGTGACCAAAATCTCAGCTTGGGCGTGGTAGGCAGCTTCCCCGGTCAGGTGCGCCAGCCGCAGCAGGCCGCAGGCCGCGATCGCTCCGGCTGAGCTATCCAGGTATTGGGGCGCGCCTTCAGGTAAACGGAGATCCCAAAGTGGGGCCTTGTCCACCGGGGACTCGCGTAGGAAACAGGCGGCGACGTCGCGTGCTGCATCCAGGAATTCAGCTTCACCGGTCCACTGGGCCGTCAGTGCAAACCCATAGATCGCCCAGGCCTGCCCGCGTGTCCACAGGGACTCGTCGGCAAAACCCTGGCGGGTTTCGCCTGCCAACGGTTGGCCGGTGTGAGGGTCGAAGCGGTAGGTGTGATAGGTGCTGCCGTCAGCCCGCACCAGGTATTGCAGGGTGGTGGCGGCGTGTTGCCGGGCTAAATCGTAATACCTGCGCTCACTGGCTTCTTCAGCGGCCCAATAGAGCAAAGGTAGATTCATCATACAATCGACGATCACTCGCCCTGCATCCGGCCCGGTCCCAATTTCTCCCCAGGCTTGAATGAAATTACCACGCGGGTTGTAACGCTTGCTGAGGGCCTGGGCGGCGCGGATTCCCAGGTCGCGTGCTGTCTGGTCTCCGGTGAGCATCCAGGCGGCGCGGGCACTCAACGTGTAGAGGAACCCGAGGTCGTGGCTCAAGTCGATCTGCTTTTCCAGGCGTTCGGCAAAGCTGGGAAGCAAAGCTTCTGCCTGGGTGCGTAGGGCGGTGTCCTGGGTAGCATGATAGCTCAGCCACAACAGGCCGGGCCAAAACCCGGCGACCCAATGGTCGTTGGGCGCAGTTTCGTAGGCTGGGTATCCCCGGGTAGGGAAATCTAAATCGTAGGTTTGGTAGTTTGCTTTTATCCGCTGTAAAGCGATTTCTAGGGCGGATTGGATCGGTATCACTGAACTGGACGGCATGTGGCTCAATGCGAGTGGGGTGCGGTGGATTCACGCACGATCAAGGGAGTTTCCAGCAGCGTGTAGCTATTGCTCATACTGATGTGTTCCGCATTCATGCGCCGCAGGGTCTGCACGGCGAGTTTGCCCATATGATATTTGGGTTGGTTGATGGTGGTAAGTGGGGGATAGGAATGTCCGGCCAGGGCAATATCATCTACCCCGATGATCGAAATATCCTTGGGCACGCGCAGGCCGCAGCTGTGGATGGCATGCATCGCACCGACGGCAATGATGTCATTAAAGGCGATCACAGCGGTTGGGCGTTCAGCTTCCGGCAATTCCAGCAAGGTCCGCATGGCCTGGAAGCCCCCGCCCACTTCTCTTCCGGGCGGCACGATCGGGCACCATTCTGCCCGCAAATCCAACCCGGCCTCTTCCAGCGCGGCCCGGATGCCGCGCAACCGCGCTTCGGCAATCTCCCCCGTGCTGGGGGATGCCAGGTGGCCGATGCGAGTGTGCCCCAATGCCACCAGGTGTTGGGTAGCCCGGTACATCCCGTTTTCAAAATCGACCATGATGCAATGCATACCGGGTTGGGAGACATGCCGGTTGAAAAGCACTACCGGGATCTGGTGCTCTTCTTGCCAGTCCAATAATTCGGGGAATGGTGCCAGCCCGGTCAGGATCACACCATCGACCTGAGATTTCTTAAGTTGCTTGAGAAGCTGTGTTTGCCTTTGCGGCTGGTCGGCTAGATTGTACAGGGTCAACGTCATTTGTTGGTTATCGACTTCGTCCTGGACACCTTGCGCAATTTCCCAGAAGAAGGGGTTCAACAGATCGCCAATCAAAAGCGCAATCGTACCCTGCCCGAACTGATCCGCGGCCGTTTGCCGGGGAATATACCCCA
>JAFGRA010000023.1 GCA_016935415.1 Anaerolineales bacterium
CGGTACTCAGCATCGATGCCATCCTGCGGGGCAACCAGGCGGTCGACGACCAATGCGACGTTGTGTTTCTTCTTTTTGTCTAAGCGCGGGATGCGCTGGTCGTCGGTCAATTCGACCACTTCGCCGTCCACGCGGGCGCGTGTAAAACCGGCTTTGCGGGCTTCGCGCAGCGCGGCCAGGTGAGTGCCCTTGCGGTTGCGGGCGATGGGGGCCAATAACTGAAAGCGTGTTCCCGCGGGGAGATTGCACAACTGCTCGGTGATCTGGTGGGCAGATTGCGGCTGCACCACCCGGCCACATTGCGGGCAGTGGGGCGTACCCACCCGGGCATAGAGCACGCGCAGGTAGTCCAATATCTCAGTCACCGTACCCACGGTCGAGCGCGGGTTGCGGCTGATGGTCTTCTGCTCGATGGCAATCGAAGGACTGAGGCCGGTGATCTGGTCTACCTGGGGTTTGTCCATTTGACCGAGGAACTGGCGGGCGTAGGAAGACAGACTCTCCACGTAGCGGCGTTGTCCCTCGGCGTAGATCGTGTCGAATGCCAGCGAGGATTTGCCGCTGCCACTTACACCGGTGACGACCACGAACTTATGGCGTGGGATGCGCACGTCGATGTGCTTGAGGTTGTGCTGGCGGGCACCGCGCACGAAAATATCTCCCAGTCCGGGCCATTGGGGAATGTGATTTGTTCGATTTTCGTTCATTTTGCACACAGATTTTGAGAATAGAATATAATAGGATATGTGTTCTATATTGTACCAAAATTACGCTCGTTCGCGAACACCAGTTCTAAAAAATTGGGAATCTTTAAGGTTTTGAAACTAAATGCGGACTTTAACCGTATTAAAGGTTGGAACTACGCGGGAAAGTTATCTGCCCGGTACCTGTAAATTAGCACCTATTCGAAAATGAGGAGTAAATAGATGAGTGAACCCTGGAGTAATCAGACGCGTTTATTGTTGATCATCTTTGGCCTGGTGTTGATTTCCGGATTTATTTATTTCATCCGTCCACTGATTGGGCCGATAGTTATATCTGCCTTGTTAGCTTTTTTGCTGCAGCCGATTGTTGGGGCTATGCACACGCGCTTGAAAATGAAGAATAAACTTTCTGCCGGATTGGTGTTCTTGGTATTTTTACTGGTATTGCTGGCAGTACCAGCCGGCTTTACGCCTTTTGTGATCCGGCAAACCACACTTTTTAACCGGGAATTGCGCATTTTGCAGGCTTCGCTCGAACAATCGCTGGCGCAGGTTCAAATTGGCGATTTTTCTTTTCCCGCGGACTCATTATCGCTTGATTTTCAAACCATCTTTACTGAATTACTGCACCCCGAACAACTGATCGAATACGTCACCTTTGCGACCGAAAACGTGATTATCGTTTTCATGATCTTGGTCACCGCCTATTATCTACTGGTGGACTGGCGGCGGCTGTTCAAGTGGGCCTTCAATGCAGTTCCCGAGCCGCTGCGCCCTGATGTGTGGCGTTTATACGAACGCATCAAGGTGGTCTGGCAGATTTACCTGCGCGGCCAGTTGTTGTTGATGACCATCCTTGGCGTGGTATCCGGTATCGCCGCCCTCGCCATTGGTCTGCCTGGGCCGCTTATCGTGGGTATTTTGGCAGCGATACTGGCCCTGATCCCTTCATTTGGCACTTCAACCACAGCCGTGATCGTAGGCGTGGTGGGTTTGCTGGTCGGTTCGACTTACCTAAGTATGTCCAACATCTGGTTTGGCATTTTAGTCTTGATCCTCTTTTTTGGCATCCACTTCCTGGAAACGTACTGGCTGCGGCCTTTGATCATGGGGCAGAGCCTGCAACTGCACCCCGCACTGGTGATCATTTCAGTGATCGGGGCGCTTTCCTTAGGCGGCGTGCTGGCGGTGTTGATCATCGTGCCGCTCTTGAGTACGGCCGACATCCTGGGAACCTATTTCTACCGGCGCATCCTGGGGCGTGATCCCTGGACAAAGCCCGTTCAGGTTGAGGAAGAGGAGCGGGTATCCGGGGCGCATTAGCCTAAATTCGCTGTTTTCAATTCAGGACAATTGTCCCTTCAATAAAGGACAGTTGTCCTTTGTTTTTTAAGCTAAAAACAGGTAATCTTATGGCTAGACATAAAAATTCGGCAAAAATCTTATGGTTGATAGAAAAATGAGCGAAAGCGAAGAAATGTATCTGGTAACCATCGCCCAATTGATGGAGGGTGGAGTTGGCGAGCCAGTTCCCCTATCCCCCTTGGCGGAAGAACTGGACATCCAACCTGTTTCTGTGAACCAGATGGTGCGCAAATTAGAAACTGATGGTTGGCTGAAATACCAGCCCTATAAAGGTGTGACCCTTTCGAACAAGGGCCGCCAGACCGTCAGCCAGATCCTGCGGCACCGCCGGTTGTGGCAGTTGTTCCTGGTCGAATATCTAGGGCTTTCGCTGGAAGAGGCTGATTCACTGGCCTGCCGCATGGAGCACATCACTTCCCCGGATGTTGCCGATCGCCTGTTCACTTTTCTTGGCGAACCGACCCGCAGTGTCAAAGGCAAGCCGATCCCCGCTTCTGAATTGCACGAATCCCTTGAATTTGCCCAGCCGCTCAGCCATTTCTCTGTGGGGGAGGTGGTCGAAGTGGTGCGTGTGGATGCCGATACCAATATGCATGCTTTCCTGGAGCAGGAAGGGCTTATCCCAGGGACGCCCCTCACGGTCCTGGCGATGGGTAGCAAGGGTGCCATGCTGGTTGGTATCGCGAATCACCAGATCAACCTGGGAACCGATGTGACCGGATTGGTGATGGTAAAGCGAGTGGATGATTAGAATAAATCAATTAATGGAGCCGATTATGAGTGTGAAACATTTACTGGTGAATGAAGATGATCTGACGGCAAGAATAAATCTATTGCCGAATACCTGGAAAGCAAGACAACAAATTCACGTTGATAAACGAGGTAAATGTATGCAGTCTGAAAAACCGGTTTCATTGACAACCATCCCAACCGGCAAACCGGTGCGCCTGGTAAAAGTCGATGGTGGCAAACGCTTGAATCATCGGATGGCCGAAATGGGCCTGACCCCTGGCGTAGAGATCACGATCTTACAAGATACCGGCGGCCCACTGCTTTTGCACGTGCGCGATTTTCGCATTGCGCTGGGGCGCGGCATGGCGGAAAAAATGATCGTTGTACCCTTCGAATGCAAGTGGGAAGGGTAGTTGATGAGTTCATTGCGTGTCGCCCTGGCCGGTAACCCCAACGCCGGAAAAAGTACGATCTTCAATGCCCTGACCGGTTCACACCAACACGTCGGTAACTGGCCGGGCAAGACGGTTGAGAAAAAAGAAGGTCACTTTTCGCATGGCGATCAGAACGTAAAACTGATCGACTTACCGGGCACATACAGCCTGAGTGCCTTCTCGCTGGAAGAAACCATTGCGCGTGATTTCCTGCTGACCGAAAAACCGGATGTAGTGATTACCGTGGTGGATGCCGCCAACCTGGAGCGCAACCTATATCTCACCCTCCAGGTTCTGGAGTTGGGTATCCCGATGGTTGTGGCTTTGAATATGGCCGATATGGCGGAAGCGCGTGGCATTCGCATCAACCAGGCCACATTGAGTGCCCAATTGGGCGTGCCGGTAGTTTTCACTGTGGCGCGCAAGGGCGAAGGCATCAACCAATTGGTCGATTCAATGGTTTCGCTGGCGCGCAAAGGCCACCAGATCGAATATGCCGAGGAGATCGAAAAAGAGATCGCCCGCCTGGGAGAGATAATTGGTGAGATGAATGCCATCAACCAGCACTATCCCGCCCGCTGGCTGGCGATCAAACTGTTGGAAGAAGACGAAGAAGTCCAGGAACGCATCCAGACCCTGGAAGGCGGCGAAACGCTGCTCAAGACGACGGGGATTAGCGTCAATTATCTGACCCACGTTTTCGATGAAGAGGTCGATACGATCATCGCCGGACAGCGCTACGGCTGGATCAACGGCCTGGTCTGTGAGGCCTGTGTCCATGAGCACCTCGAACAGGTCAGCTTTACCGACCGGCTCGACCAGGTGCTTACCCACCGCTGGCTGGGCCTGCCGATCTTCATGGGTGTGATGTGGCTGATCTTCAAATTGACCACCGATGTTTCCGCCCCGCTGCTGGATTGGGTCGATTTTGTGCTCACCGGGCCGCTCAGTCGCTGGGTGTCCGCCATGCTGGGCGCGGTCGGATTGGGACAAACCTGGGTGGAAAGTTTGTTAGTAGACGGCGTGATCGGCGGGGTGGGTGGGGTGTTGGTCTTCCTGCCGGTGCTGATGACGCTGTTCTTTGCCCTGGCGGTTCTGGAAGACTCGGGCTATATGGCGCGCGCCGCCCTGGTGATGGACCGTTTCATGCGCCCGCTGGGCTTGCACGGCAAGAGTTTCTTGCCGATGTTGGTCGGCTTCGGCTGTACCGTTCCGGCCATTTATGCCACGCGCACCTTAGAGGAACGCCGCGACCGCATCTTGACCGGCCTGCTGGTACCTTTCATGAGCTGTGGGGCGCGTTTGCCGGTCTATGTATTGTTCGCAGGGATTTTCTTCCCCGGGTACAGCGGTCAGGTGATCTTTGGCCTGTACCTACTGGGGATCGTGATGGCGATTGGATTGGGGATCGCCCTGCGCCACACGGTTTTCAAGACCAAGCACACCTCGGCCCTGGTGATGGAGCTACCGCCTTACCGCCTGCCGACTGCCAAGGGCATCTGGTTCTACGTGTGGGAGCGCAGCAGCGCCTTTTTGAAGAATGCCTGGACGATCATCCTGCTGACCAGTATGGTGATCTGGCTGCTGACTGCCATCCCGGTCGGCGGCGGCGAGTTTGCTAAGATCGATATGCAGGATAGCGCCTTCGCACGCGTATCCGGAGCGGTTGCGCCAATTTTTGCCCCGTTGGGGTTCGATAATTGGCAGGCCAGCGGGGCATTGTTCACCGGCTTTGTTGCCAAAGAGGTTGTGATCAGCACGATGTCGCAATCCTACGGTGTGATGGAAGCTGATGTGGTGGAAGATGCAACATTCTGGGAGGATGTGAAAGCGATTGCTGTGTCTTTCTGGGATGCGATTGTGGATACTTTCAAGTCGTTCCTGCTGGTTTTTGGGGTCGATCTTTTCGACGACGGCGGCGAGGAGCAGATGACGGAACTGATGCACGCCATCCAGGTTGGTTTCACGCAGACCAGCGGCGGGCATGGCGGGTTGGCGGCGCTGGCTTTCATGGTCTTTGTGCTGCTGTACACGCCTTGTGCGGCCACGATTGCTGCCGAGAAGCAGGAACTGGGCACAAAGTGGGCCTGGGTCAGTATTGTTGGACAGTTTGCGATTGCCTGGGTGGCCGCTTTGGTGGTCTTCCAGGGCGGGCGTTTATTGGGACTAGGCTAATTAAATTAGGATAACGGTATGCTCAACCAAATTATACAAGCCATCGAAGCGGCGGAAGGTTCCATCGACCTGCACGCGCTCAGCCGCCAGTTGGACATCGAGCCGGGCGCGCTGCAAGGCATGCTCGATTTCCTGGTGCGCAAAGGCCGCATCCAGACCGGCGACGACCTGGGCGGCGATTGCTGCACGCCACAAACCACTTGCAGCAGCTGCGCAAAGGCCTGTCCCGGCCCGCAAAACTGCCATTTTGTGGTCAAACTGCCCAAAACATACATGATTAATTTGGATGAAAAACGGCAAAATAGACCACAAAATTTGGTATAATCTGGACAAGTTCGATAGTTAAAACGTGTCTCCCTCACAGTTTTGGCGATCGAAATTAGGACACCCCGGGTTTCCGGGGTGTCGATTTTTAAGGAATGGGCCACAAATTGTTTTGAAAAATGGGTGGGATTGAGGATATAATTTTAGGGAATGCGGAAAAGTTGATGCGCTTGCCCTGGCAATTTGCGGGAAACGTAGGAGGAACTCTCATGTTGGTGCACTATCGGATGGCAAATTCAAAATTTGTTCTTTTTGGACTGATCTGCTTTATGCTGCTAATCTGCGGCTGTCGTTCTGACCAAACAGATACTGCGAGTTCCACGCCGCTCACTGAAACCCCAACAATTCCCCCGACGCTTACGCCAAGCCGGACACCAATTCCAACCAAAACACGGTTACCAACCCGCACAAAAACGATCGTTCCATCGCTGACGTTAATTCCAACTAATACACAAACGCTAACCAGGACACCAGGACCATCACCAACACCCACGCTTACCCCGACTTCTCGGATTGCAAATCTGCATCCCAATGATCTCGTTTTCCCGACCCATGAACTCTTCAATCCGCTTTCTCTGCCTGTAGCACCTCCAGAAGGGAGTGCCGATGAATTATCGCTGAAAAGCTGGTCGTATAACAGCGCCATCGACCTGATCTATACCATGGATCAATATGCATATGCACATAATCTGGATGGCGCTTCTAGTGACCGGTCCCGTTTCCGAAATGCCCAAAGCCCAAAGATCATAGCTATCCAGGAGGCATTGACGCGTTACCCAGTTGGCAATTACAACCAGGATGTGAAATGGCAGTTGGCAGCGTCAAATTTCATCCAAAATAAAACCGTAAGCAATGCTTGGATCATCGAGCAGATCGAGGATAAGCTGAACCAAACCGGTGGTAATCTGGAAATTTTGGAGAGCTTCTTGATCAGAAATAAATTTTTCATCCACAGAGCTACTCCGGTGAATAATTTATTTGGAGATTTCAAAGATGCGACCGTACTCGAGATTACCTCACTAGATAGCTATGGTTCTTATGATTCATATTACTTCAGCGGAGGATTGGTTCTGGCAATTCGGAAAAACAACCTCGGCAGGTATGAAGCAACAACAATCGTAACGCATATGAACTTTGAATATGCGATAGATCAATTGCAGATCGATGACCTCAATCAAAACGGCCAGCCAGATGTTATTTATGTGTATGGCGCGCACAGTGGTTCAATGTGTAGTTTTGAAATTAATGTGTTTGAATGGCAAGATAATGAGTTCAAAGAATTTACAGACGGGCAAATCGAGATTCGAACATGCCCTGGAGAATGGCAGATTGGAGAATCCCCGATAACCGGAGAAAAATTTATAAAAATAATGGATTATTGGTACGAAAGGACCGAAATTTTTCAATGGACAGGAGAATCCTATACAGCGGTGAGGCAGGAATTTGCAAATGGATTGAATGCCTTTGAGGTTTTCTTGGGCAATATGGAAGTGAGTAAAGCTGCTGCCGAAGCCCTAGAATTAATTAGTAGCTGGGATAAATCTGATGATACAGAATACGGCCCAGGTGTTCCCGACTATTTGCGATTCCAACTGGGTGTAGCCTATGGACTGCAAGGTGAATCTCGAAAAGCACAAACAAATATCCAAGCTATTGTTGCAGAACCCTACAACGCGGATTATCCCGCGATAGCAAACGCCTCTGAAGTGTTTTTAGAAAATTATCAAAATTCACAAGATCTGTACCGTGCTTGTAAAGCGGCCAAGGCGAGTTTATGGGATACCATACCAAGTTCCAGACAAGCTAATTTTGATATGTATGACGATAGTGAATTGTTGTTAGAATTATGGGGTTTCGAGGGATACTCTTTCTATCTGATGCCGTATCTATGTAATGAATACGATATATTCAGATATATTGTTTCGAATGCCAAACCTCCCAGAGGTAAAGATATTCTGGATGTATTGGTGGATGCAGGAATAACAATAACCGACTCATTAGCAGTTGATCTGGATTTAGATGGCAAGCAAGACTGGCTTATTCGTGCAGATACCTCTCTAGGATACGGCAGTACTGGTAGGTCGACTTGGATGCTGCTGTCCTCAGATCGTGGATACGACCTATATAATCTTGGAGGGGGGGAACTGGAAAGCATTGAAATTGAGCATATGAGTATTTCTCAATCTGGTGAAATGCTTACCCTCGTTCAAGAAGATGATAGCTTTTATGTGTTTCAGATTGATGAGGAGGACGGTAAGAAGTTTCTGAATTTGATTCTAGATAGAAGCTACAATGTAGATCGTTTTGAAGTGAATATGGATAAAGGTTTTCCGTATATCACGATTTACTATATCCTTGAAGAATCCTACACTAGGCGGATCTTTGAGACTTATCGGTGGGATCTTGAAAAAGGATATTTGCGATCCTTTGACCTGATCGCCTACACCATGTTTGACGAGGGTAACTTAGAAGAGGCGGTTGCGTTGATCGAGGAACAATTAGCCAAGTTGGAAGGGTTGGAAGATCAAGCCGGATACGGTGCTGATCGTTACTATTATTTATTAGGCCTGGCATATGAGTGGATGGGGGAGGAGCGCGCCGCGGTAGAAGCCTATTGGAAAGTATGGCATGATTTCCCAGAGAGTGGGTACGCGGTTATGGCACGCGCCAAATTGGAGTGAGATTTGGCTTTTTTACCACGAAGGCACAAAGTCACGAAGAAAAAATTTTGTGGCTTTGTGCCTTCGTGGTCAATGAAAAGCGGTTAGATCACTAATCTAACTTGAAGGAAATAATCGGCAGCAGGGCGGCTAATTTACGGATGCTGTCCTCGGTGCCGTCATAGGGATAGTTCATCAGGCTGGCGAGGTTTTTGAGGGCGGCGGGATGGTGGCGGTTGTAGGTAAGTAACTCATCTTCGGCTGCTTCCTGGCTCAAACGCACGCCGCTGGTTTCATAGTGCTTGCCGCCAACCTGGATGGTGACATCGGGATGCTGCATGACGTTCTGAAACCAGTCCGACTTTTCGCCGAAACCGGAGGCGACGTAGTAGGTGTGGGTATCTTTATCAAAGCGCACCACTTCAAGCACAGCCTGGCGCGGCTTGCCGCTCTTGCGGCCAATATGGTTGAGCAGTAAGAAGCGTTTACCCAGCATCCAGCCTAACCCGACTTTGTAGAACCAGATCGGGGCGCGCCACAGCAGGCGGGCAAAACCTTTGGGGGGACTCTTCAGTTGCGTGTTTGTGTCAGTCATGATATTTCTTTCTACCTCATAAGGTGATAAGAGATTTATTCCACGCCAAAATTCACATCGGCGGGCATGCCGGGCTTGAGCTTGCCGTCTGTGTTGGTGACCGACAATTCGATGGCGAAGACGGTCGTGCGGCGCTCTTCTTCGGTCTGCACGTTGCGGGGGGTGTATTCGGCCTGGTCGGCGATGCGCTTCACCTCGGCGGTGAAGGTTTCGCCGGGGAACGAGTCGACGGTGACTGCGGCTTTGTCGCCCACGTCGATCTGGCCGTAGCGGTCTTCGGGGATGTAGACTGTGATGGTGGTGTCCTGCAGCGTGCCGATGGTCAGGATCGGGCTGCCTGCCAATACGATTTCGCCGGGTTCGGCCAGGCGGTTGAGCACCAGCCCATCGATGGGGGCGCTGACGGTGAGCTTATCCATCTGTACTTGCAGCAAGTCGAGGTTGGCCTGGGCGGCATCCACCAGGGACTGCGCCAGCGGGATGGCGGCTTCGGCGTTATCCAGGCGGGCCTGGGCCATTTCCAGCAGGTCGGGGTCGGGGCCGTCTTTCAACTCTTCTAAATCTTGCTCGGCCACGGCCAGGGAGGCTTCGGCCACGGCGAGGTTGGCCTGGGCGATGGCCATATCGATGTCATTGGTTTCGGCTTCCAGGTTGTTCACCAGGCGCACGGCGTCATCGTAACGGCGCTGGGCTTCGGCCAGCTTGAGTTCCATGGCGGCGCGGGTCAGGTTGGTTTCGGGCTTGTTGGCGTAGTCCTC
>JAFGRA010000176.1 GCA_016935415.1 Anaerolineales bacterium
CGAACCCAAGCTTGATGGCCTGACCGTGGTGCTGCATTATCGTAACGGCGTATTTGTCCAGGGTGCGACGCGCGGCAACGGCGAGATCGGTGAGGACATTACCGCCAACTTGCGCACGATCAATGCCTTGCCGCTGCGTATCCCAGTCTTGCCGGACGGACCGACCCCGCCGCCGTATTTGGTCGTGCGCGGCGAGGCTTTCATGAACGTAGCCGATTTCGACGCCCTTAACAAGCGGTTGGAAGAAGCCGGAGAACGCACTTACGTCAACCCGCGCAACACCGCCGCCGGAGCCTTGCGCCAGTTGGATTCGAATATCACCGCCACACGCCCGCTCACCCTCCTGGTGTATGCCATCGTGGCCGGGGAAGGAGAACTGCCTGCCACGCAGTGGGAAACGTTGAACTATTTGCGCACCTTGGGCTTCCCGGTATCCGATAAGTCTCAACTGATGGAAGATATCGACGCGGTTGTTGCGGGGTGCGAGGACTGGATCGAGGTGCGCGAGGAACTGCCCTATGAGATCGACGGTGTGGTGGTCAAGATCAACGACCATGCCCTGGCCGATGGGCTGGGGGTGGTCGGTAAAGATCCGCGTGGGGCGATTGCCTTCAAGTTCCCGGCTCAGGAGGTGACTACTGAGTTGCTGGATATTGGTGTCAACGTTGGGCGCACGGGGGTATTGACACCTTTTGCAAAGCTCGATCCGGTTGAGATCGGCGGCGTAGTGGTCAGCAAGGCCACACTGCATAACTTTGATTATATCGCCGAGAAGGACATCCGCATGGGCGACCGCGTGCTGGTCAAGCGCGCCGGGGACGTGATCCCTTACGTGATCGGCCCGGTGGAGGCGGCGCGTTCAGGTGATGAAAAACCCTACGAGCCGCCGCAAGTTTGCCCGGATTGCGGCGAGCCGGTCGAGCACTTCGAGGGTGAGGTGGCCTGGTACTGCGTCAATGCGGGTTGCCCGGCACAGTTGATCCGCAACCTGGAGCACTTCGTCTCGCGTGGGGCGCTGGATATTGTTGGGCTGGGAATTAAGATCGTCGAACAGCTTGTCAACGAAGGGCTGATTAAAGATGTTGCTGATCTGTATACGTTGACGCGTGAAGACTTATTGGTGCTGGAAGGCTTTGCCGAGAAGAAAGCTGATAACCTGATCGCCGCCATCCAAACTTCCAAGCAGCAGCCGTTGGCGCGCCTGATTAACGCTTTGGGCATTCGCTTGATTGGAGAGGTAGGTGCAACCGAACTGGCCGGTCATTACCGCACGTTGGATGAACTCGCCGCTGCAAAAATCGAAGATCTGGAAGCGATTGAAGGCTTTGGCCCCAATATGGCCCAGGCCGTGGTGGACTGGTTCGCACGTCCGGCTAACCAGCAGGTGTTGGCGAAACTCAAGGCAGCCGGGTTCTGGCCAGTGGCTGAACAACCCAGTGCAGATGAATTGGGTGAGCAACCGTTTGCGGGTCTGACCTTTGTGGTGACCGGTACGCTGGCGGGTTTTTCGCGCCAGGAAGCCAAGGAATACATCCAGGCGCGGGGTGGTAAAGTGGCTTCCTCGGTGAGCGCCAAGACGGATTACGTGGTAGCCGGGGAAAAACCTGGCTCCAAGCTGACCAAGGCCCAGGATTTAGGGGTGAATGTACTTGACGAAGATGACCTGCGCCGGTTGGGATAGGAAGATCAGTAAATTTATCGTGTGGATGAATTGTTCCCCTCCGGGAAAATTTTAGTTTTAAAAAATATTTAGAAGAGAGAGATAGTATGAATATTGATATTAGGGACGATGCAGTAAACCAACGTGTGGATGAAATGGTTCAGCGTGTAGAGGGAATTAAGCGGGAAGACCTTTATTATTTCAATCAACCGATTTCCGAATTGGAAGGGGGCGCCCGAGTGCGCGTGAACGGTCGCCTGATGAGTATGTATGCATCCTATAGTTATCTGGGGTTGGTGGGACATCCAAGGATCAATTCGGCTGCAAAAAATGCCGTCGATAAATACGGCACCGGTACCCATGGTGTTCGCAGCCTTGCAGGCACATTGGACCTGCACGTGGAATTAGAAGAGACGATTGCGGCTTTTAAAAAGGTGGAGGGTGTGATTACTTATTCATCCGGGTATGCGACCAACTTATCCGTGGTGTCGGCATTGGTCGGCAGACATGATTATGTGTTTTCTGACAAAATGAATCATGCCAGTATCGTTGACGGCTGCCTCATGTCGGGGGCGAATTTTGTGCGCTTCCGCCATAACGATATGCAACATCTAGAAGAGCGGTTGGCGGACGCTCCGGCAGGTTCGGCGAAACTGGTTATCGCTGATGCAGTATTCAGCATGGATGGTGATATTATCGATCTGCCTAAAGTGGTGAGTCTATGCAGAAAATACGGTGCCTGGTTGATGATCGATGAAGCGCACTCTGTAGGCGTGTTGGGAGCAACTGGCCGTGGGATAGAAGAACATTTCGGAATGCCGGATGTGATTGATATTAAAATGGGCACTTTAAGTAAAACCATTCCTTCTGTAGGGGGGTATGTGGCGGCGAAAAAGGATGTGATTACTTATTTGCGTCATGCCAGCCGGGCGTACATTTTCTCGGCGGCTTTGCCGCCCGCCCAGGCAGGGGCAGCGAATGAGGCTTTTAAGGTTATCCTGGATGAACCCTGGCGCATTGAAAAACTGTGCGAAAATACGGATCAATTTATCAATGGGCTAAAAGCGCGCGGCTTCGATACTTTAATGACTGAAACGGCGATCGTGCCTGTCTTATGCGGCGCGGATGAACGAGCTTTCGCGTTGACCCGCGAAGTTCAAAGGAAAGACATTTTTGTTTTACCGGTTATTTCTCCCGCAGTTCCCGAGGGCCTCGCGCGTCTAAGGGCGACGGTTACAGCCGCTCACGAACCAGATGAAATCGAAAAAGCAATGGACATCATCCATAAAGCCGGAAGAAAATTAGAGATCGTTCAGTGAAACCAAAAGGCCCGGGTATCATCCTCAAACCTGGACGCGAGAAACCCTTGCTGCGCCGCCATCCCTGGGTATTCTCGGGGTCGATTGCGCGTCTGGAGGGGGAACCGCGGCCGGGCGAAACCGTATGTGTGCGCAGTTCGAACGGCGTGTTTTTGGCACTTGGTGCATATAGCCACGAGTCGCAAATCCGTGTGCGAGTGTGGGCCTGGGATGAGACACAAGCTGTGAATGAAGATTTCCTGCGCGAGCGGCTTGAAAATGCTATTGCTTTCCGATCATCACTGCTTGCGCAGGGTGCTACAGATGCGGTCCGCCTGGTATACGCCGAGGCGGACGGTATCCCCGGCTTGATCGTTGACCGTTTTGGGGATGGCCTGGTGGTCCAATTCCTGAGTTGGGGAGCGGAATATTGGAAAACAACAATTGTCCAAGCCCTGATCGACCTGACTGCGCCAGGTTGGATTTACGAACGCTCGGATGCCGATGTGCGCGAGTTGGAAGGGTTGCCGGTGCGCACCGGACTGTTGTACGGCGAACAACCTGCTGAGGTATTTTACATTCACGAATATGGCCTATCTTACGCCCTGGATGTAGCCGGGGGCCAAAAGACCGGCTTTTACCTCGATCAACGTGATAATCGTCTGGCGTTCCGTAATTTAGCTGCCGATGCCGATGTATTGGATTGCTTCGCCTATACCGGCGGCTTTACGCTCAATGCCCTGGCCGCCGGTGCAAAATCGGTGGTGGCGGTAGACAGTTCCGGCCCGGCGCTGGACGGCGCCCGCGAGAATATCGACAGTAATGAACTGCCGCTCGACAGGGTTGAATTGATTGAAGGGGATGTTTTCTCTGTGCTGCGTACGTTCCGGGATGAAGGCCGTAGTTTTGACGCCATCGTGCTCGACCCGCCAAAATTTGCGCCCACTTCGGCACAGGTGCAGCGCGCTGCTCGGGCTTATAAAGATGTCAACTTACTCGGTTTCAAGCTACTGCGTTCCGGCGGAAAGCTGGTAACTTTCTCGTGTTCCGGTGGGGTAGATGCGGCTCTATTCCAGAAGATCGTGGCCGACGCCGCCCTGGACGCCGGGGTGCAGGCGCAGATTGTCGGTTACCTGCATCAGGCTGGCGACCATCCCGTAGCGTTGAATTTTCCGGAGAGCGCCTATCTCAAGGGCCTGGTCTGCCGCATTTCTTGATTAAGGGCCGATAGTGTGCAATAATTGGGCTGTAATGGATGAACTGTTGGTGGATGTTGATTGATGAGTGACCTTTCGCAAACCGAACTTGATATTATGCTCGGTTCTTCTGGGCCGTTGAATCTGCCGGGGATCAACTTGGCCTCTTTGGATTTCAAGTCGAAGGGCCTGACCAAGGCCAACCTGGAGAGCGCCAACCTTTCCGGCGCACATCTGGAAGGCGTTGATCTGCGCGAGGCCAACCTGCGCGATGCCTATCTGGTGCGGACCTTGCTGGTGGGGGCAGATTTATCGGGTGTCAAACTGGATTGGGCGGATATGGCAGAAGCTGATTTGAGCCAGGCAATCTTGGCGGGTGGCAGTATGGCGGGGGTGTCGCTCAAGCGCGCCACGTTGTTCGAGACCGATCTACGCGATACCAACCTGCGCAAGGCTAAACTGAATAATGCGATTTTGCGTAAGGCGATTTTTGCCGGTGCCAATCTACGCGACGCCGATCTGCGCTATGCGATTCTGACTGAAGTGGATTTTCAGGATACGGATATGATGGGGGCAACCTTGCGGCAGGCTGACCTGAGCGGGGCACGCTTCGAGCGGGCTTATCTTGAGAACGTCGACTTTCAGGATACCAACCTGCGCGACGTTAGTTTTCAGGATGCTGTGCTGGTAGGCGCAAAATTCCAGGGGGCGGAAGTGACCTACGAACAGCTCTCACGCGCCTGGGCCTTGAACGGGGCGATCCTGCCCGGTGGCGAAGAGCACGATTAGCTCAGACTTCAATCTCTTCGAACGGTTCTCCTGGGCGTTCCAGGATATAGTGCATTTCACCCTCACCAATCGAGTAATTGCTGATTAAGCGCCAACCCAATTTCCCCAGATAATTGAGATGCTCGAATAACTGCGGCTGTTTGCGCAGCGGATACTCGTCATTGTCTTTGACCACGTTCCCGGCGGTGGAGCCGGATGTGGATACGACCAATACTTTGTATTCCCAGGTGTTCATGTTTACCTCCAAGGGCAATATATACCACAGTTTGAGGGATACTTGAGCGTAGACTTGGAAGTGGATCTGTTTTGTTTATCGGCACTCCCTAAACCTGCTTCTTCACATTTAGCATGGTTGTCAAATTATTGATTGGTTAGTGCATTGTGGGGAAAAAGAAAACGTACCGGCGATCCGGTACGTTTTTCAGGTGGAGATGGCGGGAATCGAACCCGCGTCCGCAAGATTAAGCCCTCGAACATCTACGAGTGTAGTCACCTGTTTGTGTTCACCAGCAAACCCACAGGTGACCCAGGGTTTTACTGGTTAGCTGCTAAGGCCCGAAAGCCTTTCTTTCACCCGTTTAGCAGCGTCCCGAGTGGCACTCCAGCTTTGTGTCGCCCAGACCACCTCCAGCCGGAGTTAGGAGATGGCGGGCGTGACCTACTGAGAGGTCAGACGAGCTCTTTACTCAACCACTTACGCGGCGAGGGGCAGAGCTGCGTAGTCAGTGCGATTGGCACTTAATTTGGTGTGCTGATTTATCGAGGTCGGCACCTCTCGACTCGCAGTCCGGGACCAGCCTCTTCCGTCGAAGCCTGTCATCCCCGGGACTTGTAATTATAACATCTGCTGCCTGGATCAGGTATAGTTTACAGGATTTTTGATAAAGCTCTTATATTCGTAAAGCTGATCGTTTGTGGTGGATAGAAGATGCTGATTTTGGTGCCAATATTCTTACAAGCAGTGGTAGCGTGTAATGTTATACTTTGGTAAGCTATCCATGTAAGAATCCGATCCATGCTGGGATTGTGATATAAGTTGGTGCTGACTGAATGAAGATACTTTGTATAAGTGATAAGGTCGAGGATCTCGTCTACAGTACGCGGGCGAAAGATCGTTTCGAAGATATAGACTTAGTCATCAGCTGCGGTGATTTGCCGTATTATTATCTCGAGTTTATCACCGATGCTTTACAAAAGCCGGTGTATTATGTGCGTGGAAACCATGCCAATAAAGTAGAATACTCCTCCGCCGGACCGAAAACCGAACCGATGGGATGTATTGACCTGCATCGCCGAGTTGTAAATCTGGGTGGTTTGCTGGTGGCTGGATTCGGAGGTTCATTGCGCTATAAGCCTGGGCCTTTTATGTACTCTCAAGACCAGATGTGGATGCAGGTGCTTCGGATGGTGCCGCAATTGCTGCTCAATCGCATCCGTTATGGACGCTACCTGGATATCCTGGTTACGCACGCACCGCCTTTTGAAGTACAAGACCGCAACGACTTGCCGCATCAGGGTTTCAAGGCTTATCGTTGGTTCTTGAATGTATTTAAACCGGCCTTGCACTTCCATGGACACATCCACCTGTACGCAAACAACGATCCCTGGATGACGACTTTTGGTAACACGCGTGTGATCAATGCCTATGGCTTTCGCGAAGTTGTCGTGGAAACCTGGATTGATTATCTCTAATTGGAGCACGAATGGACGATAACTCTTTTAGCTTTTCATATCGCTCGGCTTTGCAAGATTTTCGAAATGCCCGCCGCGATGCTGCCTTGCAGGAAATCTGGGGGCGCCTGACCGGGAAGCCCTCAGATTTATTATCGTTTGATGAAGTTAGTAAGCAATTGCGAGCCTCGGCCAGCAATCGCCGGGTCTTGAAAGAAATTCCGCTGGATTCGATTGTTGGCTCGGTGGGCCGTTATGAGGATTTCAACCGGGATTTCCTGCCTAAAATGGCTAGTGACCGGGAACGTTGGGCGCGGGTTAAAGCCGCCGTTGAAAGCCTGACAGGACTGCCACCCATTGAAGTCTATCAGATCGGCGACGCCTACTTTGTCCTGGACGGAAACCACCGCGTCTCAATTGCTCGCCAGAACAACGTCAAGTATATCCAGGCTTACGTGACCGAATTCAAGACCAAAGTGCCGCTCAGCCCGGATGATGAGATAGACGATATTCTCATCAAGGCGGGGTATACGAATTTCCTGGAACGGACCGAATTGGATGCGCTTTACCCTGACCTGGATTTCATGGCGACGGCTCCCGGTCGTTACGAACAGTTATTGGATCATATTTCAGTTCATCGGTATTTCATGGGCATCGAAGAAGACCAAGCAATTCCTTACCGGGATGCGGTAATTAGTTGGGTGGAGACCGTTTATCTACCGGTCATTGCCGTCATTCGGAAAAGTGGTATTTTGCGGGATTTCCCAGAGCGTACGGAAACCGACCTGTATCTATGGCTCCTTCGACACCGGGATGAAATGGCGAAGCGATTGGGGTGGCAGGTCAGACCGGAAGAAGCGGCTGTCGATATGATCAAACGCCTCACCGGGAAGGTGGCTTCCGTTGGCTCCCGGGCTGAAGAGCTTGTAGAGGAATCTTCTACCGAAGCAGATTTAATGCCGAACCAACCGCAAGCGAGCAATGCTGTGCCGCGCACTACCGATTGTTTATTTTCGGCGATTCTGGTGCCAATCAGTGACGAAGATGTGGAATGGAAGGCGTTGGAGCAGGCGTTCCTGATCGCTCAGCGGGAATGCGCAGTCATCCGGGGGTTGTATGTGGTGCCAACGGAAAAGGACAAAAGCAGCAAAAAGGCGCGTGCCGTTAAAAAAGAGTTTGAGAAGCGCTGCAAGGCCAGCGATATTGCCGGTGAGTTGGTCTTTGAAGTGGGTAGTCCGGCGCACCAGATCAGCGAACGCGCGGTTTGGAGCGACCTGGTGGTTTTGAATGTCTTTCACCCGCCAGACGATGAACCCCTGGCGCGCTTGCGTTCGGGACTGCGGGAGATCATTCAACAAAGCCCGCGCCCGGTTTTGGCCGTCCCCAGTGTTTCAGCATTGAAGACTGCCTTGTTAGCCTACGACGGCAGCCCCAAGGCCAAAGAAGCCATGTACCTGGCCGTATATCTGGCGAAGAATTGGGACGTAACGATTTACGTGGTGGGAAATACAGAGAGTTCAACTGCACGCCGAAAATCCGAAAAAGAGGTACGTGACTATTTCAAGGCGCATAACGCCGAAGCTGAATTCATCAAGATCAAAGGCCCGGTGGACAGCGCGCTCTTGATCGCCGCCGAACAGTACGGTATTGACTTATTGTTAATGGGTGGATACGGCCAGAATCCGCTGATGCAGGTCATGCTGGGCAGCACAGTCGATAAGATGCTGCGCGCGTTCAGGTACCCGATTATGATTTGTCGCTAATGGTCTAGCTGCGGGGCTTTTTCTTCCAGCAGCGCAATTTCGTCTGCTTCCAGTCGCCAGCCAAGGGCACCTAAATTATCCCTGGTCTGGCGCATGTTTTTAACGCCAGGGATTGGCAGCGTGCCTTTGCAGATCAGCCAGTTGAGCGAGACCTGCGAGGGGGTCTTGCCGCCGTGGTTCTCCCCGACTCGGCGCAGTAAATTGACGAAGGAATTGATCTCGGCCAGTTCGTCCCCGGAATAACGCCGCCCGCGTACACCCGGTGGCGGGTTTTCGGGGGTGTATTTGCCGGTTAACAGCCCTTGTGCCAGTGGGCTGTAAGCGATTATGAGCGTGTTCAACTCTTTGCACTTATCGACTAATCCCTCGAACTCGGGCTTGCGGTGCAGTAGATTGTATTTGATCTGGTTGGAGTATAGGTGGATGTCTTGTTTGGCGAGGCGAGCGTAGGCGTGTTCGGTCTGTTCGACGTTGTAGTTTGAAACGCCGACTGTGCGCGTCAACCCTTCTTTCACGGTGACAGCCAGTTTATCGACAATGCGTTCAACGGGGAGGAAAGGGATCGCCCAATGGAGTTGATATAAATCGACCCGTTCGAGACCAAGCCGCTCCAGGCTCTTTTTCAAGGCCTTGAGCACGCTGTTTTTGCCAATCCGCCAGGGATAGGGGAAATATTTGGTAGCAACCAACGCCTGATGTTCGCTAGCCTCAAGCAGGCGGCCGAGAATTTTTTCGGATTGGCCGCTGCCATAGACTTCGGCCGTGTCGAAGAAGGTTACCCCGCCTTCCAGACTGGCTTCGAAGGCCTGTTTGATGTCATCGTCTGTGTAGCCGCCCTGTCCATAGCCCCAGACTATACGATCTCCCCAGGCCCAGGCGCCAATGCCCAGTGGGGCGTATGAGTCTCCGGTGTTCCCTAATTCAAGCTGTTTCAATGCGGGTGTCTCAGCCATGATCGAACAGACCTCCTCCATCTGAACTGATTGAAACTTATTGTTGAAAAACATGGCGCAGATTGATCATTGCAAAGGCAATGAAGTGAGCGCCCAGGAAGTAGACCGCTCGCCGCTCAAAACGGAGCAGTAACGCCCTGAATTTATCGATCCAGGCAAAGGAACGTTCACTGGTGAAACGGTGTTTGTAGACATCCTGATTGAACAACCGTTTGCGGCCACGTTTGTTGGTTTTGCGATTGCGCTTGTTCTCATCAATATTCGGAATAACGCCATGATTGAAGCAGGTTTTCCGGGCTGCCTTGGTGTCAAAGGCTTTATCGGCATTGAAATACGCCCCGGAAATGTCCAGTCCTAGCCGTTTGAGCCACTTGAAAGCAACTTGCAGGTGTGCTTTGAGGTTGTAAGCATCATTGTGATTGCCAGCCAGCAGACCGGTGGAAGCCAGAATGTAGCCGTTGGCATCCGTGATTGGCAAGATATTGGTGGTCTTGGCCTTTTTGCGGCCTTGATATGCCACCGCTTCGCCACCTTTCTTGGCAATCGCATGGCTGCCATCCAGATTGAGTTCAGATAAATTCAACTCGTCTGCGATCGTCATAATGCTGCCCCACCACACCTTTTCAAGGCTACCGTCCCGGCTCCACTTGCGAAAATGGTAGTAGACGGCATGATAACTGAGTTCCTTTTTTCTGGATCGTCTGGATCGGTATCGATGGGAAGTCGCTCCCACTGACAGCTGGTATGCAAGCGATAGAGGATATAGTTGAAAACCTTGTAGAGCGCAATTTTGCACTCATACCCGCGTTTTGCGGTAGAAATATGCGGTCGAATATGTTCATTGAACTGTTTTTCTGTTACACTCACAGGGATCGTGCTCATAGTTGCAGCTCCTTTGTTGAGTTGGATTCACAACTATGATGCACGATCTTTTTACTTTTGAAAAGGTTCAATTACCTCTCTGTTTAATTGGGGCGAATTATATCAGAAGAAGCGGGATAATCTGGGTATTGAAAGATAAAGCGGGCTTATCATAAGCCCGCTCTACGAATGATCTTATTGCACTCAGTCCTTTTTTTTGCTCAGCTTCTGAATGAAATCTTCGGTTTTTTGCTTGGCAACATCGTCGGTGTATTGCGTGGGCGGGGTCTTCATGAAATAGGAAGACGGATCGAGCAGCGGCCCGGAAAGGCCGTTGTCCAGCGCCAGCTTGGCACAGCGCACCGCGTCGATCACCACACCGGCCGAGTTGGGCGAATCCCACACCTCGAGCTTCAATTCCAGGTTGAGTGGGGCATCTCCGAAGGCGCGCCCTTCCATGCGGATGTGGCACCATTTGCGGTCGGTCAGCCAGGGCACATAGTCGCTGGGGCCAACGTGCACGTTCTCGTCGCCCAGTTCGTAAGGCAGTTGGCTGGTGACCGCGCCGGTTTTGGAAATCTTCTTGGATTCCAAGCGGTCGCGCTCGAGCATATTGTAGAAGTCCATGTTACCGCCGAAGTTCAACTGGTAGGTGTGGTCGAGGTGTACGCCGCGATCCTTGAAGAGGTTGGTCAGCACGCGATGGGTAATGGTTGCACCGACCTGGCTTTTGATGTCGTCACCAATGATGGGCAGACCGCGCTCAACAAAGCGCTTGGTCCAGTAATCCTGGCTGGCAATGAACACCGGCACACAGTTGACAAAGCCGCAGCCCGCGTCCAGGATTTGTTCCACGTACCATTTGGTCGCCATTTCGGAGCCGACCGGTAAGTAGCTGACGACCACATCGGTCTTGGTCTCCTGCAAAATCTTGACAATATCGTCTGTGTGGCCGGGGGCTTTCTCGACGACCATTTTCAGGTATTTGCCCAGACCATCGTGGGTCATGCCGCGGTAAACGGGTACATTGAGGTTGGGTACTTCAGCAAACTTGATCGTATTGTTGGGGTGTGCCCAGATCGCTTCGCTGAGGTCTTTACCAACTTTGCTCGCTACAACGTCGAAGGCGGCGCTGAATTCAATATCCCGAACATGATAGCCGCCCAGGTTGGCGTGCATCAGACCTGGAATCTCGGCATCGTCGGGGGCATCTTTGTAATATTCCACACCTTGAACTAATGCAGACGCGCAGTTGCCAACACCAATGATTGCCACGCGTACCTTTTTGCTTTTCGCCATGTAAAAATCCTTTCCAGTGAAAAAATATATGTTAGTGAATGGGGATTGTATCCAATGATCGTGCTGTTACAATGCCCGTCACTGCCCTATTCTAATCCTTAATTGTAAATTTAGCCCCTTTTGAGTTTTTTGAGCGTGCTGCCGGGATCGTCTGTCAGTACGGCTTCGACACCCAGCAGGCGATAATACCACAGGCGCTTGTCTGGGGTGGGGTCAAGCGGGCAAAATGCCTGGCCGCGCAAATGCGCCAGCAAAACGTAAAATGGATTGACGATCAATAAGGGCCAGTACGCACCAGTCATATCGACACCCGAGATGGGGAAAAGGCGCTCGCCGGTGATCAAACCGGTGGGGATGTCTAGGGTGGTCTGACGCACGGTTTGCAGACGCTCAATCGAAAACGACAGCACAAATGCCCGGTCGCGCACGTTTTCTGCTGCCAGTTGGTCGGCGAGCTGCTGACAGACTTCCGGTTCGAGAAAGCGGTCGGTTTTCAATTCCAGTGCAAGTAATACATCTGGGGGGAGTATAGCGTTCACTTCCGATAGGGTGGGAATGCGTTCGTCGGCATAATCTTCAAGCCCGCAACTGGCGCTGAAGCGCTTGAGTTCGGCTACGGTGAGGTCGGCGACCGCGCCGCTGCCATCCGTGGTGCGGTCGATGGTGGCATCGTGGATACACATGAAGACGCCATCGGCGGAGAGGTGCAGGTCGGTCTCTATGATGTCGGCACCTTCTTCGATGGCGCGCTGGAAGGCGGCGAGGGTGTTTTCGGGGCAGTTCAGTTTATTGCCGCGATGCGCCATGATGAGCGGTTTGGTCTTGGTGGCTGCGAATTTATCGAACATTAGGTTTTCCTGATGCTAGAGGCATTTAGCAAAGAACAACGTTTTGAGACCGGAAACCTCTGGCCAGAGCTGGGCAGGCATTTCGTATACGAGTTGGAAACCGCGCTTTTCGTAGAAGGGTAGGGCTTTGTAATTTTGGTTCGAGGTTCCCAGGTGCACGCCTTTTACGCCATGAGCACGCAGGTGATCTTCGAAGGTGTCCATCAGGCGTGTTCCCAAACCGATGCGTTGGTACTCGGGCAAGATATCGATATGCAAGTGGGCGGGGTAGGTCTGTTTGATTTCGGCTAATGCTGAGCCGGTGAATTGACCGGCGCTTTTTGCCATGGCGCGTAAAATGCGGAAGCTTTCCGGGTGGCGCCAACTGGTGTAAAAAGTTGCCCGCAGCAGGATGCGAGGTACGATCTTGCGCGTGAGGCGCTTTTCTTGTGCCTCGGTGTCTGTGGTGCCGCAAATGTATCCGATGGCCTGATCGGTTTTTGGATCGACAGCAACGAAGTAATGCTCCGGCTCAAAGTGGGCGTAGTAAAGATTGAATAGCAGCGTAAACAGGCGCTTGTCGTTGAACAGGTTCCTGCCATCCAGTCCTTCGCCCATATAACCGGTTCGATAACATACGTTCTCGACTCCGGGCTGGTCCGCTTTCTGGTATTTTCGGATGATGACTTCGGACATCTTGGCCGCCATTACTTAGAATCAAAGTATCCGGTATAAGTATATCACCCCAGCAAAAATTGCCACAATTTTTAAATAAAATACCCGCCTTCTTTTGATGATCGGGATTGAGAAAAGCGGGTTCTCCCGGTAACGTAGTTTTGCGAAATGTTAAGCGATCACCTCGAAATCCGTGGTGATGTCTACACCAGCTTTGAGGGTGTTGATCACCGAGCAGTATTTCTCTTCGGATAGTTCGATGGCTTTGGCAACTTTTTCTGGGGGAATGTCGCCTTTGACGACAAAATGCAGGTGCAATTTTGTGAATTTGTAGGGCGCTTCTTCCATTTGTTCCCCTTTAACTTCGACGTTGATGCTTTCCAGAGGCTGTTTCTGTTTATTGAGGATGTTGGCAACGTCGTGGGTGGAGCAGGAGGCTGCAGAGATCATCAGCAAGTCCGAAGCGCGGACGCCGCTCCACTGCGGCTCTCGATCTGGTGAGAAGCCGACCACGATGGAATTGCCTTTCGAATCCGACCCTACCATTAAGTTGCCTTCTACCCATTTTACATGCGCGGTTTTCATTGTGCTTGATTGTCCTTTCCAGTATTATTGTTCGCAATATCACAAATCCACAGTATGGACATGTTTGGGATTCTGTTTCTTACTTAGGGGAAATGTAAGTAAGTTATCGCTGGATGATAAAATAGACGTCTCTGATAAAAGTGAGCAATAGGTGTTTCTATGGCTGATGTTGAAAAATTGATCGCGCGCATGCGTAAGTTGAAACATTTTGAAAACTTGCAGGTTGCAGAAATTAGAGCCATCATCGCGGCAGGGGAGATTAAACATTATCCATCTGAGAGGACGCTGTTCCTGGAAGGTCATGCTTGCGCCGGGTTATATGTATTGCTTTCTGGGCAGGTCCATCTTTACAAGACTGGACCAAACGGGCGGGAGACCTTGCTTGCGGTGATTAATCCCGTCATCATGTTCAACGAAGTTGCTGTCCTCGATGTAGGGGAGAACTCGGTCACGGCTGTTACCGCGCAGGCAGGAGAGATTTGGAAAATATCGTGTGATGCATTTCAGGCACTGCTGCAGCGATACCCGCAACTTGCTTTGGGACTGCTGCCGATTTTAGCGGCCCGCAATCGTCTGCTGATCGAACAATACGAAGATTTATCCTTCTTGTCTGTTCGGGCGCGCACGGCAAAGCTGCTCTTGATGTTGAGCGAATTTGGCCGCAAGGTGATCGATCGGCATGAAAATACGATCGCGCAGATGGCCGCTATGATTTCGACTTCCCCGGAACCGCTCAGTCGTTCACTTAGCTATTTTAGAGATCAGGGTTTGGTTACTTGTTCACGGGTAGAAATAACAGTTAATAAGCCGGAAGACCTGGTGCAAAAAGCGCACCTGAATCCGGGCATGTTCAAAGCCTTATGAGCGGCGATTGGTTGGTTGATATTTCCCCTACTTGACAAAAGTCAAAGACTTCTAATTACGGATGTGTTAAACTGTAAGTGGGCTTCTATGCCCATGTATAGGCATTTAAATTATGTGATTGAGGAGATAACTCTATGGAAGAAAAGCGGAACGGACCATTGCAAGGCTCCAGGCTGCTGGTGATCGGATTGGTAGCCGTGATCATCGTGTTGGGATTAGCGATCGTTGTACTGGCGATTGGACAGGCCGGAACCATGGAGACTGCCGATCAGCGTGTCAATGCCCTGGCAGGCAGTAATGATGAGTGTGTGGTCTGTCACGAACGCACGACGCCGGGAATTGTCCAGCAGTATGGGGTGAGCACGATGGCGGCGGCTGAAGTTTCTTGCCGCCAGTGCCATGAGGTGGCGCGCGATTACCCCGGCGCGGTGGAGCACGAAGGTGCTTTTGTGCTGCAATCCCCGACCACGGCCCAATGCGCTACTTGCCACGAAACCGAGGTCGCCCAATTCAACCAAAGCCGGCATGGTTTACCTGCTTATATTGCCTATGCCGGAGCACAGGATTTACCCCCCGATCACTTAGCATTGTACGAATCCATCCCAGAGGGGACTTTTAACCCAGACCGTTCACGCAATGATATTTACCACCTGGAAGGCCCGGATGTAACCCGTTTCACCTGTGAAGTGTGCCATGATATCGGCAAGCCTGCTGAGGATGGTTCGGTTGGGCAGTGCCAGAAATGCCACCTGCGGCACGAGTTTAGCCTGGAGCAGGTGCGCAAACCGGAAACTTGCAATGCCTGCCATATTGGCCCAGACCACCCGCAATATGAGATCTATGTGGAATCCCCACATGGCATCGCCTATGCCACCAATAGCGAACACTGGAATTGGGACGCTGAACCAGGCACGCTTACTGTTGAAGATTTCCCCGCGCCAACCTGCGCGGTGTGTCACATCAGTGGTTTTGGCGGCACCGGGACAACCCACGACGTGGGCGACCGCCTGACCTGGTATCTCTTTGCGCCGGTCAGCGAACGCCGTCCGGCCTGGCAGGATAACCAGACGCGTATGCAGACCGTGTGTGGCGAATGCCATAACGACGACTACATCGATGAGTTCTACGAAGATGGCGATCTGCTGGTAGCGGCGGTGAATGATTGGGTGTTGGAAAGCAGGGAGATCATCAAGCCTCTGCAAGAGAATGGTTTGATGACCGATGAACCTTTCGACCAACCAATTGATTTCACTTTCTTCGATCTATGGCATCACTGGGGCCGCACGACCAAATTTGGGGCCTGGATGCAAGGGCCGGATTACTCGCAATGGCATGGCGCGTATGAAGTGCTGCGCGAACTTGCTGAGCTTCAAGCTATCGTCGACGAGGAATTGGAAGCCGCCGGAATCGAGCCATAGCCATGTATTACCTGGCAGAAGCATTTCCTATCGTAAAACGAATCAAACTGCCGCTGTCGCGCGATCAGTTGATCTTGTTGATGGCAGCGGTCAATGAACTCTTCCTGGGCCTGGATATCTGGCTGGCGCACAGTATCAGCGGCACGATCGTGCCGCGCGAATGGATCCCGATCATCTTTGGTCCGGCGGCCGGGGTATTACTCCTGGTGTCCGGGCTGATCGCGCTGCGCAACCGCCCGGTGGCTACGGTTCTGGCGAACATTGTGCTGGTGGGCAGCATCATCGTGGGGCTGCTGGGAGCGTATTTTCACGTCGTGCGTGGTATTCGTCCCGATGCACCGGTTGGTGCCCGCCTGACGATCGACCTGATCGTGTGGGCGCCGCCGGTGATCGGCCCGCTGATGTTTTCGTTGATCGGGCTGATGGGGATTAGCGCCGCCTGGGTGGAAGACCCGCCGGACAGCGGCCAATTAAAGCTCTTCGGCGAGCGCAAGATCAAACTGCCTTACAGCAAGACGCGCGCCTTACTCTTTATGGTCAGTTTGGGGACGTTGGCAACCCTGCTCAGTAGCGTGCTTGACCATGCCCGCACCGATTTCCAAAATCCGTGGCTGTGGGTGCCGACTTCAGTCGGTGTTTTGGGGACAGTGGTGGCCGCCATGTTGGCGGCTTTCAATCAACCGACACGCCGGGATATCCGTACATATATAGGAGCGATGCTGCTCTTGGTCGTGGTTGGATTGGTGGGTATGTGGCTGCACATTGGTGAGAACCTGACCACTGAAGGCCTGGTCGTGCAGGAGCGTTTCATCCGGGGTGCGCCTTTCCTGGCCCCAACTTTGTTCTCTAACCTGGGGATGCTGGGGCTGCTGGCGATCCTGGATCCGCGTTCGGAAGAACTTCAAGCGCAAGCGGAGCAAGCTGTTTAAAGGAAGGTTTGCAGCGGGCAGCCGGCTGGTTGCCCCTACCAATAAGAATCTACTTAAACCGAAAACCTCAGCCGCGGCTGAGGTTTTCTTCTGCTAGCTTCTAGACTCCTTCGTCTAGCTGTCTATTCGCTGGGGAGATCGAAACAGTTGCCGGTTTCCAGGTTGATGGTGTGGTTTGCGTTGGCAACCAGAGCACACATCTGGGTGGCATATTGCGGCGTGCTGGCAACGGTGTATCCATTGAAGGGGCGGGGTCCACCCCACACGATCCAGGGACCGCTGTTGGGTACGCCAGCTTGCTCAGGCGGCACGGTATCATAGAAGAAGTGAATGTGCACACCTGGTAGGGCTTCGGTGTATTCGAAGGTTTCGTATTCAACGATGTAATAGCCGTTTTCGATGGTGATATTGTTGATGCGCACGAATGGCCCTGGCGGCACGGTAGCTGTCGGAGGGACGGTGGGGGTAGGTGTTTCGGTTGGTGGTCCCTCGGTGGCCGTGGGAGGCGCTTCTGTGGCGGTTGGGGCGGTGGTTGCAGTCGGTTCGTCTTCCACCAGGGCAACCTCCAAGGTCGCGGTTGCCTCACTTTCCTTGTCGGCGGTGAGCTGGTTGAAAAGGTAGTACCCGCCGCCGCCGACTGCTGCGCACAATACGATCACGCCAATAATAATGCCAACCACCATGCCGGTTGCCATCTTTTTCTTCGGCACTGCACTTGGAGCAACACTGGGCGCGGGGCCGCCCACACCGGTTGCTCCACCACCGCCCCCCGTAGTCGAGACTGGGCCG
>JAFGRA010000177.1 GCA_016935415.1 Anaerolineales bacterium
ATCAAGCGCTTGAGCGATGAAGTGCAGAATGCCTTCCATGCCATCAGCCAGCAGTTGTATGCCCAGCAAGGGCAGCCGCAGCAGGCTTCCGGCATGCCGGGCAGTGACTTCCCAAATTACGGCCAACCCGGCGGTAATGGGAAATCCACCAACGGCAACGGACACGGCGAGGAAGAAGGCGACGTGGTCGAAGGCGAATTCCGCGAGGCCTAAGTCGCAATCTAATGAAATGAAAAAGAGCAGGTGAAAGCCTGCTCTTTTTTGTGTGTAGCCATCGACGGCAGCTAAAGCTGCCACCAACAATATGCGCTTCCGAGAAAATCGAAAAACGTTGCGGCGGCTTTAGCAACTGAGATTGCAATCTATTTCAATGTTTCCAGTGCTGCCTTCATCTTCTCCAGGGCTTCCTGTAAGATGCTGCGCGGCGTGCCGAAGTTCAGGCGCACAAAGCCTTCGCCGCCTGCCCCGAACCAACTGCCATCATTCATTACTACTTTGGCCTGCTGCTTGAAGAAATCGCTGGGCTTGCCCTCGACGCCCAGGGCGCGGCAGTCCAGCCAGGCCAGGTAGGTGCCCTCGGGTTTGAACATCGAAACGCCGGGAAGTTCGTTCTGTACGAAATCGGCAGTGTAATCACGGTTGGCTTCCAGGTATTGCAGCAGGGCATCCAGCCAATCTTCGCCCTCGCGGTAGGCAGCGAGCAGCGACTCCATGCCCATGATATTGACCCAGTGCACCAGTCCCTGGTAAGCGCTTTTGAATTGTGTGCGCAGGTCTTCATCCTGGATGATGGCAATCGAGGCTTGCAAACCGGCCAGGTTGAAAGTCTTGCTGGGGGCCAGCAGCGTGATTGTATGTTTAGCGACTTCGGCGTTCAGCGCAGCGATCGGAATATGCTTGTGCCCGGAATAGACCAGGTCGCTGTGGATCTCGTCGGAGCAAATGGCCACATTGTGACGCAAGCAGATTTCAGCCAGGGCTTCGAGTTCAGTGCGGTGGAAGACGCGCCCGGTGGGGTTGTGTGGGTTGCACAGGATGAACAGGCGGGTTTGCGCGGTGATGGCGGCTTCGAATGCGTCCAGGTCGATGCTGTAACTGCCGTCCGCTTCACGCGTCAGTTCAACATTTTGCTGCGCGACTCCGGCGTTCTCTCCAACTGTAAGGAAAGGGCCGTAGGCAGGGGTGTGGCAGATCACAGCTCCATCAGGGCGTGCCAGGGCATGAGCGGCAATGTTGAACCCCTCCACCACCCCGGATAGGAACAATATATCGTCTGGTGTGATCTGCCAGCCGTGACGCCTGGACACCCAATCAACCACGGCCTGTTTGTAGTCTGGGCATAGGTATGGGTAGCCAAAAACGCCATGCTCTACGCGCTTTTTGAGTGCCGCGATCACCGGCTCGGGTGAGCGGAAATCCATATCGGCGACCCACATGGGCAGTTCGTCCGCCCCAACGTGATCCCACTTGGTGCAATCCGTGCCGCGGCGTTCAGGTAAAGTATCAAAGTTGTAGGGCATGGGTGTATTCCTGAGTATAAAGTTTTCGTTTATATTTGAGACGGCGGCTGAAGCCGCCTGCAACATGAGGAAAGAGAGGGAAACAAAACACGAATATCGATTCTCGAATCTCGTCTCTCGTCCTTGGAATCATCGCTCACTCAATCTGATTACTACATACTGCATACTACCAACTGTATACTGCTTACTCCTCCGTCTTATGCGTGCTCTCTGCATCTTTGCCCAGCGCGGCCGAGCGTTCGTAAGCAGCCCAGATGGCGCGCGAGAGCGCGGTGCGGAAACCGGCTTTTTCGAGATAATACAGCGCTTCTGCCGAGGTGCCGCCCGGTGAGGTGACCTGGTTGCGCAAGCGCGCCAGGTGCACCGGATCTTCGCGGTTGGTGAAGTAATCGACCGAGCCGCGCACGGTCTCGACCACGAGCTGCTCGGCGATGCGGCGTGGGAAGCCCATGTGTACACCCGCATCCACCATGGCTTCCATGAACAGGTAGACGTAAGCCGGGCCGGTGCCGGATAGGGCGGTGGCTTTATCAAGGTAGTCTTCTTCCTCGACAAAGACTTCCTGCCCCAGGGCGGTCAGGATCGTGCAGGCCAATTCTTTCTGTTCCTCGGATACGCCGTTGGAGGTCGTCCAGACGGTGATGCCCTCCCCGATTTGGGCGGGGGTGTTGGGCATGGCGCGCACCACGTTATTGTTGTTTAGGCCCTTTTTGATCTTCTTGATGCGTGCTCCGGCGACGATGGAAAGCACCAGCGCTTCCGGCTTGACCGCTCCGGCCAGCCCTTCCAGCACCTTGTCCAGGCGCTGCGGCTTGACGGAGAGCACCACCACGTCGGCTTGTTTGGCGGCCTCAGCATTATCGGTAAAGGGTTGGATGCCGTAGCGGGTTTGGAGTTGTTTGCCGCGTTCGACGCGCGGCCCGGCAGCCAGCAGGTTTTCCGGCAGGGCGAGCTTTTCGCGCAGCAGTCCGGCGATCATGGCTTCGGCCATCACGCCTGGGCCGACGAAGGCAATTTTGTGTTTTTCGGTACCCATAGTTCTCCTCCAGATAGTTCATTGCTTGCAAATCTGAATGATACCATAGGCAGGGAAGTATACAGGTGGCAGTACACAGTATGTAGTATGTAGTAATCAGTAACAAGTGACCAGTAACCAGGGTGATCATAATTCCAAGGTAGCAGCATGTCCCATTCCTGGGTGCCTGATTGCCTGGGTAACTGGTTGCCGGTACCTCAGCACTGGATTTTCCAACTCGATTTCGTGTATAATGCATGGGTTATGGTTGAAAAGCAAGAAGAAAACCGCCCCAGAAGGCAGGTTCAAGCGCTGGAAGACGAAGAACTTCAGGCCTTGCGCAATGAGATTGCCCGCGCGCGCGAGTACCTGGCTGTACTCGAAGTTGAACTATTCAACACGCATTCCGCCCTGGATACCTTCCAACGCCGTTTCAACGTCCGTATCGCCCCACTAGAGCGTCGCCTGACGCTTTTGCAAGCGCAGCTCAAGCAAGCTTTAGAAGCCCGCCGCCAACCTGATGATGCGCCCGAGCCGGAATTCAAGCGTGCCGACAATGGCAAGGCCCGGGAAGGTGAGCGCGGGGGTGAAGAAAAATTCTACGCCGCGGACGACGCATCCGAAGATGAAAACGGTAAGCTTGACCCGGCTACAGAAGAAGAACTGCGCGCCCTGTTCCGCGAACTGGCCAAGCGCTTTCATCCCGACTTGGTGCGTGACCTGGAAGAAAAGCGACGCCGTGAAGAAGTGATGACCCAGGTCAGCCAAGCCTACGCTGCCAAGGATATTGAGACGCTGCGCAAATTATCTCGCCGCCCTGACCTCGAAGCCGAAAGAAAGTCGCGTACACGCCGCAGGGAGAAAGAAATCTTGCGTTCCGAACTGGAATACCTCAACGAGAAGATCGGCGAGTTGGAACAGCGCTGCCGGGCCTTGGATCAATCTCCGGCCATGCAACTGCGCATGGAAGTCAATATGGCCCGCCAGGTCGGACGTGACCTGCTCTCTGATATGGCTGCCCACCTGGAAGAACGCATTGCTGACATCGAAGACCATCTGTACGCCCTGGGGGAAGAACCAACCGTGACCGCCGTCTGATTGTTTCCCCGCCTAGCAATTCTTTGGAGGAAACCGTGTACTCTGAAGCCTATACTCACAGTGATAGCCAATACCAGGAGATGTGGGATCTGCTGGTGAAAAGTTATACCCTGACCGGCAGGATGCACAACTGGACTTTCGCGCGCCTGGAAAACTGGCGCTATGCTTCTTGTAAGAAGGAACCGCGCGAGTATTACCTCGACAAGGTGCGCCTGTGGCGGGATGCGTCCGGAGAATTGGTCGGGTTCTGCATCGCCGAAGGGGAGGGCGACTGCATTAGTATGCAAACCTTGCCGGGCTATGAGGAGATTGAGTCCGATATGCTGGCCTGGGTCGAGCAAGATTGGGGCGCAGAGAAAGCCAAGATCGAAATCCCGCTATATGATTACGATGAAGCGCGCAAAGCGCTACTGGCGGACTGCGGCTATACCGACGCCGGGCATGTGATGAACATGCGCACCTACGATCTCTCCCAGGGTTATTCGGGGATTGTATTGCCGGAAGGTTTCCGGGTGACGACCTTGGCCGAATATGCCGATTACGAGGCTTTGATCGAAACCGAACGCCTGACCTTCAACTCCGACTATCTGGACCGGGCCTGGTTCGATGGCAAAGCCTCCGCACCGAGTTATGATTATGGGTTGCATTTCATCATTATTGCCCCTGATGAGCGCCCGGCAGCCTTCGCCTTGGGCTGGATCGACGCGCACAACCAGGCCGCCGAAGTCGACCCGGTGGGCACACATCCCGAGTTTCGCAAACGCGGCCTGGCCAAAGCGGCGGTGGTGGCCTGTTTCCAGGAATTGGCACAGCGCGGTGCCCGCCGGGCTTATATCGCTTCCGGTGCCGAACCCAATCCCTCCAATTTCCTCTACGAATCATTACAGCCCAGCGAGAAATTCCGCGAACATCTCTGGGAAAAGCGCCTGGATTGAGGGAAAAACAGGGGATTACGTAGAAACTATCCAAAATGCAAAGATTAAAAAATGGAAAATTGCCTGGACAACCAGGCAATTTTGGATATAATTGTGCCGAATTTCACAAACTCTTGCGTTTATACGTATATAAGAACGTATTATTTTTTTAGCGATTGATTGTGTTTAAATTCACAAATAACTAAGGCGTTATTGATAAGGAGTAAACTATGAATAACGGAAACTTAAAAATCAAGGACAATATGGTTGTTAGTCTGGCCTATGTGCTCCAGCTTGATAACGGCGAGGTCGTCGATCGGGCAGATGCAACCCAACCTTTGCAATACCTGCAAGGCTGCGACAATATTATCTCCGGCCTGGAGAAGGAACTCAAAGGTCTGACCGTGGGTGATGAGAAAGTAGTGGACGTCTCTCCGGCTGAAGGTTATGGCGAGCGCAGTGCGGAAAACGTCGTGCATGTGCCGCGTTACGTCCTGCCCACCGATGCTGAATTGGTCGAAGGTGAACTGGTTGAGTTGGGTGATCGCCGTACCGGGATCACCAGTATGGCAAAGGTCTTGCGCGTCGAACCCAACGCGGTGATGCTGGACCTGAACCACCCTCTGGCCGGTGAAAACCTGCATTTCTGCGTGCAGGTCGTGGATGTGCGTGAGGCTACCCCGGAAGAAGTGAGCCGTGGGTACGTAGAAAGCAACACCTACGCGTACGCATAATCGCGATCATCGCATGGAAACAGACCCTGGCAATATTTACCAGGGTCTGTTCGTTTAATACCAGGAATGTGCAGGTAGGTTTTTCATGGGCGCGTTTTCTGCATGGCAAGTCCGATTCCATCCAGGATGAAGCAACTGAATACCCACAGCGACAAACGCAGGTGGATGGCGGTGCCCATCGCATGGCGAACCAATCCGAGTGCATCCCCCATCAGGCTCATGAATAGCAACCCAAGCTGACCCAACAGGAAAAACGCGCCGATCCAGGCCAGCCCGACCAAGGCACGGCTTTGGCTGCGGTGGGCGCTGATCAGGAAACCCAGACAGGCCAACGCCGCGGCCAGATACACAGAATTCGATTTAGGATGCAGTAGGTCGCCCATAAAGAAAACCCAGCGCGGGGTGACTTCATAATCGGGGATGAAAAACGGTTGTGTGTTTTCGGAGAACACGAGAGCGGCTTTCGAGATGAATCTTTCCCAGGTGACGGCGGGTTTGCTGAGAATGAATTTCAAGTAGGTGGTAGAACCTTTTTCGTTCACCCAGGCGACCAGTGGTTCGATCTCGAAAAAGCCTTTCTGGTTGCCCGGACCATCGACAAAACCCAACATCTCATCAGTCAGCGGCATACCGTTATCGGTGAAGAATTGCGTGCGGTCGGCGTAGGGCAGCACATCGCGCAGCAAGTTGTTGAAGAAGGGATTGATCCAGCGCGAACTCATGAAGAGCGTGCGGTTGTGGAAGAAGAACAACCCCAGCAACAGGGCAACAACCACCAACGTGTAGCTGAGGTTGAAATGCGGGCGTAGTTTGGGGATCAGCAGCCCAAGGCCGAGTACGACTGCGAATACCAGCAACATGTAGGCATTGGTGTCGCGGGCGAAAATCCAGAACACGACCACCAGCAGCCATACGGCCATCAGGAGTTTTGTACTGCGATCCCAACCGGTTTCTACTTGGGCGATTTTAGCGGTAAGTTCCAGGGTCAGCGCCAGCACCAACGCGTAGAAAGAGATCGAGATCGACTCCGACATCAAGATGCTGTCCCAGTCGGCCAGTTGCGGGCTGAAAGCGAACAGCAGCACGAGCAGTGCCCCACTTAGCTTCAAGAAGGGCTGCCGCAGTTGGCGGTAGATGACCACGGCCAGCAAGCTCCAGGTCAACGTGGAAAAGATGGCCTGGGTAATGGCAACCCGGTCGAAGCCCGGCTGGTAGGTTTTAGGACTTTTGATGTTCTCGGCGGGACTAACCAGGTTGGTGTATTGGTACTCCGTCTTTGGTTCGAGCAGTTTGTAGGTCAGGCTGATCGTGGCGGGACGGTTGGAGGTGAAGAAATCCAGCGAGAAAAAGTCGATCTCCCCGGAGCCGACGTAGGCAATGGTGTCATAATTGGTGATCGACAGGGCCGGGTTTTCGTGCAAGCTGAAGCGGTAGCCCATCCCGGCGATCAGCGGCAAGATCAAAACGAAGCTGTGCCATTCGAGCTTGAGGCGCTGAAAGAAAGCCTTCATGCTGCCTCCCGGCCGGTGGCTTTGAGCATCATTTCCTGGTTAGGCGTTCCGTAACGCTTGAAGGTGTGCTGAAAGCCCCAGAACAGCAGCATAGGGATGATGAGTTGGACGATATAGAAAATGGTTTCCCCATAGGCTGTGTAGGTTATGCCGCGGGTAAAAACCAGTGCCACCCCGGCGATCACGCTCAAAGGCCCGAACAGGCTGGAGCGGGTTTGTTTTTTCTGGCGGATGGCTGCCAGCGAAAACCCCAGCGTGACCAACCCCGCGCCGAGCGCATAGGCCTGGAAGAGCCAGGTCAGGTAGCGGGTGGGGCGGTTGCGAGCAAGCACATCCCCGTACTGCAACTGCACGCTCAGCGTCGGGTCGTACCAATCCACCGCCTGGGTGATGCGGGTCAGCGCGATCAGGGCCGCACTCGCAAGTACGCCCAGGCCCAGGCCAATGGTCAAGAGCTTGTAATATTTACGGGGAAGATATAACGCCAGTAATCCGTGCCCATACAGGGCCAGCAGCGGGAAGCAAAAATACCACAACTTGAGCCAGGTTTCGTTGAAGTCGTAGGCCAGTGCCGTCTCTGCCACCAGACTGAGGCCGAAAAGTCCCAGGCCGAGGCCGCCGAAGAACGAAGCAAAGGTTGGGCGGACCCGCAAGCGGGAAAACAGCAAGGCCGAAAAGCCCAGCGCATATAAGATTGCCAGAAGGTTGAAATACTGCATCGCTACCTGCTCGGATTTTTTCAACTATTATAATATTTGCGAGACTCTTTTTGGGTTCAGTGGCGTGGAAAATTACGAATAAGAAACGCCTTTTCGGGATCTTTTTCGCGAAAAGGCGTTTCGGGTCTGGCCGGTGATGGCTTTAGAAGTTCTTGAGCAAATTGCCCAGGAACAGCAAAAGATATCCGATGGCGATCAGCCAGAATGAGATGCCGCTTGGCAGGAACGCAACGGTGACGAAGTTCAGGATGAAACCGACGACGAAGAGGATGACGGAAATCCAAACAGTGAGTTGTTTGGGGGCGGAAACTTTCATGATGCAACCTCCTCTCTAGATAAGTTTGTAAAGATTATACTACGATTGGAAATGCGTATGAGCCATCACTTCATTCGTTACTCCACCGGGGTGATTTCGTTGGTCTTTAAATCCAATTGATACTTTGACTTCTCGAAGAAACTGTTGAGAATGACTCGATCAGCGTCTTGCCAGGAATAGGGATAAAGGAAACGGAGATCGTCTTCCAGGATCACGCGGATGGTATTATCGGTCAAGTCGATGATTGAAAGTGTGAAGCCGGTCTGGTTAATGTCTAGTTCTTCCTTCGCGGCCACAAAAATGATCTTGTTGCTGTCCGGCGACCAGGAAAAGCGGCCAACGTCCGTGAACTCGCTGGATACCGGGAAGACCCGCTCCTGCCCGGTTTTGAATTCGTAGACGTGTACGTCGTGGTCGGAACGGTAGGCGATATATCTGCCGTCTGGAGAGAACGAAGAAGCCCTTCCCATGCCGGTATCCAGCCATTGGCCGGTTTCCAGATCGAGGCGGATCAATTTTTCGTAACCACCCCAGAACCAGTAATACCCGCCATCACCATTGGGCTCAGGGACGAGATACAGGTATTTACCTTCCGGTGACCAGTACCTGGCGGAAACGAAGCTTTCCGAACCAAAAGAATCGCTGCCCATCAAATCGGATGTGTACACTGCCCATTGTTTGGTGCCATCAACGCTGGCAATTTTTAACCCATAACTTCTGAGGTCATTTAAGCTAAGGAAAACCGCCCATTGGCCATCTGGCGAAAGCCCTAGCCAGGTGGTATGGCAATTATGCAACAACATACAATGCCAACTGTAGAATTCTCCCAATCCAGGGTCTTGGGTAACCAGCGCGTCCATAGTGGACAGCACCGCGGCAGTCTCTTGGGGAACGTCAAGGGTTGGCGTACTTTGGCGCGTTTTGGTTGGGCGGGGCGTGAGCGATGGGGTTGGTGATGAGGCTGCCCGTTGTGTCATTTTGGCCTGATAGGTGGGCAGGTAATCTCTTTTTGTAATCGGCGTTTCGGATGGGGGGATTGGTGTCAGGGTGATCGTCGATGTAGACGCTGATGTTGGCGCTGATGTAGATGTTACAGAGGGCAGCGCAGTAACCTCACCCCCGCAGGCTGTGAGGAGGATTGTTAGGAAAAGACCACTCAGGAAAAGAATTGTCCACCGCTTCATTTGTTATTCCATGGGAGTGATTTCGTTGGTCTTTAAATCTAATTGAAATCTGTATCCATCGTAAATGTTTTCGAGGATGATCTGGTTTTGTTCCTTCCAATAATATGGATAAAGGAAGCGCAGATCATCTTTAAAGATAACGCTGACACTGTCATCGGTTAAGTCAATGATATAACCTGTAAAACCGGTTTGTACGGGGTATTCTACCCATTCCCTGGTTGCCACAAAAATGATCTTGCTGCTGTCCGGCGACCATTCAAAGCGCCCAAAGTCTACAAATTCGCTGGATACCGGAAAGACCCGCTCTTGTCCGGTTTTGAATTCATACACATATACGTTGCTTTCGGAACGATAAACAATATATCGGTCATTTGGAGAAAAAGAAGCAGCCTGGCTGATATGGGTATCCCGCCATTGGCCTGTTTCCAGATCGAAGCGGAATAATGTGCTGAGATCACGCCAAAGCAAGATGTCTCCTCCGGAACCGGCATTGATGGGATAAATATACACATATTTGCCATCGTGCGACCAGTGCTTGATTCCAACGTAGCTTTCTGCACAGGGGCAGGGTTGGTCGGAGAGATCGGTAAAATAGACTTCCCATTGTTTGGTCCCATCTGTACTGATAATTTTTATGCCGTGAACCCAGTCCTCGGTTCTAATTAGGAATGCAGCCCATAACCCCTCCGGCATATAACAATTGCCGGTTGAACAACCTGCCCAATTGAGTTGCTCTAAATCAGGGTTTTGGGCAATCAACGCCCCCAAAGTAGCCCGGGCTGCCAAAGTTTGTTGTGGGATAGTAGCTGTTGGATAGGGTGTTCTGGTTGGCCCTCTGGTTGGGGTGTTTGTCCGTACTGCAATTGCAACATCTTCGTTCGTGTCTTTTTCAGTCGCCCATTGTGTCATTTTGGCCTGGTAGGTGGGCAGATATTCCTGCTTGGGATTTGGTGTTTCGGATGGAGGAATGATGGTTGTAGTAGCCTGGGATATCGATGTAGACTTTAAAGCAACCTCGCCCCCGCAGGCTGCGAGGAGGATTGCTAGCAAAAGACCACCCAGAAAGAGAAAACTCCACCGCTTCATCGTATTTTGATTATAGCAAATTAATGACTCGCTTGGTACTTATTCCCCCTCCGCCATCTTACAAAGCGAATACAGGTAGTGCCAGGTGTAGATGCCGTGGGAGTGGCCGTCGGCCCAGGTGATGCTGACCGCATAGTTGCCGACCGCTTCCAGGTTGCGCATCTGCGTGGCGGTGACCGGCATCAAGGGGATAATGAGCATTTCCGCGTCCGGTTCGGATTTCATGTGCTCGTGGCCGCCGCGGCATTGGGCACACGGGCAGGAATTGCGCAGCAGGTCGAAGGATAGCGTGCAGGCCTCGCCGGTGCTCCAGGTGATCGCTACCTGGGCCTGCTCCCGGCTGACATCAATATTGGTGGGAGTGGGTTCATTCATGCAGTTCTCCTTAGTGGCAGCCGTAGACCGCCTGATGATCTTATCTTATCCAATTTGCGGGTAGGGCGCAAGCATTCTGTGTAAAGCCGGATCACTGAAACACTGAGGCGGAAATGGTAACGCTGAAGGATAAATTGATGGCATTACAATTTTCAACGGCATGGAATGCTTTTTTCCAGGCTGGTATACGTGTCCTCATTTAGCCGCTGATAGGCGTAATCGTGAAGCATTCAAAGACAGGGTCAGTGCGTCATGGCTATCTGTGTTTCAGTGATTCTGATTCTTTTAAGTCACCACGTCCGGGATATAATAGCTTTATCACACTACGGAGGAACAGGCATGAAAGCGATCGTGATTGGTTCTGGAATTGCAGGCCTGACCGCGGGGGCAACGCTGGCGAAAGCCGGGCATCAGGTCACCATATTCGAACAGTATCATCGTCCGGGCGGAGTTACCGCCACGATTGAAAAAGAAGGCTTCCAATGGGACCTGGGTCAGTTGATGCTGGAGGGTTTCGGGGCAGACGAACCCATCGGACAGGTGCTGGCCGATCTGGGCATCCTTGAGGAAGTCCCGGCAATTGTCGACCAGCGCGGCTACGTCTTCCCGGATTTTGAATTGCGCACCCCGCAGGAATATACCGGCCCCAAGTGGCGGCTGGAGGCGCTCAAGCAGAAATTCCCGGACAACGCCAAGGGATTGGACAAGTATTGGAAAGATTACGTGCGTCTGACGCGGGTGTTGACCTTTGGGCGTAGGCTGGATCACGTCACCGGGTTGGCGAAGTTCTGGACCCAGGTGCGACTGTATCTGGCCTTGCTGCCGCTATTGCCCAAAGCCCAGTGGAGCGCTGAAAAATTGATGGCGCATTACTTCCAGGCCGAGGAACTCAAGATGGTGTTCACTTCCATCCTGGCGGATTTCTTCACGCCGCCTTCGGAGTTCCAGGGCCTGGGTGTCTTTATGCTGAACTCAGAATTGACCTTTGACAAGCGTGTGCCCAAGCGCATTGCTCCGAATGCCGACCAGCTTTACCTGTACAGTATGCGCGGCGGGATCAAGAACCTGACCCGACCCTTGATCGATTTGATCGAGGCGCAGGGTGGTGAAATCTGCACCAGCAGCCCGGTCGAGAAGATTGCAGTGGTAGATGGCAAAGTGATCGGGGTGGAAGTGAGCGGCGACTTCTACCCGGCCGATGTGGTGTTGGCCTCCGGAGACGCCGATCAAATCTTCTTCAAGCTGGTAGGTAAGGACAATCTCCCGGCCGAATACGTCCAACTGGTGGCCGAGCAGCCGTTGATGGACTCGGTCTTTATGGTGCACCTGGGTATCGATTTCGACCCCAGCCCGTACGTGCACGGCCCGGTGACCTATTACTACGGCACCTACGAATTGGAAGATGCCATCCGGGAGGCGCAGAGTGGGGTATACCATGAGGGGCGCGACGGCTTTGTGGTGCACGTCCCGACCATGCATTCGCCGGAGATGGCCCCCGAAGGCCGCCACGCCTTGACCGTCTACACGATTTGCCCGGATACCTTATCGGAGGGCGATTGGGAGACGCGCAAGGAAGAATTTGCCGACAAGCTAATCGGGTATACGGAGAAATACATCCCCGACCTCAGCAAACATATCGTCAGCGCCGAGATATTTTCGCCGGTTGAATTCCGGGAACTGACCGGTTCAGAGCATCACGCCTTTGGTGGCCTGGCTCCGGTAATGGGAAAACCGCGCCTCACGTACCGCACCCCGATCACGGGCTTGTGGTTCATCGGGCAGCAGAGCG
>JAFGRA010000178.1 GCA_016935415.1 Anaerolineales bacterium
CAGGAAATAGCGGAAATCTTGTGCCTCGTCCGGCTCCGCTTTCAAGTCGACGACCATCAACACCTCTCGAAACATCTCCAGCAGACTGGCAACTTTCATCTCTGCGACGCGCCGGGACTCATTTTGATTGAAGGTATCTGTATCCTGAATACAGGCCTGCACCAGGGCATTATGTCCATATTGCCCCGCAGCTGTTTTGATGATCTTCCTCAACGCTGCCATCTCCATAACCAACGAAGTCAGGGTTGGGTCAAAGATCATCGCACTGATCCCCACCACATACGGGGTGGCCACCACCAACCGCCATTCCTCTTCAGTGAAGCTGTATCGATCCGTCATGATTGCGCTCTCCTCAGGCAAGATTCTTGACAATATTTTACCCTGCTCTTCTTTTTATCTCTACACACATTTATAATTACATCCATATCATTTTAATTCTACCCATCTATCAACGTCTCAATAATCAAGCAAAGAAGGCAAAATGGACATCAACATTAAGGATATCCCCATCTATTACAAAATCCACGGCGAGGGCTTCCCCATCATCATGCTGCACGGATATTCCCCCGATCATCGCATCATGTCCGGGTGTATGGAGCCGATCTTTAAAAACCGCCCCGGCTACCAACGCATTTACTTCGACCTCCCCGGCATGGGGCAAACCCCGACGCCCGATTGGCTCAACTGCTCCGACCAGATGCTCGAAATCGTTCAGGCCTTTATCGAAGCCATCATCCCCGGCCAGCATTACCTGCTGGTTGGCGAGTCCTATGGCGGCTATCTGGCGCGGGCTTTCATCAAAGAACAGGCAGACCTGATCGAAGGCGTGATGTTTATCTGCCCGCTCATCGATCCATTGCATAGAAGTGAATTGCCTCCGATGACGATTCTGGAAAAAGACACCGCTTTCACCGCCACCTTACCGGCAGAGATGCAAACAGAACTCGATAACATAGCCGTCATCCAGACTCCCGAAACATATGCCCGCCTCGCCGCAGAAGTCCACGTTGGTCTGCGCAGTGCCGACCAGCCATTCCTTGACCGATTCTACGCCCAAGGCTATCCACTCAGCATGGATCTTGATGACCTGGCGGCACCTTTTACAAAACCCACCTTGTTCATTACCGGCCGGCAGGATAACATCGTCGGATACCAAAGCGCCTGGGATATCATCGCGCAATACCCGCGCGCTACCTTCGTCGTCCTAGACATAGCCGGTCACAATGCCCAAATCGAACAACCCGAATTATTCGATGTGCTCACCCATAACTGGCTGGACCGGGTAGAAAAAGAACTATCCACAAACTAAGCAAGACAAACATTCGTAAAAAAGACACTCGCTGGATACCAGCGAGTGTCTTTTTTTATTGAGTCAGTGCTTACTTCTCAAGTACCACCATTTGTGGGCGGACTGCTTTTACCAGCTTACCGATCAGGTCAATCGCACCAACGATCAGCGCAACAATGAAGGCCAGCTTCAGGCCGTTGTTCGCGATGGGGATGATCATATCCGTATAAATACCTGGAACATCATTCAGCGTCATCCCATGCCGGGACAGGAAGGTCGGGTTCAAACCCAGCATTTGCGGGCCATTCAAGAACATCCAGAGAATACCCAGGTCGAAGACCTTCAAGGCCAGTTGCGCCCATTTACCATACTGCTCCAGGCGCGGCTGCCACAGCATCGTAAAGCTCAAGCCCAGGCCCAACGCCCAACGCACATTCAGGATCACCAGATAAGCGGTCAAGAACTCTGCTGAAAGCAGCGGAACAAAACTGGCTAGGGTCCCATCATTGAAGGTGAACGCCCCAATCCAATGCGGGTACACATTGAACATCACCAGCGCCGCAATCGTGAAGACAATCTCGAAGATGTTTTCCATCGGCTTTACCTGGACCGGTTCATCTGCCTCCGGCAGGTCATCCAGTGTCCAATCCTCATCGAAGTCCACTTTGAAATCCGGGACCGTGCGTTCCAGGATGGCGAAAATGATCACCATCATGCCAAACGCCTGCACCAAACCAGACAACAGGCCGGGAATAGAAGTCACCAAACCCTCCAAAATGCTGCCCCCGTTGCTACCCTCTAACACCAGCGACATGCCCATTCCGAACAGGAAAGCAGCTGTAACCACTACCAGCACGATCTTGAGGATGGTCATGAAGGCCGGGTAAGACTTCGGCCCGATCAGATACGGGTTGGCGTGATACGAAGCGGCCACATTGGACGGTGCCCCCATTTCCTGTAGGATCTCGGCTACCATCGTTTCATCCGGTGCAGTACCGGCTTGCTGGCTGCGATCTTCCAACATATCTTCAATCAGCGAACGGATTTCCCTTTGGATATCCTCTCGTTTGCTGCGCGGCAAATGTTTGCCAACAGCGTTTACATACCTATCGATCAATTTCATTGCAAATCCTCCAAAATCTTTAACTGGCTGAGTGTTTTATTTCAGCCAACCCCATCATCAGGAAAGTAAACTTCCCATAACTTCGTTCAGGGCGTTCCATTCACCTTGCAACGCATCGAATAAATCTTGCCCAGTTTGGTTCAACTGGTAGTAGCGGCGCGGTCGGGAACCTTCCACGTTCCATTCGCTGTCGAGCAAGCCGTTTTCTTCCAACCGTCGCAACAACGGGTACAGCGTCCCCTGATCGACCGGAAAACCGCGCTCCTCCAACCGCTTCATCAATGAATAACCATATTGCTCTTCGTGCAGTTGGCTGAGTACAGCCAGGACGATAGCACCCCGCCGCAATTCCAACGTAAGACTTTCAATCATCTCCATAGGCACCTTCTACAATCATAATACGCAACATTATACTGTGTATAACAAAGTATTGTCAAGAGATAAATATAAACTCGCGCATTATAAAAAATGATCCGTCACCAGAGGAGCGATATGAATGGAAGAGAAATTAAGGGATGTGAAGCGTAAATCGTGAGACGAGCATCGAGATTCGTATACAATTGGCCTCCAACCATCTGCCTACTTAACCACCCAACTACCAGACTACCCAACTATATAACTACCCCACCATTAAACCAAAAACGGGCGCATCTGCACCCGTCTCAAATTCAAAAATTCTGCAAGCTATAAGTAGCGCCGGTATAACGTATCCGTCCAACCGGTGAAATCATCGCCCTCCACCAACTTGGAATACCGCGCCATGAAGCGTTCGAGCACCTTGGCTTCATCGATCCGGTTGCGGCTGCGCAGTTCCTGCGCTTTGGCCGCGAAGACATTCATGAAGATCTGGGCGCTTTCCAATAAATCGCGCGTTTCGCCCATATCATCCGGGTTTTCAATTGATGGGAAATCACCATCCAGCACGCGCTGTAAATCTTCCAGGCGCGCCACAAGTTCTCCCGTCTGCGCCTCGATGACAGCATCTACCGCTTTTTTGAGTTTTCCAGCGAAATCGTTCTTTTTGATCATTGGTGCTGCAACCATAAACACCTTCCAATTGATTATTTTCATTCTAACATAAGAGCTAAATCCCATATCTTATAAAATCCTAAGAAAGCATAGTCAATTGGTCATGTTTATAACAGCACACTCACAAGTTGTTTACCAAACATTTACCATTTGCTAACCTAAATTTATTGACACATTCTATCCATATTCGTACAATATAAAATAGTTACTGATATTTTCTAGTGTATGTGGATGCTAAAATGGCTGAACATAATAAAATGGATGATCGTACGGAAGCGGAAGACTCAATTTTCCCGCAATACAAACAAAACAAATCCCCCCACACCTTGCGCCGCCACGAAGCCGACCTGGCGAAGTTCACCGAATACCTGACTGAAAACGAAATTCCGGCCGGCGATCTATTCAATCAACCCCGCGCCTGGCAAACGATCAACTGGCACCAAGTCGCCGAATTCCAGAAATGGATGCTGCAGCACGGCTATTCGGTACGCACCGTCAATGCGCGCCTCTCGGCGGTGAAGATCTACGCCCGCCTGGCTACGCGCGCCGGAGTGCTGGACAAAAATACCAACGACCACATCCAGGCCATCGAAATCTACCAACGCTCGGCAGAGGAAGGCCGCAAGCTAAAGCGCAAAGGCTATAAGAAACCCTCCCCCATCGAACTCACCATCGAGCAAGTGCACGCCCTGAAAGAACAGCCCGATACGCCCCAGGGTCACCGCGACCGTCTGTTGATGTGTCTGCTGCTGGATCACGGCCTGCGCTCCAGTGAGATCGCCGCCTTGCAGGTCGAGAATTTCGACCTGATCAACGCAGCTTTCAGCTACGATCGCCCGGCCACCAATTCGGAAGTTACCCAGGAAATGACCCCCGACACACTCAAAGCTGCCAAAGCTTACATTAAAGAGCTCGAAGCCAACCAGGGGCCGTTGCTGGTGGGCAGCAAGAAGAGCGGCCAGCTTACCTGGAAGGGCCTTTCCACCCGGGCGATCACCAAGCGCATCGCCTTGCTTGGCATCGAAGTCGGCTATTTTCGCGAAGTCGAATACACCACCCCTAAGAAGGGCAAACGAAAGACGCGCAAATTCGGTACGCTCAGCGCCTACGATTGCCGCAACTACGCCGTCACCCGCGACGCCAATTCCGGCCGCCCGCTCGAATGGTTGATGGAGAAATACGGTTGGACCTCGCAAGCCACCCCGCTGAACTACCTTGAAAGTAACCACATCGTGCGGCATTGATCCGGTCGGGCTGGCTGTCAACCCCTTGAAAATCTAATTCCATATTCTTTCACTCAGAACATTTATTCTATAATCGCCGGTATGAAATCACATCGGATGGATACCGGCGATTTGCGCGCCCGGCTGACCCTCCCAGACGGCCGCCATGTCTGGCGCGATGGGCGCGGGCGTTACCGCTCCGTTGCAAGCGGGCGTTTCATCAAAAAGGCAGAGATC
>JAFGRA010000179.1 GCA_016935415.1 Anaerolineales bacterium
CCGGGCGTATCGGTGTGGGGAATCGACCTGAGCGGCATGACCCCCGAAGAGGCCGCGGTGGTGCTCAACGGCCAGTTCACTTACCCGCAAACGGCGGTGATCACCTTCCGCGATGATCAGAACGTGTGGCCGCTAACCGCCGCCGACCTGGGTGTTCAGTTTGACGTGGAACGCACCGTCCAGGCTGCTTACGAAGTGGGCCGTCACCCTAAATTGATCCCCAGCCTGCGCCAACAAGCCACCGCCTGGCGGCAAGGGATTGTCGTTTCGCCGGTGATTGTCTACGATCAGCGGGCTGCCGATGTCTATATGCAGCAGATCGCGTCGCAGATCAACCAGCCTGCAATCGATGCCACGATCAAGGTGGAAGGGTATCAGGCGGTAACCACCACCAGCCAGATCGGGCGGCAGGTCGATATGAATGCCACACTGTACGCCCTGGGCGAGATGCTCACCAAATTGGAGAGCGGCGAGGTGGTGGTGGTGGTCAAAGAGACCAACCCACAGGTGCTGAGCACCGAAGAGATCGCAGTGACCGTCAACGCGATCCTGGCCCAGGATCTGGAAGTCTACATTGAGAACCCGCACCTGGATGATCCTGGCCCCTGGATTGCCTCACGCGATGCGCTGGCCGGGATGCTGGTCCTGGATCGGGTTCCGGCGGACGACGAGCTGAGCGAGGTCTACACGGTGCGCTTCAACGAGGATCAGCTCAAAGCGTTCCTTGAACCGCTGACGCCAAAACTGGCCCTTGATCCGATCAATGCCCGGTTTTTGTTCGACGAGGAAACCGCCGAACTCAACATCCTGAGCGCCAGCCAGCAGGGCCGTGAGTTGAACGTCCCGGCGACCATCCAATTGATGAACCAGATGGCGCTGGAAAGTAAACACCGAGTTCCCCTGGTGTTTAAGACCACCGAACCGGCGGTTGCCGATACGGCGACGGCAACCGAGTTGGGGATCACCGAGCTGATTTCGTCGGCTACAACCTACTATTACGGGTCATCGAGGGCCCGGCAAACCAATGTTCAGGAGGCAGCCTCGCGTTTTCACGGGGTGGTGGTCGGCCCTGGCGAAGAGTTCTCCTTCAATTATTACCTGGGCGATGTAAGCCCCGAAACCGGGTTCGAGCAGTCGATGATCATCTTTGATGGGCGAACCATCGAAGGGGTGGGCGGCGGTGTCTGCCAGGTCAGCACGACAGCGTTTCAGGCGGCGTTCTATGCCGGGTTCCCGATCACCGAGCGGCTGCCGCACGGCTACCGGGTCGGGTATTACGAGGTCGGCGAGGGCGCGGGGATGGACGCTACCGTCTATTCGCCCCTGGTGGATATGAAGTTCATCAACGATACGCCCTACCACCTGTTGATCGAGACGTTTGCCAACCCGACTAATTCGACGCTGACCTTCAACTTCTACAGCACCGGCGATGGCCGCACCGTTCAGAAGGATGGGCCCTACATTTCGAACGAGATAACACATGGCCCGCCGATCTACGAGGAGAACCCCGACCTGAGTCCGGGGCAGGTCAAGCAGGTGGATTATGCAGTGGATGGCGCGGATGTGACCATTTACCGGACAGTGTACCGGGACGGCGAAGTGCTGCACCAGGACACCTTCTTCAGCCAGTACATTCCCTGGCAGGCGATCTACCAGGTTGCGCCGGGAGGTGTGCCGGGGAGCAGTACGACGCCAGCGGCAGAAGATGAAACGGCTTCGGCGGGCGGTGTGCCGCCGGGGTAGGGGATCCGGAAGGAAGAACCTCACCCCCAGCCCCACTCCGATCAGCTTCGCTGATTCAAGGGCGAGGGGAGCAAGAGGGCGCAGCATGCTGCGCCCCTACGCCAGGATTAGATTGTCAAGCGGCGGATCGAGGCCGAATAGGTGGTTAAAAGCGGGGGGCGATTCGCGAATCGTCCCTACCTTAACGATTTGCAGTGGGTTGGGGTTGCGGGCACCGGCTCGAACACGCCATGCGGACAGATGTCGATGCAGCGTTTGCAGCCGCTGCATTTCTCCGGGTGTTCGACGATTACGTGTTTGTGAAACCAGAAATCCACCTTCCCCAATACGCCGTACTTGCACTCGTCGATACACTCCCAGCAGGCTTCGCAGTTGCTGGTATCCAAACGGATATGTTTGGTGCTTTTCCCTCCGAACTTCATTGTGTTTATCTCCTATCCAGGATGTATGGTTACTCTGCCCCGGAGCGGATCGTCTTTCGGCGAAGTGCCACTCGGCGCGCGTAAAACATCCGCTGCCAGCGCCTGAAGATATGGACGGCCATCCCAAACAGAAAAACTATCCCGACGATGTTATGCACGTCAATCCAGTTGTGATAGGTCTCGACCGCCAGCGTTGCGCCCGGCATGGCGATCCAGGGGTAAAAACCGGCACAGATGACAATCAGCGCGGCAAAAAGCAGCAGAATTTGTTCACGCGTGGTTGCTTTGACTTTTTTGGATAGATTCACGCGCCAGCGCTTCGCCACCATTTTGATGTGCTTCCAGTGCATCTGGATGTGGACGACAAATCCGATTGAAAAAGTAATGGCCGCCGCCTGATGAATATGCAGCCAGAATGTTTTCAGATACCCAAGCCATTCTTCTCGATACGCCCCATCGCCAACGTGAAACTGAGTAAAAAGAATCAGCCCTGTGCCGAAAACTAAAATAGATATAAACAGGTTCAAAATATTGAGTGTGCGGTTTACTTTTGCCTTTTTTCCCATTAGGATAACTCGCTTTGTTACATCAGACTTCTCAAAAAAACTGACATGTCAGTTCAGTACGAATAAAAAAAAGAAAAACGCCATGCGGAACAGGCTAAGTCCCGCATGGCGACACTATATCCCTTTGATCCTCGATTCGATAAAGGTGAGTCTTTCAGCAAATTCCTGCGTTGATAGGGCACGTTCATCGTCGAAGAGATAGTATTCTATCGTTTGCATCATGCCGCCAATCATATACACCACCGCAAACTCGATATTTTCCCTGCTCATTTCATCCGGGCCCAACTCCGACTCCAGTTCGCCCGCAAGTTTGTGTATCAACAACTGAAAGAATTCCTTGACAATGTCTTCTGTTTCCGCATTCCTGGCCTTCGCTTCCTTGAATAGAATCGTATAGAAGTCGCGATTGTTGGCTATCTCCTCTAACAGCTCCTGGTGAAGGGACTGCATGGTTTCCCGCTGCGAGAGATCCTTCTCGTCATCCTTTGCTTGCTGGCGCGCGTGAATCTCCTCGTGGAATCCAAACAGATAGTTTTCAAGAAGGGCCCGAAAAAGGGATTGTTTGTTGTCGAAGTATTGATAAAGAGTAGGCCGGGCGATGCCTGCCTTCTTGCAGATAATGGCAATACTCGTGCGCTCATAGCCGTGCTCAGCAAATGCTATCAGCGCGGCGTCGAGGATTTGTTTTTTTCTTTCGTCGGCTTTCATA
>JAFGRA010000180.1 GCA_016935415.1 Anaerolineales bacterium
AGGCCCAGGCCAGCGCGGTGACCATCAGCATAGCGGGCAGGATGAAACTCGCTCCAGAGGTGAGCAGCCCCGGCAGCCCGGCGCGCAGGTAGCCGATGTGGATTGCCATCTCGGTCGAGTTTGGCCCGGGGATCAGGTTGGTGGCTCCCAGTAGGTCCAGAAATTGCTGGTCGTCGATCCACTTGCGCTTTTCGACCACTTCATCGCGGAACATGGCGATGTGCGCCGCCGGGCCGCCAAAGGCGATCAGGCCGAGCTTGAGGAACAGCTTCGCCAGTTCAAGCAGCTTTTCGGTTTGGGTGGGGGCAGGATTCTGCATGGTTGTCCAATGGGTCAGTGGAATTGGATAGAGTATATCAGATTGAGAATGTCTTGTCTTGGATTGACATTTGTCCTTAGAATCCATACACTGGAATTAATCTTATTGAGGAGAAAAACGATGTCTGGCTGCAAGATCACGGTACTCAAGAAAGTCTATGATACTGAACTGGCGGAAGAATATTTTCGTCCGGAACTACAAGGCGGCCCATGTGATCTCTTTGAGGTCGGGCAGGAATTCATCGTCGAGGAACTTGGCCATCGCCCGCCGGAATTTGCCTGTGATTGGGCCTGGAACGACATTCAGAAAGTGTTGACTGTGCTCATGTTGGATGGCGACCTGAGCCGCTGGATGAAGGATGCCGGGACGTTCGTCACCTGCTGCACGGATGGCATCAAACCGGTGGTTTTCAAATTGGAACGCATCGAAACGACTGCGTAGGTCAGCTGATGTCTATTCTGATAACCCCTGAAATTTCCCTCAACCGCGTGGTGATCGCCGATCTGCCGGGTGTGAAACTGCCGGAAGGCATCCGCGGCCATAACGCCTACCAACTGGTCTCGGTGATGGCCTTGGCTGCCATGATCCGGCCGCAGCTTGAAGCTTTACAGCTCGATCCGAACCTAAATGAAAACGCCTTGATCCGGGCTTTCGATGATTGCCTGGTGAGCACCGCGGAAACCGTGCGTTCGACGGCTGAAAAGATCGCCCAAGATTTTGGACGCAGGTTTGGCTTCATCTTGCTGGCTTTGCAGCGCGGCGATGCGGTCAACCGCCAGGCGCGCCCCGAATGGGATGTTACTAATTGGGAACATTGGGCAGGCATCCGGCACGTGTGGCTGGGCGGCGGCTTGGTGAGCGGTAACCTGGGAGCACGCATGGCAACCTATGCCCAGGCCGTGCTGCATGAAAATGAAATCGTGGATTACACGGTGAAGGTTGCGCCGTACACCGCCAGCCTGCCAATGGCCGGTGCGGCCCGCTATTTACCGGCCGATGCCGGGCGCGGCTTGGTCTTCGATTTTGGCGGCACAAGCATCAAGCGCGGTTTTGTTGAATTGGCTGGAGGCATTCTCACCAATATACAGCGTCTGGAAAGCGTGCAAACGCCCTGGTCACATCTGACCTCAGAGGATACCGACTCGGTTGAAAATGCACAGGCGCTCATTGACGGCATGGTAGCCGTTATCGTTGATACGTATCGGAACCTCACTGGTAAAGGTGGAGACATCGCCGATACGATCCCGGTCAGCCTGGCCGCTTATGTGCAGGACGGCCGCCCGCTCGCCAAGCAGGGTGGAGCATACACGCGCGCCAACCAGGTGACCGATAACCTGGAACGCGAATTGGGGCAGCATCTATCCAAAACGCTTGGGCACGACATTGGGGTCAAGTTGCTGCACGACGGCTCGGCCGCCGCGGCGGTGTATGCTGGGGAGCGGCGCACGGCGGTCATCATGATCGGTACAGCCCTGGGGATTGGCTTTCCGGATGCGGGTGGGGGACTGCGCCAACTCGCTGCTGACTTCGAAGTACGCTAACCCGAATAGCACGAACTTTTCCATTTCCTGCTTGACAACCTTGAATTTGTTTTGTATACTACGTTTAGTTTGAACTAAACGATATAAACACAAGAGGTTGTTTGATGGAAGATCAACTTACACAAGCCCGCCAGCACTTCATTCAGGGGATGAGCCGCATCAGCGAGTTTTGGGGATTCTCGCGGGCGATGGGCGCCATTTACGGTGCCATCTATCTTTCCCCGGAGGCGCTCTCCCTTGACGAACTGGTCGAGCAGGTCGGGGTGAGCAAAGGGGCGGTGAGCACCAACGTGCGCCACCTGGAACGCCTGGGCATGGTGCACAAGCACATCCAGGTTGGCTCACGCAAGGATTTTTACCTGGCCGAAACCGACTTCTGGCAGATCATCAAGACCATCTTGCAGGAGCGCGAAAAAGGCGAGTTCGACCTGGCGCTGCGCACGGTAGGAGAGAGCCTGAAAATGGTCGCCGAAGTAGACGCCGGGGACGAGCAGGCCGCCTTCTACGCCGAACGCATGGCGGCTATGCAAGAATTCTTCGAGACACTGGACAGCCTGGTGGCTACAGTGATGAAACTCGAAAACCTGATGGCGCTCAATGCTTTGGGAGGTTTGGTCAGGCGCGCCAAAAAGACGGATAAATAGCGGTTTTTGTAATGGTGGAGGTTTGGGATGAAAGTCAGACGCTTAATGGTATGGGCGCTGGTGGTTTTGGGCAGTGCCAACGGGGTATTCATCGCCTTTCAGTTTGCCCGTTATCAATTGAATACGGGAGACCGTTTACTATCCTTGCTGCCTTTGCCGGGCCTGTACTTGCTTGAAATTGGCCTGGCGTCAATCCTGACGCTCCTGGCAGTCTGGAAAATTCAACGTGCCGAATCCCGGCAGTGGCAAACCGTCCTCTGGAGCATGAACGGAATATTGCTGGCCTTCGTCATCCTGGGAGCATGGACGATCGGTATTCCGCTAGCACCATCTTTTCTGGCCTTTCTGATCGTTGACATCCTGCTCGCCGGGGGGGATAGGCGGCGGCTGGTACGCGGCTTTGCAACTTTGTCAGCGGCCGGTTTGATCCAGGCGGTCATTATCTTGATCCTCGTCTGGGTCTGGTAAGGAGTTGAAAATGAATAGCTTGAAGACGATTGGAAGGACATTTCTGGCTTTGGTATCGGGTATGCTGAGTGCCCTGGCAGGGTTTGGCCTGCTGTTGGGACTGGCCTGGCTGCCTGCGGTCAGTGTCGACCCGGCCTACAAAACCGCGACCACCATCGTGGTCGCTGGGCTGGCTTTTGGATTGGGCGGCTACACTTGCGGGCAGGTTCTGGGGAACAGGAAAGTATGGGCCGGGCTGGTCTTTGGCCTCTTGTTTGGCAGTTTTGCATTTACGTACATTCTTATTGGTAATCCGCTGCTGGCGGTTTTTATCCTGATGGCTGCACTGAGCGGCGCTTTGGGCGGTTGGCTGGCGGAAACTCGTCCCCTCTGGAGGCATTCATGAAAACGACGAAACGCAACGCAGTTACCGGTGCCTATGGTTACACCGGTAAATATATTACCCGTAAGTTACTGGCAAAGGGCGAGCAGGTCATCACCCTGACCGGCAACCCCGACCGGCCCTCGCCTTTCAATGGTCAGGTCCCGGCCTATAACTTCGATTTTGACAACCCGGCGCGATTGGTAGAAACGCTGCGCGGTTTGGACACACTCTACAACACTTATTGGGTGCGCTTCGACCACGGTGATGCCACCCACAGTGTGGCGGTGAAGAACACCAGAATCCTGCTGGACGCAGCCGTGGAAGCCGGGGTGCGCCGCATCGTGCACGTCAGCATTACCAACCCCGACGCCAACTCGCCGCTGCCGTATTTTCACGGTAAAGCCTTGCTAGAGCAGGCCGTGATGGATTCGGGTTTGTCTTATACGATCCTGCGCCCGGCGGTGATCTTCGGCCCGGAGGATATCCTGATCAACAACATCACCTGGCTGCTGCGCCGTTTCCCGGCCTTTGCCATCCCTGGCGACGGCAGCTACGGCTTACAGCCCATTTTCGTGGGGGATATGGCGACCCTGGCAGTGGACTGCGGGGCCAGCGCCGAGAACGCCGTGATCGACGCCATCGGCCCGGAGACGTTCTCTTTCGATGAATTGGTGAAAATGCTGCGCGCTGCGGTCGGCGCTCGTTCACTATTGCTGCACACCCCACCCAGGCTGGCGCTTTCGACATCCAAGCTGCTCAGTTTCTTCATCGGCGATGTGCTGCTGACCGATGATGAGTTGGTGGGTTTGATGGATGATCTATTGGTGGTCGACTCGCCACCCGCCGGTACCACGCGCTTGAGCGATTGGGCCAGGGAGAATGCGGTTATCTTAGGGGCAGAATATCATTCGGAGATCAGGAGACACTATGTGGGAGGAAGTGATAAGTGACCAGTAATCAGTGAATAAGGAGAAGCGAGGGGCGAGAAATGAAAGACAAGGTACGAGAATCGTGATTCGTGACTTGTTTGGTGTTTTGACGCTTTTTGTAGGGGCGCAGCATGCTGCGCCCTGAGCGACCAATCGGTCGCCCCTACCGCGAAAAGAAAACGTGGCGCGTTTTCCCTCTGCGAATCTCTGCGTCCTCTGCGGTAAAAAAAATAAAACAATCTACCTTCTAATCCGCTCGCCGGTCTGCACGCGCCACAGGGCGGCGTAAATGCCGTTGTGTGCCAATAATTCCTCGTGCGTGCCTTGCTCTTGCAAGAGACCTTTCTCCAAGACAAAGATGCGATCGGCATTGCGCACTGTCGAAAGGCGGTGGGCGATCATGATCGTAGTGCGGTTGAGCACGATCTTCTCCAACGAGCGTTGGATGGCAGCCTCGGTCTCGTTATCGACCGCCGAAGTGGCCTCGTCCAGAATCAGCACCGGTGGGTTCTTGAGGATGGCGCGCGCAATCGACAGGCGTTGGCGCTCGCCGCCGGACAATTTCTGGCCGCGCTCGCCGACGATGGTGTCGTAGCCGTTGGGCAGCGATATGATGAACTCGTGCGCCTCGGCCACCTTGGCGGCTTCCACCACCTGCTCCATGTTGGCCCCGAAGGAACCATACTCGATGTTCTCACGCACCGTGCCGTGGAACAGGAACACATCCTGGCTGACGAACCCAATCGCCCGGCGCAGATCGGTCAGCTTGAGGTCGCGCAGGTCGACGCCATCCAGGGTAATACGCCCGGTCTGGATTTCATACAGGCGCAACAGCAGCTTGACCAGCGTGCTCTTGCCCGAACCGGTTGCGCCAACGATAGCGGCCGTGTCCCCGGCCGGAATATGGATATTCAAATCCTGGATCGTGGCCGGGATGCGGCCACCGCCATTGCTTTGCTCCGTGTTGTACTTGAAGCAAATGTCGTCGAAATTGACTTCGCCGCGCACTTCGTTCACCGGCAGGGAAACGCTCCCGGTCATGATCTGCGGTTCGGTGTCGAGCAGGTCGAGCACGCGGTCGGTGGAGGCCATAGCGCGCTGGTACAGGTCGACGGTCGTGCCCAGCGAGGTCAGCGGCCAGAGCAGGCGTTGGGTCATGAAGACCAGCACGCTGTAAGTGCCCACGTTGAGCGTACCTTCCAGGGCCTGCTGCCCGCCGAAGACCAGGATGGCCGTAAACCCGGTAACGATCAGCATTCGGATGATTGGGGTGAAGGCCGAACTGAGCGAGATGGCGCTGCGGTTGCTGCCGCGGTAAGCTTCACTCTCGCGGCGGATGCGGGCGATCTCGTGCTGCTCGGCGGTGAAAGATTTGATCGTGGCAATGCCGCTCAGGTTGTTGGAAAGCTGGGCGCTGAGCAGGCTGTTGCGCTCGCGGACGCTGGCGTAGCGCGGGGCGATACGTTTTTGGAAGATGATCGATCCCCAGATCACAAAGGGCATTGGCAGGAAGGCCATCCAGGCCACGTTAGGGATGGTGGCGAAAAAGATGCCGCCGATCACGATCACGGTGGTGGTGACCTGGATCAGCTCGTCGGCTCCGCTGTCCAGGAAGCGTTCCAGTTGGTTGATATCGTCGTTGAGTACCGCCAGCAGGCCGCCGGTGTTGCGGTCTTCGAAGTAGGCCATTTCCAGGTTCTGCATGTGGGCGTAGGTTTCCAGGCGCAGTTCGTGCTGGATGGTCTGCGCCAGGTTGCGCCACAATATAGAAGAGAGATATTGGAAAAGTGACTCCAGCCCCCACACCACAAAGCTCACCGCCGCCAATACCCATAACTGCGACATGACATCGGTGATGCCTAGTTTGGCGAAAAAGGAATCTTGTTGCGAAATGACGATGTCCACTGCTGCACCAATCAATACAGGCGGGGCCAAGTCGACGATCTTCTTGGAGATTGAGAACAGGGAGGCAAAGATCACCTGGCGGCGGTAAGCGCGCGTGTGTTTCCACAGGCGCGCCAGCGGGGAGACTTTATTTTCTTCGACAGGTGCTTCAGCTTGCTGGGAGCGTGATTTCATGCGATTTACCTCTCAAACCGGTACGGATTACGGAAGAATTGACCGTTTATAGCTGTAAACAAATTCTACATACAAACGGTCAGTTACCTGAGACTGCATTAAAACACATTTGGGAGGGAGTGACGAGTGATTGGTAATCAGCAACCAGGGGAACGTGAGATGTGAACCGTGAATCGAAATGCGTAATCAGTGATTGAGCTTTTTCCCTCACCCGCCAGCCAAAAGGCTGGCTGCCCTCTCCCATTGGGAGAGGGCTAAATTAATTATCATTTGCGATTTGCTTGGTGGGTGAGGGAATATTAGTGTTACTTGTTATTAAAAACATGAACCTTGTAGTTGTCTGAAAATGCATCATGCATCTTGCAACCCATAACTCATCTGCAATATGCAATTTGTAATCTGAACTAGCCTCACTCAATCACAATCTCGCTCAAGTCGGCGCCATTTTTGGGATGCTGCATATTCAGGCTTTGGAGCGTGTTCTTTACTACTGTCGCGACCACCATGTTGCGGTACCACTTGCGATTGGAAGGCACAATGTACCACGGCGCCCACGCTGTGCTGGTCTGGTTGAGCACAGCTTCATAAGCCTGGGTATATTCGTCCCATAGAGCGCGTTCTTTCAGGTCGCCGGGGTTGAACTTCCAGACTTTTTCCGGGTCATCCAGGCGTGCCTCCAGGCGTTCCTTTTGTTCGTCCTTGTTGATGTGCAGGTAGAACTTGAGGATTGTGGTGCCAGTTTCAGCTAACATGCGCTCAAATTCATTGATCTGGTCGTAACGCTTGCCCCACACTTCCGGCGGTACCAAATTGTGCACCCGCACCACCAGCACGTCCTCGTAGTGGCTGCGATTGAAAATGGTCAATTTACCCTTGGCGGGCACCTGTTTATGTACACGCCACAGATAATCGTGTGCCAATTCCTCATCGGTCGGTTTCTTGAAGTTTGCTACGTGTACGCCATTTGGATTGACACCCTCGAAGGCGTGTCGGATTGTGCCATCCTTGCCGCTGGTGTCCATGCCCTGCAAGACCACCAATACCTTATGCTTATCTTCGGCGTAGAGCAGTTCTTGCAGGCTTTCGATCTCGCTGTTCAGTGTTTTCAGGTGTTTCTTCCCGGCCGATTTGCCTTCATCAAAGGCGCCGGTTTCGTGGGGATCCCAATCTTGCAGCTTGATCGTTTGGCCCGGTTTTACGCGATAACGTTCCATATTGATCTCCTGAGTGGTTAGTGAAGAATTATATATAGTTACAATATTATACTGAATTGATAGTATTTGTTAATGAACTTGATGCAGGTTTTATGCTAGAGTAAATTATTATTTTAAGTATCAAACTAGTACGAGCATTGCAGATACCCAGGACTACTATAAAAAAATTGCATTCGATGAGCAAAGGCTGGTTCAATCTAAATTCAGTAAAAATACGCCTGGGGATTTCTCTATTCCTGGTATTAATCTATATCGGCGTTTTTATTGCTGCTTATGATTGGATCGGTGCTTCCGGGACGGCGTTATCGCTAATCCCGCTGGTTGTGATTGCCTGGTTCTTCGGTTTGAAGGGGGGAATTATTGGTAGCTTTTTGCTTATTATCTTAAATCTAGTTGTCACACATGATGTGGTTGGCGCAGAATGGAGTACGATGTTATCTCTACCTGGCCTGGCGGGCCCTTTGGTATTGATAATCGCTGGAATTGTGGTTGGTTTGCTGAGCGATTTGAAACGCCAGAGCGATTTGGAGTTGGCGGATCGCAAACAAATCGAGTTGGAACTTCAGAGGCAATTGCGCCTGTTGGAAACCATCCTGGATACCGCCCCAAGCCCGATCTTTTATAAAGACCTGGAAGGTCAATTTGTAGGGTTGAACGCCAGGTGCGCTGACCTGATCTTTGGTTTGCCAAAAGATCAGGTGATTGGTAAAACCATGTTCGATTTCCCGGGAATCGTCGCACATGAATTAGCAGTGGCTACAGAGGAACGTGAGAAAAACCTGGTCGAAGAGCAAAAGTTTTTGACCTATCAAATTCCCTTTAAATGTGCGGATGGCAAAACGCATGAATTTTTTGTCAACAAAGCCAGTTATCAAGATGTAGAGGGGAATACGCTTGGGATTGTAGGCGTGATGTTGGATATTACTTACCGCGAAGTTGCCGAGCAGGAATTACGCAATAACATCAAGTTGTTGGAAACCATCTTGGATACCGTTCCCGCACCGATCTTCTATAAAGATATCAGTGGTATCTATCGCGGTGCCAATTCCGAATATGCGAAAATGCTTTTTGGCCTGAAGGTGGAGCAGATCATTGGTAAGTCGATCTTCGATCTGGGAGAGATGATCCCACCGCACATGGCAGAGACCATTCACCAACGTGATTTAAATATCCTGCAACAGGATGAAGCAGAATTCTATGAGGCTCCGGTCCAACTTGCCGATGGTACGGTGCGGGAATACCTCTTCAACGATACGGCTTATAAAAATGCAAATGGTGAAACGGCCGGGATCGTTGGTGTGATGGTGGACATTACCGAGCGCAAAAGGATCGAAGATATCGAACGGTCTGCGCGCCAGATGATGGAAACCCTGATGGAGATCACCCTGTCGATTTCAGCCGAACTCGATCCCGACAAGGTGTTGGATTTGATCTTGGAGCACATTCAAAAAGTCGTGCCATATGATACGGCGAGTATCATGTTGGTGGAAGGGGACTCTATATCCCTCAAACGTCATCGCGGCTACGCTCAATTCAATGTCGACCCGGGGAGTATGCGTTTTAGATTGGACGAATTGGAGACATTTGTAACAGTGGTCGCTTCCCGGGAGCCGGTCGTCATCCCGGATGTTTCTCAAACTTCATCCTGGCAAAATCTGGAAACAGCCGGCCATGTCAGGTCCTGGGTGGGTGTGCCGATCATCGTGCATGGTGAAGTATTGGGTGTACTTTCTTTGGATAAAACCGAACCGGATTTTTATCAGGACGAGATTATCAAACCATTGGCGATTTTTGCCGTCCATGCCGGCCTGGCAATCGAAAATGCACGCTTATTTACAGAAAAAGAGCACGAAGCTACCCATGATCAATTGACCAAACTTCCTAACCGGGCGACGTATAGTGATAGTTTAAGCTTCTCGATTGCAGTTGCCGAACAACGAGGGATGCAATTGGGTGTGCTTTTCGTGGATCTGGACGGGTTCAAGCAGATCAACGATACCCTGGGGCATGACCTGGGCGACATGCTATTGGTGGCGGTGTCGGAGCGGATGCAGAATTGTGTCCGACAGAGCGATACGGTTGCCCGCCTGGGTGGGGATGAATTTACCGTTATCTTGGAACGATTGACGAATTCACAGGGCGCGGTCGTGGTCGCACAAAAGATCCTGGATGCCATTGCTGCACCTTATGAGCTTCAAGGCCATGAGATTTGCATTACGGCCAGTGTGGGGATTGCTCTCTATCCGCTGCATGGGGAAGACCCGCAGGTTTTACTCAAGCATGCCGATAGCGCCATGTATGTGGCCAAACAGAGCGGCAAGGGTCGGTACGCTTTTTATCTGGGGGATTGAGGCGATTTATTCGAGTTCTACCAATCCAGTCCGAATCGCAAATTTAACCAGGTCGGCAACGTTAGATGTGCCCAGCTTTTTCATGATCCGTTCCCGGTGGCGGGATACCGTCTTGGGGCTGATGCCCAATTTCTCGCCGATCTCTGGGCTGGTCATCCCCTGAGCAACCAGCGTTAAGACTTCCTTCTCACGCTTCGAGAGGATTTCGAGTTCGCCTTCTTCGGCCTGATCTTCCTCCGTATGCGGTTGTAGCTCAACGCCGCACACCTGGCAGAAGCGTGCCCCGGCTGCCGCCCGCTCGCCACAGTTTTGGCAGAAAACACCACCGGATTTTGCGGGCATAGCTGTCCCAACGGACTGTGGATTCAAGGCCTGGCTGCGTGCCCGCCAATAGCCGAGCGCGATCAAGGCTGCGGCCAGGAAAATGATCCCGCCGCCTACCCAGGGCAACACCTTCCGGAAAGAAACCGCGGGCTGCTCCGGTTGCTGCTCGGCAGTTGCCGGCGTTGCGGATTGCAGGGCGGCTAGCGTCAGCGTAGTGCTGGGTTTTATATAGCTAAGACTTAATGCAAAGGTATCCCCCGCCGAGAGATCGTCAAACATGGCGTCGTAATACCAAAGGCCATCTGGACCTTGCTCGGCTTGCCCCAACGAAGGCGAGACGGTCAGGTTTTCTGCATCGAAGGGCTGCTGTACTTCCAATTCCAGGGCATCGACTGGATATTGGCAGACGGCCAGGAACTGGAAGCTGCGGGTATCGCCCTGGCGCTGCAAGCCGGGGTCATAATATTCCATCTGGATGAAAGGGCTGTCTGTTTCCAATGTTACTGTAGTCCAAATGCCTTCCACCTGTAACTGGTATTCGGCATTGACCAACGCGCCGTTGGGATCGCCCACGGCAACCGCATGAGGTTGCCCCGCAACGGTTGGGATGGATAAGGAAACCTGCGCCGGCAAGGTGACCGTGTCTGCCAACCTGGCCTGATAGATCACCAGCATCTCTGGGCGGTCGTATTCCGGCCATAGAGAAATGCGTAGCGAGTTGATCTGTATGTCTTCTTGCGCCTGGACGGGATGCGGCAGCAAGAAAAGGAAGAGCAGGGTGAGTAGGAGCCAGCGCGTTTTCATTACATTATCCATCTTTTCTAAAATTCTTCGTACCTTTCAACTTCCAATACATAAATTGTAACCCCATCCACATCAATTTCTTGTGAACTTTGCGCCGGTAAAAAGCGGTCGATGAAACTTGGCTGGAACTCGACTTCCTCAGCGCAAGTGTCGCACAGGGCGCGGATGATCTCTTCTTCCTGTCCCGCTTCAATACCCATCAATAAAAAGTGAACGGGGGCGGACGATTTGTGGTCGGTGCTTTCGTATTGAGTGACGGGAATACCCATCAGGTTGAGCATATTGACCGCGTTTTCCCGATCGCTCTCATGCACGACCGCAGTGAGCAGCCGCGAGACCGGTGGTCGGTCTGAAGAGCGCGGCAGCAGCAAATTGACATAACTAACAGTATTATTGATGATGGCCGTATCGACTTCTCCGACCAGATCGGCAAAAATTTCTTCATTGATCGCACCGCTGGAGAGCAGACGATTATAGGTGCTGCGCTGGGCACGCAGCCCTTCGCGGTAGGCGTTATTCAGTTCTGAAATCTCCACGCTGCGGTCGGAATGCAAGATCTGGCGGACGGCAGCAGTGCGGGCCTGGATTTGCCGGGACATTGGCTTACTCAGTATCTCCCAGGCGTGCTCGGACACGATGCCTTCCTCGTTTAGCTGCTTGATGTGTTCGTAGGCTGCCTGGGCTGCAACGGCACGCGCCTGGCGGCGTTGGTATTCTTCTTCGGTCGGTGTGCTTTGCATGAATTTCAATGCCTTGACCAGCGGCTCCATTGTTGGGCCCTGACCTAGCAGTGTGAAGAGCACAACACCGAAGGTCATGGCATGCAACAGGATGAGATCGTCCCCCAAGGTCTGGGGCAAACTCAAGGCCAGTGCCAGGGAGATGGCGCCGCGCAAGCCACCCCAATACAGCACGTGGCGCGTGCGCATTTCGATGTTACGTTTGAGGAGAGAGAATAAATAGATCACCACTGCCCGGCCAACCAACACGGCCGCGATAGCCAACAGGATCGCCCGCCAGTTGGCGATGACCGAATTCAGGTCGATCACCAAGCCGATCAGCAGGAATACGAAGGAGTTCGCCAGGAAGGCGGCGTACTCCCAGAAATTGTACAGGGCGATGCGCGTGGTCGGACTCATGCCGCGCGAACTGATGTTTCCGGTCACCAGACCAGCCGCGACTACCGCCAGCACACCGCTGAGGTGGAAATGTTCTGCTACCAGGTAGGATCCAAAGGCTACCACGGTCGTGATTGTGATTTCGAGCAAGGGGGCATCGATAAAGTGGATGATGCGCGCCATGATGGTCGCTACCAGGATACCAACGATCAAACCGCCCCCGGCGACTACGACAAAATCTAGCAGGCTTTCCACCAGGCTGAACTCACCGGTTGCGACGACGGAGAGCATCAGGTTGAATACCACGATCGCCGTGCCGTCATTGAACAGGCTTTCGCCTTCCAGCAAGATTTGCAGGCGTTTGGGCACGCCCAGGGAGCGGAACAAAGCGACCACGGCTACCGGATCGGTGGCGGCGATCAGTGCACCGAACACCAACGCCACCGGTAGTGCCAGGTTGGTGCCCCAGGCGACCACACCGCCGACCATGAGCATGGTAAGTACCACGCCGGGGATGGCAAAGACCAGGATGATGGGCAGGTTGCGGCGCAGTTCGGCGAAGCGGATGTGGAAAGCAGCTTCGAATACCAGCGGCGGTACCAGCAGCCCCAGGATCAATTGGGGAACCAGCAGGCCGCGCAGCAATCCGGTGACGATGTCCGGTTGGGTGATATTCAGCAAGGGATTGGCAACGGCCAATGCCAGCCCAACGATCACCAGACCGACGGTATAAGGCATGCGCAGGCGCTTGACCAGGATGCCCACCAGGGTGGCTACAAAGAGCAGTGTAATAACGAGTTCTTCGATTTCTAGAATACCCATCAAGTCGCCTTAAGTTTCGGATTATTCACGGGCCGGGTTGTTGTCCATCGATGATACATGGCGAGGGGTCTTCTACACTGACCGATTGCCCGTTAGGAAAAGAGACGATGGTTTCTTCTGCACTACGTTCGATGGTGAGTCCTCGATATTGTATCTTAACTGGCCAGGGATAGGGGTTCGAACCGGCCAGGGAAACCCGCCAGGGGGAATGGATACGTACGCCCAGCGTGTGCAGGAACAACCCCAGCGGTGGTAAACCGGCCAGAGCGTTGCGTTCGCCCATGGTCTGGCCGCTGTCGGCGTCGTAATGTTTGAAGAAGGCACCTTCTTGCTTCAGGCTTTGCACGATGGCTTTCATCAGGCGGGTGACCAGTTCGGCCGCCTCGGCGCGCAGATCGTAGGCCAGCAGCCCCTCGGCAATCAGGGCGTTCCACGGCAGCCATACGCCGCTGCAAATTTCCGCCCCCGATTTCTTGGGTGGCTTGGGGCAGGCGGGCAGGCCGTACTCGCGGCCAAAGCGTGTCGCTTTGAACAGATTGCGCTTGACCATCTTCTTGACCTGCTTCGGGCTGGCGGCTTCGGCCCAGATCGGTAAGAACTGGGTGTGGTCGCGGGTGCGGTAATCGACAATGTGAAGCGAAACCGAGTCGTCCGGGCCAATGCCTTCGATCTGCACGCGTTCCAGGTCGGCGTACAGGCGTTCGACCGTGGCCGTGCCCAATCCCAGGAACCATTGGAAATTACTGCGTTCGAGCCGCTCAACGACGTGTTGGCCGTTGGCGGTGGTGCCGTGCAGAAAAGCGCGCGCGCCCAGCGTGGTATCGCCGCTGGTCTCGATGCGCAGCATCAGGCGGGTGGGTAGTTCGAAGACCATGTCCAGGTAAATTTCACCCGGCCCGATGCGTTTGCCCAGTTCTTCGCCCTCCTGGGCGCGGTGCGTGTCGCGATCCCAATATTCGTAGATGGCGGCGCGCGCGTTCCAGGAAGCCTCGATGGCGGTGTGCATATTGTCGGCCAGGGCTTGCAGGGCGGCGATAGGTTGGGCGCGTTTCAGCAGTTTGGCGATCTTGATCAGTGTCTGGCACTCGCGGTACAGGAACGCGCACAGCGCCGGGCTTTCGAACAGTGTGATCTCGGCGCCTTGCGCCCAGCCGTGCCAGCGGGCAAAGGCCGGGTTGTCGTCATAGCCGGTTTGCATGGGGTGATCCCACTCGGGGATGCCGTCCCGGTCGCGGTCTTGCTCGCTGGTGAACCAGGCGTGCACGAAATCGAGCAGCGGCTGGAAAACTTGCTCCAGGAAGCGGCGGTCTTCGCTGGTCTGGTAGATTTCCCAGGCCAGGCTGGCAAGCAAAGGCGTAGCCAACATACGGCTGCGCTGCCCGGCCAGGCCCGGTTTCCAGTCGATGAAGCCATCCTCTTTCTGCACCTTGAGGTAATTGAGCAGGACACCCTTGGCAATGCCTGCCGAGCCGGGGATCAGTAAATTGCTCAAGTACCAGGCTTCCAGGGGCGGCTGGCCGTTCCACAGGTGATTGTAGTCGCTGCCGTCGCCGCGGTTGGAGTAGCCCTGGTCGGGCTGGCGAGTGAAGGTGAAGGAGATGTTGGGCAGGGCTGCGCTGGGGCCTTGCAGCAGGTTGAGGGCAGCTTTCTGCCCCAGAGCAAAGGCCGCGTCCCAGTCTGGGTTGCCGGTATAAATCTCGACCTGGGCAGTGTTGGTCAGTTCCAGGCGGGCAACCTCCGCTTCCCAGTTGCGGGCGGCGGTCTTGCGCGCCAGGTCGAACGAGGTTTCGATGGTATCCAGGGCGGCGTGCACCCAGGTGATGCGGCGTTCCTGGCCGGGCAGCAGTTCGACCTCCAGGTCGAGCGAGGGGTAGGGGCTGCTGGTGCCTTCCGGGCCGCCGGTCATGAAGACCACCGGGGCGAGGTCGTCGGACTGACCGACGAGCACGTTGGCGATGTCCATTTGCGTGGGGGCCATCGGGCGGCCTTCGCTGCTGGGGGTAAGCATGGCGACCCATTCCAGCCGGAAGCGGCGCGGGGTCACGCCGCTGTTCATAATGCGCAGCCGCCCGGCGACCACGTGGCTCTCCGGCACCCAGTATTCGCCGGTCACGCTCAGACCGATCAGTGGGGCGTAGCTCAGGCGCAGGTAATTGGGGTAGAAGCGGTGTACGGCCGGGGCGACGTCAAAATCGCTGCTGTCGCTGACCGAGGTGTCGCCTTCGATGAAGCGCGGGAATAGGCGCATGCCGCGCGCCCGCAGGCCATAGGTGCTGCCCAGCACAACCGCCCCGGTGTCGGCGCTGTCCAGGGACAATTCCCAGATCTGGTCGTCGGTATAATCGGGTGAGCAGAGGCGGGCGTCGGCCGCAATCGTCAGCGAAAGCGGGTCGCCGGATTTCAAGTTCCATTCGCGCATGCATGCATTTTAAGGCGATAATCCCCACTGGTCAAAGGATTTAAGCAGGAAACCTGATGTGGTGTCAGGTACACCACATCAGGTACATAATATTTTATAGTTTTTCAACCGGAAATTGGATTTCAGCAGTCAGGTCACCTGTTTCTGGAGAGCCATGCATAAATTCGCGCGGTGGGCCAACGATTTGATAGTTATGATCTTCGATCCATTGCGCGATGGCATTGTAGGCCGGTGACAGGCCATCGAGCTTTCCATGGAAATCATCGGTGACAATCGCCGTCGCGGCGTGAGGGATGGCTTCCATTTGGCGGATAGCAATCGGTTCTGCTGGCATGATCCCGTCCACGGCTGCTTGGTCGGGTATGATGAAGGCGCATTCGAGGTCGATATTTTCGCGGGCATAGCCTTCGTTGTAGTAGGTTGTCAGTGGTGGGCCAAATGGCAGTTGGTTCGCCTTCATCCAGTCGGCGATCATGTTGAACAGGGCAAAACATCGTTGGGGGACTTGCTCGACTTCGGGTACGATTTCGCGAATCGCGGCTACGGTGTGTGCTTCAACTGGTTTTAGGGTGACTTCGTAAGCAGGCATATCAGACTCCTTAAGATGATTAAGGCGAGTGACGATCCGTTCCATGCGCAGTTGCACAGCTTCGAGATCACTTTCTGCTTGTACCAGTTGGGCTTTCAGCATCCCACGCAATTCGTCATCGGTGAGCTTTTCCTGGAGAATGCGCGCAATTTCATCCAGTGAAAAGCCAACTTCTTTGAGCGCCAGGATGCGGTTGAGCGGCTGCAACTGCTTGGCAGAATAGTATCGATAGCCTGTGGCCGGGTCGACTTTGGCCGGCTTGAGCAAACCCAATGCATCGTAATGCCGCAGGGTATCGATCGTCACTTTTCCGATCTGGGAAAACTCGCCTATGCGGAACATGTCAGGAGTATAGTGCCTCGTGTAACCCGAGAGTCAAGGGTGAGAATAAAATTGGTGTTGTGTTTGAACTGCTTTTATGTCTGAGTATATTATCCCTCAAACTTGGCTAACCGCAAAATATCCCGCCGCACCAGCCACAAGGGGATGAACCCGAACACGCCGAACGAGCAGTCGATCACCTGCCAGAAGAAGGGAATATCACGGATTGGCCCCATGATCAGCGCGACGGGCACGACCAGCACGCAGGCGATCAGGCCGTATTCGATCACCCACACATTGCGCACCGGATCGCGCAGCGGGCCGATGAAAGAAATGGCGATCACGATGTGGCCGAAAGCCAGCCAGTCTGTCCCATAGAACATGAAAGGGAATTGCTCGGCCGTGGTGGTGATGGCCTTGTAGACGTAAGTGACCCAATCCCCCATGGCGGGCCACAACCCGGCAAAAGCCGTCTCGCTGCCGAACAGGCTGTTGAGGATGGTGATGCCCCATTTCAGCGGCACCGCCGTCAGGCCGCTCAGCGCCAGCGCGATGATGAAGAACACGATCAGGTAACGCACCCGCTTGCGGATCGCTTCGATATTTTGGGTTTCGGTGAATGTGGTTTCCTGGGCTGTCATTTCCGCCTCCTGCATACGGTGGTCTGGTTTGACCCAGTATACAGCCTTTTGCAGATCGCTTGCCAGCACTCAGGTGCTTTGGCTCAAGCGATGTGCTTAAAGTTTACATCGTGGTTGAAGGTGTGAGAAAATATGTGTAACTGAGTGTCAAGTTATTCGAGAAATAAGTCAATACGTCAATAACAGCCTATCTTTCACTACTTCCCCCTCTAATGTATTGCCATTCATTTGAAACCGTTTCAGCATTGACCTTCCAATGTTCACGAATACTTCCCTTTCGAATAATCCATCGGGAATTGGGAGATCGCAAATCAGGTTGCCTGAACGCTTTGTACCGTCGATACTCAAAGCCACATGAACCCCCCGGTGTTTACATTCGGCGATGACTGAAAGAAGATTTTCAAGATCAAATTCTTGAGCACCATATAAAATTGCCTGACTGTGGCTATAGGGCGGGTCACAATAAATCATGTCTCCTGGTTTTGCCATTGCCATGGCTTCTTCGTATTCGATGTTTAGAAAATCTGTGCCTTGCACCCTTTTATGCCAACTATCGACTCTTTTAGCAAAAGAGTCTGGTGAAATAGGAGAGTGGATTCCTACTGGAGTCGAAATATATCCATCGTCTTTACGAAACCGAATTACCCCACCATAACAAGAGCGGCTGATGAATAATAAATCAGCAGCATTTGGATTTGCATTGTAAGCCGCTTTTATTTCTTCATAAATCTCTTTCTTATCACCTGCAGCTACTTTTTGCCAGCGTTCTTCGTACCATCTTTTTAATACATTGGGGGATTTTTTTAAGGTGTTAAATATTTCAATTAAATGTTCAAATGAGTCAGATGCAATCGCTTTCTTGGGAGCAAGGCTGGCTAGAACGCCACCGCTACCTAAAAATGGCTCATAGTAGGTATCAAACCTTCTTGGAAAATAAGAAATTATTTCATGCGCAAATCTTTGTTTATTCCCAACCCACTTTAAAAGTTGAAGTCTGAAAGGTTGGTTATAAATTTTGATTCGATAATCTTGAATATCTTCAATGTTTTCGAATAATGGCAATTGCATAAAATAATCCTCTTGCATTTATTTATATCATATATCAGTAATCAGATGGATTTATATCCTAATTTGGGATATTCGTCAATGGAATATATAATGTGGCTATGTCCAAAGGCAATTATTTAGATTCCCAATCCTCACAACAATTGCTTCAAAATTTTTTACGGAAGATAAGATTAGAGGAAGGACTTCGGCAAATTGACCTTGCTGAGAAATTGGGAAAACCTCAATCATATATTAGTAAGTATGAAAACGGGGAAAAACATTTGGATATTTTAGAATTGAAAAATATATGTAATGCAATGGGAATCTCTCTTGTAGACTTTGTTCAACAATTTGAAAGCTTAATCAATAGTCAAGATTAGATTATGGAACCAAGTAAGCATTTTCTTAAACAACCAAAGTCATTTTGGGCCAATGTGCGAAGTATAAGTGAGCAAACTGGATACACTGACACAGTCACAGGGCAGGTCAAATTTCTCAGTCTAGATGATATTCTTTCCGCGCTAAGTAGTAGGAACCTGAGCCTCTCCCATGTTGTTGATGAAAAAGGCACAATAACCAGTTTTGGCAAAACTTTGGTCGATTATTATCAATATCGTGCTGACGTGCTCAATGAATATGTCGAATCCAGGTTAATGGATGTTGAAAAGGCTCAAAAGACATTTTACGAATTAAGAGACAGCCTTTCACCATCGTGTCCTTTACCTATGAACAAACAATCTGGAGAGAAAAGAGCGCCAGCTTATTTCACCGGCATTATTAACATGCTTATCGAAGCTAATATTGGTGATTATTCTTGTGACTATAATCCTAGAATGCTTACGACAATCACTCGTGATCAAACTCCTCTACGTACTTTAGCCAGATGGGTCGATGGCGCATTTCCAGGTACGATAAATCCAATTGCTATCTGGGAAATAAAAGAATACTACTATACAACCACCTTTGGCAGCCGTATCGCTGATGGTGTATATGAAACTTTGATGGATGGCATGGAATTGGAGGAACTTTACGAGCACGAACAAATTGAAGTAAAGCACTATTTTATGGTCGATGCTCACTATACCTGGTGGGGAATGGGAAAATCCTATCTATGTCGGATGATTGATATGCTGCATATGGGGTATGTAGATGAAGTTCTCTTTGGCTATGAGGTTGTTGAACGGTTACCAATACTCGTAAAAGAATGGATTGCGAGTTTAGATATTAGAGACGCAGCACACTGAAATTGGATGAAGTTTTTTCAGTTCCTAAAGGGGAAACCCAAACGAAATAAATGGAAAATATCTGAGGAAGAAGCGCTTGAGCTTGCGCACGCATATTGTCTGGAAAAGAATTGGCCGTGGTATGGAAAGATCGATATCCGTTCTGAAGGTAGTAAATGGAGCATTATGACAAATAGTGAAAACCTGGGTGGCAATGTAAACATACGGATAAGTAAACGGACAGGTGAAATTTTGAGTGCGGGCTTTGCTTCGAGATGATTTTCTTGAGGTAAAATCGTAATATGGGACTTTTTGCAGGTCATTTGTCTATTGTGGGGCATGGGGCAGCATGGCTATAATGAGAGGATAAGTAAGTCGCATACGCTCAACATCCTGAAGGCGGTTTGTTGAGGGGAAAATCATCAGCAGAGAGGAAGACCGCGATGGACCAAAACGCAGAAATTTCCCTGGAACCGACGGATTTCAGCAACATTCAGAAAAACCTACGCTTGAGAAACCAGTTCAAGAACGGCGCTAACTGGTTCTATTGGATCGCCGGGCTGTCCGTGCTGAATTCAGTAATCTTTCTCTTTGGTAGGACGGTGAGTTTAATGCTCGGACTGGGAATTAATCAACTCGTCGATGGGATCGCGTATTATCTGGAACTTGAGTTAGGCCCCGAACTTACCATGATCCCGCGCTACATTGGCCTGGGCTTGAACTTGCTTGTGGCTGGATTATTTGCTGTTTGCGGTTTTTACGCCCGCAAGAAAATCCGCTGGATATACATCCTCGGCATCGGGCTGTATATTTTCGATGTGCTCTTACTGCTTTGGTTGGGGGACTTTCTAAGCGTGTTGTTCCACGGCTTGGCCTTGTATGGTCTCTTTGAAGGTTTTGGTGCAATCAAACAGCTCAAGGAACTGGAATTGAAGATGTCAGCGGAGCAAATTGAGCAGGTGATCCAAATGGCCAGCGAGCAACCTGCCCCCACATTCATGAAATCCTTTGTGATTATTTTGTTAGGTGCTCTGGCCATCATAATTGTTGGGACCATCATTATGATGCTTATTCGTTAATAGCTGAAGTGGTCAGGAAGCAAGCCTAAAAAGTCATCTCGTTGACAAAAAGCTCCGGATTTCCGGAGCTTTTTTTGTGAATCATTTTTCTAAGACTGCCGCCGTCTCGACGGCGCTGTGGTCGGGCAGGTCGCGCTCGACGCGGCGCGTCTTGGGCCAGGCGTAGACCAGCGCCGTGCTGATCAAGATCAGCAAGCCGGCCACCAGCATCAACAGGCCCATGCCGCTGCCGGGTTGGCTGCCGACCAGCGGGGCGACGACCTGCCAGCCGTGGCTGCCCACGGCCGGTTCGAGCACGTTGTCGACCAACGGGCCGGTCAGCAGCAGGGAGAGCGGGTTGGCGATATACATCAGTTGGAAAAGCAGGGCAAAGATGCGCCCCTGCATGTGGGGTGGCACCTTGAGCTGTAGGATCGACATGAATGAGGCATCCACCAGCGCGCTGCTGAAAAAGATGAAGAACAGCGCCAACCCGAGCATGGGCGGGGTGCGCACCAGGCCGTAGACCGCCAGCCAGGCGCCCCGGAACAGCAGCCCCAGCATGATGCCGTGAATGCGCGGCCGTGTGCCGCCCCAGATCATCATCACCACCCCGCCGGTCACAATCCCGGCGTTCAGCAAACCCAGCAAAATCCCGAGCGTCTTTTCGCTGCCGGTCAGCGTGATGATATAAGGTGTGGAAAGCGTCATCGGGCCGAACAGCAGGAAGTTGATGAAGGCGGCGTAGAGCATCAGGATGAACAAGATGCGCCGCTTCCACAGGAACTGGAAACCGGTGCGCAGGTCGGCCAGCACAGAAGCAGCCTGGGCGGAGTCGGCTTCGGGCTGCGGGATTTCCACCAGGGCAACCACGGTGACCGCTACCACAAAGGTCGCCAGGTCGATCAGCATCACCCCGACCACACCGGTGATGGCATAGATGAAACCGGTGATTACCGGAGCGACGACCCCTGCGGCCGGTCCGGTGATCTGGCGGATGGCGTTGGCGCGGTCGCGCTGGCTGTCGGGTACCAGCATGGTCACGGAAGCTTCCATGGCCGGGCGCTGCAACATACCCAGCGCGCCCGAGACTACCGATACCGCGTACAGGTGCCATAACTGGAAATTGCCGCTCAAGAAGCTGAACAGCAGCAGACCGGTGCCGATTGCCTGGCCGACGTCGGTAAGGATCAAGATCAGGCGGCGGTTCCAGCGGTCGGCGAACACCCCCGCGAAGCTGCCGCCGATCATCAACGGCAGCGCGTAAAAGAAGGATGCCAGCAAGAGCGGCGTGCTGTCGCCGGTGTCGTTGAACACCCGGATGCCGATCGCCACGTTGGTCATGGCGCTGCCAATGATGGAGAGCACCTGGGTAATGGTGATGATGTAGAACGTGCGCAGGTGGTGTTTCATTTGCCTCCTCAAGCCTAGTGGTGTTTGCCGCCACTGGCGGCCTGGTGAAAGAGATTATACCAGCGCGCCATTCCCCCGCAGGGGTATTAATGCTACCTAAGAACTAAAGTGCCGCGCTTGTTTTAAAGGTATACTTCCTCAATCCTATTGGTGCAAAAACAACTTTCGGAGGGAAGATGAAACCCAAATATACGCTATTAACCATCATTGCGCTGCTTGCCCTGGCGGCGTTTGCATGCGGCAATCTGGAGTTAGGGACGCGCGACGAAGCGCCAACCGAGGCACCGGAAAAAGAACCGACCCATACGCCTAACCTGCAAGCGCCGGTCCCTGCTGGCGAGTCCAACCCGGATGAACCGGTGCTGGTCACGGGCACGATCCCGTTCACCTCGCCGTTCTTCCTGGACGGCGCGCGCACCGGCTTTGTGCTGCTGGAAGACCAGGGCGGCTTCGTGGCCCGCGATGAGGAATTTGCCTTCCCGCTGGCCGGACAGGCGATCGGCCCGATCGAGCAGATCGATGACAGCACCTTTTCGTTCAGTCTGTCGCTGCCTGCCGTGCCGCAGGCCACGCTCAACGACGTCGACAACGACGGCGAAACGGACAAGGGCGTGATGATCTTCCAGGTGGCCTACTGGAACAATACCTGGGAAGGCCCCTTCCTGGAAGAGCGCGACGGGCATGGCTGGTCTAGCGGCTATACCACCGCCTCCACCGACCCCAACCGCGACTACGAGATCGACGGCGGGCACCTGATGGTGTGGGCGCCCGACGATGAGCAAGGTTTCCCCTCCGGCTTCGGCGATGACAACATGCTCTTCACCGAGGACGATCCGATCCAGTCCATCCCGGCCGGGTACAGCATCGTGAACCTCGATGCTGACCCGTTCGAGGTCTATAAGCAAGCCAACCCGGTCTTCGAACTGCTCGAAGGCGCCGGGGCGGTCAAGGACTATTCGGAGATGAGCTACGAAGATGCCTTCAACACCCTGATCGAACGCGTGGCGGTGGAATATCCCTTCACCGAAGATAAGGGCATCGACTGGGATGCGCTGGCGGCCGAGTATGGCGAGCGCGTCAAAAGTGTAAGCTCTGAAAACGATTGGGCCGACTTCCTGCACGACTTCACACTGGAAATCCCCGATGCCCACGTGGGCGTAACCTTGAGTGGCGACGTCTTCTACACCCAGCAGGGCGGCGGTTTCGGGATGATCCTGGCCGAATTGAGCGACGGGCGCGTGATCGTCACCGACGTGTTCCCCGGTTACCCGGCTGATTTCGAAGGTATCGCGGTCGGGGCGGAGATCATCACCTGGGACGGGCAGCCGGTCAAGCAAGCCCTGGACGCGGTCGAGCCTTACTTTGGGCCGTACTCCACCGAGCATCACAAACAGGTTGAGAAAGCGATCTTCCTGACGCGTTACCCGGTGAATACCGATGTGGAGATGACGTACCAGAATCCGGGTGGCAGCCCGGTCGATACTGTTCTAAAAGCTGAAGTTGATTACGATTCGCTGTTCGCCGCATATCCCTCCTTTACGCTGGACGAGATGATCTTGCCGCTGGAAGCCGAAGTCCTGGACGATTCGGGCCTGGGTTATATCCGCATTACTACCTTCTCGGACGATTACGCCCTGATGGCGACCATGTGGGAACGCTTCATCCAGGACTTGATCGACAATGGCATCCCCGGCGTGATCCTGGATTTGCGCATCAATGGCGGCGGCAGTGGTGCCCTGGCGAGCGATTTCGCCGGGTACTTCTTCGATGAAGAGATCGAAGTCTACCAGCGCTCGTATTACAATGAACTGTTGGGCGAGTGGGAGTACGGCGAATTTCCGGCCACGATCGAACCCGGCCCGCTGTATTATGATGGCGAAGTGGCCGTGCTGGTCAGCCCGACCTGCGTGAGCGCCTGTGAAGGTTTTGCCGCCATGCTGACCGAGAACAACCGTGCCACCATCATCGGCCATTACCCGACCGCCGGGGCCTTCGGTGAAGTCGGCCGCGGCCAGTACGATATGCCCGATGGCTACAGCATGCAGTTCCCCACCGGCCGTCCCGAGACCATGGATGGCGAGTTGTACATTGAGGACGTCGGCGTGGTACCGGACATTGTCGTGCCGGTCACGGAAGAAAGCGCCCTCGGCCAGGTCGATGCAGTCTTACAGGCTGCCATCGACGAGCTGAGGTAAAACTGATTAGCTAGAAGCAATGAGAAGACCGCTCCGAAGTTCAATTGGAGCGGTCTTTTTACATTATTTGGTAGTGGTTAAGTAATAAGTGATAGGTTGTAGCGAACAATAAATATCCTG
>JAFGRA010000181.1 GCA_016935415.1 Anaerolineales bacterium
AGGTAGCCCAACGCCGCCGCCAATGCCAGCGCGGTCTGGTTCTTGGGCGGTTCGCCCCAGGCCATCGAGGCGCTGCAATCCAACAGCAGGAAAACGGCCGCTTCCTTAGTCTGCTCACCCTGCTTGACAAAAAAAGTCTCGCTGCGAGCCGAGGCGCGCCAGTCCACGAAGCGCAGATCATCGCCGGGCACATAGGCGCGGTGTTCGCGGAAATCGACATCCGGGCGGCGGCGCGAACTGCGCCGCTCCCCAATCGCTTCGCCCTGCAAATCGCGCGTCGTGCGCAGGCGCAAACGCTCCAACTGGCGGATGGCCTGCGCCGAAAGCTGCACGTCCACCTGACGCGCCGTACCCACCCCAGGCCGCGGGCGGGGGGCGCGCTTAGCGGGGCGAAAAATATTCTTCCACGACATGGCGATAATTCCAGGGTAAGGTATAGGGGTCAAGCACGCCTTCGATCTCATCTCCAACCGGTGGTGGATTGACCGATGCACCCGGTCCACCAACGCTGTCTTCGCCGCCGGTTTCCTCGACCGTATTCCCAGCCTGTAAAAGGTCGGAAGCTTCTTCGACCGGCAGTACGAAGGACTCGCCTTCACCGGTCAGGCGTTCAACAGGTTCGACCGCAGCCGGTTCGCTTTCCTCAACCGGTTCTTCCGGCTCCGATTCGGCTTGTTCAGGTTCCACTTCACCTTCCTCCAAGCCGGGCACACCGGAGGGCAGGATCGACTCGGCGCTGGGGTCGGAACCGGCCGCGGGGATAATGCCGGTATTGAAGCCGGGAATCTGTGGAATGCCGCGCAGGCCGGAGAGGAACACGACCAACAACAGCAGCCACACGATCACATTCGCCACCAGGTCAAGCTTCAAAGCCCAACCATAGCGCCACACGCGGCGGGTCACGACCAGTAATTTAGGGTAGACATCTTCCAATAACAGAGTTTCCACAGGCGCGGGATCTAGTTTACGAGTTGTTTCCCAGGCGGCGCTGGCCTGCTCCTGCAAACCCAGTCGCCGGTCGACGTTCCACAAGAAATGCTCGACGTTCACCCAGGGCAGCACGATCTGGGCCAACACCACGAAAGCGGCAATACCTCCGGCCACGATCCAATTGTCAGAATGCGGGAACCAGCCAAATGCCTGGTTCAGCCCCCAGGCCAGCAGATAGACCGCGCCCCATACCCAACCGGCGCGCAGCACCAACCGCAGCATTTTCTGCGCCTTGGTCAGCAGATACAACCCTAACGCCAACCGCCGCACGCGCGTCGCCATCATGATAAACGCCCCTCCGGCGCGGCCGGTTTACGCAAAAAGAAGAACAGCATCAAAGTCAAGCCCAGCACCATAAAAATGACCACGAAGATCGTTACCTGGATCAGCAGGCGCTGGCTTTGGGTGAGCACCCCCAGGCTGGCTTCCACCTGCCGCACACCTTCGGCATCGCCCAATTCACCCAGGCGCTGCCCGATGACCTGCAAACGCCGCAGGGCAATCAGATTGAATATGCCCCGGGATTCCTGCAAGGCAGCCGCCTCGGCGCGCAGATCGAGTACTTCCTGTGCCCAGACCCGGTATTCGGCAAGTTCGTCCAGGCGGCGCTCATCCTCGATCTGGCGGTACAGGCTTTCGGCCTCATTCGCCAGTGCGATGGCATTCTGATACTCCGCGTTTTGCAGCGCCTGGCGCGCCTGCCCGGTCAGCGCCCCGGCTTCACGTCCGGTCTGGGCCACGGCGGCCAACGCCTGGGCCTGGCCCAACTTACTACCGCTCTCGAAGACAGCAATTACCATCACGGCTTCTTCCAATTGCCCGGCCGCGTCGGCGTACGCCCCGGCCGCCAACAAGGTCTCAATCGCGGAGAGATCGTAATTATGGAACACATTGACTTGCCAACGCTCGGACACATACAGCGGGAAATAGCTCCGCCACCCGGCTTCGATCTGAGCCAGGCCAACGCCGTAAACATCTTGCAAAGCCTGGGCATACGCTCCGGTATCGGTCAATGCCGCCAGGAAAGCCTGGAAATCCAGCCAGCCGTAGCGGTCGATCAGGTAGGCTGCTGCGCTGGTGGCTTGCAGTTCGGCGGCCGGGTCTTCGTAGGCGGCGCGGCTCTCCCACAGCGTTTGCAAGTCCAGGGTAGGCACATCTCCCAACCCGGACTCGGCATAGCGCCAGCCAAAGCTTTGCGCCGGGTCTTCGGCATAGCCGCCAAAACCAGCGATCAAGCCTGGCGGGGCATTTCCGGCGCTGGCCTTTTCGGCAAACAGGATTGCCAGTTCTGCCTGCAAAGCGTTCACGGCGCGTGCTTCCCAGTTAGCGAGGTTGCCGTAGATATTGCCGCGAATCAAGGCGATTTCGCGCGCCGCCACGTGGGTATGCGTGGTCGCTGGGGAGACGGTCAACGCGCCGGGGTTTAGGCAGTAGAAATAGATTAGATCGGGATAGATGCGGATGGACACCGGCAGATCCAGTTCAGCGGCAAAGACCTCGCCAAAGTTTTGATAGCTGGTTTCCAGCGCCGGCAGATAATTCAGTTCAACCCCTTGCGCAAAAAGCACGCTGTCCCCCGTTTCCGCCGAATGGATGACCACAAAATTCCCGTTGCGGATTTCCCGCCATGTGATCGGCGGCGGGCAGTTGCTTTGACCAATGGGCGCAGCTTGCCCCGGCCGCGGCACAGCAGCCAGGCAGATCGCCAGGATAAAGACCAGCAAGTTCCAGGTTGTGCGGGCACGTAAACGTGGAGGCATGCCGGAATGATAGCATAGAAAAAGACCAGCGCAAACCGTACTTTGCGCCCATCCGCAAGTATGCTACAATCAAACCATGAGTGTTAAAGTTGTTGCCCGTAATCGGAAAGCCAAACACGATTATTTTTTACTCGATACCTTTGAAGCCGGAATTTCACTGCACGGCAGTGAAATCAAATCGATTCGCGCCGGACAGGTCAGTCTCAAGGAAGCCTACGTGCGCGTCGACGGCGAAGAAGCCTGGCTGGTGAACGCCCACGTCTCGCCCTACGACCCGGCCAGCCGCCAGAACCACGATCCTATCCGTGAACGCCGCCTGCTGCTGCACAAACGCGAAATCTACAAGCTGTGGGACGAAGTGCGCATGAAGGGTGTCACCATCATCCCCACCCAGATGTATCTCAAAGACGGGCGCGCCAAGATCGAGATCGCCATCGCCAAAGGCAAGAAGAACTACGACAAGCGCCGCGAGATCGCCAAACGTGACCTGCAACGCGACCTGGACCGCTACCAGCGCAGAGAACGCTGATCATGAACCCCAGTTCAATCGCCAGCATCAACCGGTTAGGCCGGATCAAAAAGCGTGATGTTTACAAACGCGTCATTACCCCCAAGATCCTGGGGCTGTTCGATTTAAGCCCCTTCTTCATCGACGATGCTGGGAATGACCTGTTGGAGATCAAAGCACCGGAAGGCAGTTCCAGCGTGGAACTGAAGCTCTTCCACGAATACGGTTTCCCTGACCCCATCCTCTACGGTCACCTGACCGACACCCTGAACGGTAAGATCCACATCTTGCTGTATATCATGAACGATCCAGAATCGCCGCGTTTCGATGTTGACAAGCTGCCGGACGGCAGTTCGACCGTGTTCGGCACACAAACCCGCAACCTGGAAGCTGAACAGGCGGCCATGGACGCGGGATTGATGCCTGGACAGGTACGGCGTGGCCTGGGGTTGCTCTCCGATGCCACCGCCTCTTTTGAACAATTCATCCTCAGTCTGGGGCAAGCGATTTACTTTGTCGAGCCGTTGTATTACCACAATGCGCTGATCTTCGAGCGCTACGGCTTCGCTTACCAGCAAGGCCGCCGTCGCATGATGCGCATCCACGAGGGCTTTTCCCCTGGCGGCGAATTAGCCGCCAAGCTGGACGGCAGCACATTCCGCAAACCCGAAGCCGCCAGCCGCATCCGCCTGCGCTCCTGGGCAATCCATGACGGCATCTTGGGGGAGCCTTTTTCAGACGTAACCATGTACAAAAAAGTCGGTAAACAAGCCGGAATCAATACCTCCCCTGGAGTGGGATGGTGACCCCATGAAGGTAATCCTATGCTAAACAACAATCTACTTGCGACCATCCTTACTTTTGTTGCCGCCCTGACCTGGCTGCGCATCAACGATTTCGCCGCCCACCGCGGCTGGATCAGCAGCCGCTTGAGCCGCAAGATCATCCACATGGGCACCGGCCCGATCTACGTGCTGTGCTGGCTGCTCTTCAAAGACGTTTATGCTTCGCGCTTCCTGGCCGCCCTGGTTCCGCTGGTGATTACCGTACAGTTCGTCCTGGTCGGTTTCGGTGTAATCAAAGACGATGCCGCCGTGCAGGCCATGTCGCGTTCCGGCGACCCGCGCGAAATCCTGCGCGGCCCGACCTTCTACGGGATCATCTTCGTAGTTGCCACGATCTTCTATTGGCTGGATAATCCCATCGGCATGGTCGCCCTGATGTTGATGTGCGGCGGGGATGGATTGGCCGACATCATCGGACGGCGCTGGGGGACGGTCAAGTTACCCTGGTCGGAAGATAAATCCTGGGTGGGTTCGGCCGGAATGTTGGTCGGCGGCTGGTTGTTCGCAGTCGGCATCGTATGGGCCTTCATCGCTGCCGGCCAATTTGCAGCCCCGCTAAGCGCCTATCTGCTGCCAATCACGATCATCGCCGTGATCGGCACGGTGGTGGAATCAGTCCCCATTCGGGATGTCGACAACATCACGGTAACCGCCACGGCGCTGATTGCCGGACATTTCCTGTTTTAGACATAAAAGCTCAGAACCGCGGTTTACAATCCTGCAAGCAGGATTATTGACTTCGAAAACATATTGACTATTCCTACCCGATTTGATACAATTACCACAATTATTGGCGTAGATCCACGAAAGGAATTTAACCATGGCCTTGCCAGAAACCAAAATCGACGAAATTACACTAACAGACCCTGCGGCTGAGGCGGTGCGTAACTTACTCTCTCAACGCGATCTCTCCGCTGAGGATTATGCCCTGCGTGTCTTCATTGCCGGTGGCGGATGCTCCGGTTACCAGTACGGCATGGCATTGGAAGCCGAGGTCAGGGACACCGATTTCCTGTTCTCCCACGGCGATGTGCGCGTGGTGATCGACGAAGTTTCGATCGACTATCTCAAAGGTGCCAACATCGATTACGTCGATGACGTGATGGGCAGTGGGTTCAAGATCGACAACCCCAACGCAGTTTCTGCTTGCGGTTGCGGGCAGTCCTTCCGCACCTCTGGCGACGAAGCCCCCCAGGAAAACACGGGCGGGTGCAGTTCCTGTCACTAAGCAGTTCCTGCCGCAAACCTGATTATTGGAACTTAAAAAGTCCGGCAAGAGCCGGACTTTTTTTGTGCTTTTAGCTTGGAAAACATTGCCGGCGGCAGCTAAAGCTGCACCGACAATGCATTACAACGTAGCAGGTGGCTTTAGCCGCCGATTCTAAAGTGCCTATTTGAATGAACGCAACTCGTCAGTACTCACCCGATGCCAGCGATTTTATCTTCCTCGCAAGAAGGAGAACAACGAGCCCAGAATACCGAACACACCCAACACAATGATCGGTAAGCCAATCGGGAAATTGAATGGAATGTTCGGTGCATTTTGTTCCGGCACGAAGGTGGGAATCACCAAGGGCTGCGGCGGGGTAAAGGTCGGCAGGCGCGTGGCAGGCACGTCGATCACGAATTGAGCAGCGTAGGTCGGGTTGATCGTCGGCGTGACCAAGGGCGCAGGCGTGGGCGGCGCTTCCACAATCGGCAAATCGCCACTTACCACGAATGACACCAGCGGTGCATAGACCCAGGCTACACCCCCTTCAACGCCCGGATAAACCACCTGGATCCACAATCCGGCCACAGAACGACCTAAAGCCGGTACGTTCTCCCCGGCAATCAACACCCCCACCTTGTTGTAATTCGTTCCCGGGCCATCCCGGACGTTGATCTGTTCCTGGTCCAGGTTGACACTTACCGTTGGCCCGGCCGGTGTGCCGGTAACTGTTGGGATCGCCACGGTGGGCTGCTGTGCCAATCCGGTTGCGCCCACGTGGGGCACAGTTAACACCAAAAGGCCAACCAAAACGATCAAAATGGAGAGACTTAATCTGCTGAGAAAACGTTGCATAGTTCCAATCCAGTCCCAGATTATATCTTGCAATCAATTCGTCGCAAAGGTTTGATATAATATTCACATCATTTTTTAACTTCACCCAAACACTAATTGGATTATGGAAAGAAGAATTTATCACGGAAATCTATTAGCCAGTTCGATTGCCCGGGCGCTGGTTGCCCGCTTCAATCGCGGCAACCTGATCGCCCAGCAAACCAAGAGCGGCGAATACCTGATCGTCCAAATCGCCTCCTCTCGCTACGCCCGTTCCGGTGGGCAGACTGCCCTGGGTGTGACTTTACAAAAAAACGAGGACGGCGTGACCGTGCAGATCGGCAAGCAATCCTGGATGGGAATTGCGGCCAGTATCGGGCAAACCGCCTTCACGGCGATCCGTAACCCGTGGGCACTGCTTGGCCGCCTGGACGACGTTGCTCAAGACCTGGAAAACCTCAGCCTGGACGAACAGGTCTGGAACGTGATCGATGAGGTTGCCCGCACCGCCGGGGCGACACACGAACTCTCCGAACGATTGCGCAGCCTGGGCTGCGAATACTGCGGCGTTGCCAACCCGGTCGGTGAGCCGCGCTGCATCGCCTGCGGTGCCCCATTGGGTGACGTGCAGCCCTCCACCTGTCGCCATTGCGGGTTCGTCGTCCACGCTGGTGACAAAACCTGCCCCAACTGCGGCAAGACACCCTAACACAAAAAATCCCCGCTTGGCGGGGATTTCGTTTTTATTCCAGAGCGATATGCTTATCTTCCAGGTATTTGTTCAGCGCCCCCGTATGTTCATCCGATTCCCACAACGGTGGGAACTCGGCGCGTTCGGCCATACGCACCTCGCGCTCGGTATCCGGCAGGGTGAAATGCAGCATACGCTTGGCGGCGCGTACTGCTTCTTGTGGCTGGGCGGCGATCTTCTTCGCCAGCAAGTAAGCGGCCTTGACCACCTGATCGGGCGGCACAACCCAATTGACCATACGCAGCACCAGCGCTTCCTGGGCTTTCACCACCCGGCCGGTCGCCAGCAATTCCAGGGCATGGGAATAGCCCACAGCACGCATCAGACGCTGCGCCCCTCCCCAACCGGGAGCCAAACCCAGGCGGGTATGCACAAAGCCGATGTCGGCGGTTTCGGACATGATACGCACGTCACAGGCCATAGCGATCTCAGCCCCACCGCCGCGCGCAAAGCCGTTGACGGCGGCAATCGTTGGATTAGGCATGGCGTCCAAACGCGCCAGGGCATCACCCATCGTGGTTGCCAAGCGCAGGCCACTGGTATTCGGATTGTTATGTAATTCTTTCAAATCACCACCGGCTGCAAAAGCCGCCCCCGTACCGGTAACGATCAAAACCTTCAGATCGGCAGCGTAGGCTTCTTCAACTTTACGGGTGAATTCTTCCATCGCCTCCCAGTTGAGGGCATTCCGCGCTTCCGGGCGATTGATAGTCAACACCCCAATCTTCTCTTGATTGACATCCAGTTGAATGATCGCCATATATGGTCCTATGTAGAAACTAATAATTGCAGGGCTTTGGTGATATCGGGCAGCAACTCGGCTTCATCGCCCAAAGCAGGCGGTAAAAATGCCATGCTGCGTTGGCCGTTCTGGCGTGATTCCAAACGGCCGCGGATGCGTTCCAATTCAGGGACGGCATCCAAGAAACCCACATCAGCAATGAAGTAGGCCGCCTCTTTACGTAAAGCCATATCGGTCTTACGGTCGCCGAGGATGTCAGCTAAAGCATTGCCTGCATATGGACAGGCATTCAACAAAACCGAAACGTCCGACCGCGGGGTCAGACCTTCTACACAGACCTGCAAAATGGCATACATCGTTCGGCGGCGAATCTGCGATAAATGATGGAGTAATTTCTGGCGAACTTCTTCGGAGGCCGGATTTCCCTTTTCGTCGGGCGACAAAACATCGGCCAGAACTTTGATGACGCGCGCCCGGAAATTGACATCTACATCTTGCAAGCGGGTGACCAGAATATATGCAACTAAGGGGGATAGGCGAGGAGCTTGTATTTCCAGCAAATTGTCCAGGGCCTGGTTTCTCTGCACCACATCCAGGGAAGTCAATCCTTCCAGAGCGCTCCAGACCAAGGGAAAAAGTTCCAATGCGCCGGTGGTGGTGTCTCCATTGAATTCAAATAACGGAGGTTGAGCAAGATCAGACAAAACAAACCTCCCTTTCATGAGGGCAATTTGATTAATGCCCCCATTATAACTCAACAACCTTCCGCCAAGAATAAACAAACCCTAAATCAGTACTTTTGGGAAACGGTTTCAGACCGTTTCCCAAAGTCTGATCACGATCATCAATCCGCCGCTGCGGTGCTCGCCCGGAAGGGATCGCTGGCGCGCTCCAATTCGTAGCGGAACTGCTGGGTGTAAAGCGAGTAGTAATGCCCACGTTCGCGCAGCAATTCGGAATGGCTGCCCATCTCGCTGATGCTGCCATCCTCGATCACCAGGATACGGTCGGCGTTCTTGATGGTCGAAAGGCGGTGGGCGATGACGATACTGGTGCGGTCTTGCATCATGTGCTCCATGCCCTGCTGGATCAACGCCTCGGTCAGCGTATCCACTGAACTGGTAGCCTCATCCATGATGAAAACTTCCGGGTCGGCCAGCACGGCGCGTGCCAGACTGATCAACTGCTTCTGCCCGACCGAGAGCAAACTGCCGCCCTCACCGACCGGTTCATCGTAGCCTTTTTCCAAGTCTTTGATGAATTCATGCGCTCCCGCCAGCTTGGCGGCGCGTTCGATCTCTTCATCACTGGCATCCAGGTAACCATAGCGGATGTTGTCGCGGATCGTACCGGAGAACAGGTGCGGGGTTTGCAGCACCATGCCAATGCGAGACTGGATAGCGTGCAATGAGAAATCCTTGTAATCGCGCCCGCCGATGCAGATCGTGCCGTGAGACGGCTCGAAGAAACGGCAGATCAGGTTGACGATGGTGGTCTTGCCGCCCCCGGTCGGGCCGACCAGGGCAATGGTCTCGCCGCGTTTGATCTTGAGGTTAAAATCCTTCAAAACCGGCTCGTCATCCTCGTAGGCAAAGATCACATCCGAGAACTCGACGTCGCCGCGCAACGTACCGGGATCGAAAGCGCCGGGCAGGTCTTTGACTTCTGGCACGGCATCGATCATCGAGAAGATGCGCTCGCCGGAAGCGATAGCATGCTGCAATTCGGCATATACGCGCGCCATTTCCTGGATCGGCCAAAGCATGAAGACCACGTAACCAACAAAGGCCTGGATGCCGCCAACCGTCATTGCTCCAATTTCAGTTTGCAAGCCGCCATACCAGATGATACTGCCCAGGGCAAACGAAGAGACAAACTGCACGACCGGTAGGAAGAGCGCCGATAACCACGCCGCCCGATAACCCGCCCCGTACATTTCATCGGTCAACACCCCAAATTCGCCCAGGTTGGCTTCTTCCCGGCCCAATGCCTTGACTACGCGCACACCGGTGATATTTTCGTTGTACGAACCGGTGATCTTGGAATTGATCTTGCGCACGATGCGGAATTCCTGAATGATCTTCTTCTTGAACTGGGCCGCAATCACCACGATCGCCGGAATGATGGCGAACACGATCAACGCCAGCCGCCAGTTGATCTTGAGCATGAAATACATGCCGGTGCTGATGTTCATGATGCCCCAGGTCACATCCAGCATGCCCCAGGTCACCAGTTGAGCGATGCGGTCCACATCCGAGGTCAAGCGCGACATGATCCAGCCAACCGGTGTGCGGTTGAAGTAAGACAAAGAAAGGTCTTGCAGGTGGTTGAACATCTTCTGGCGCAGGTCGTAAGCCACGCGCTCACCCAACACCCCGGCCAGGTAAATAAAGCCAAAGACACCCACCGCCTGCACCAGGATCAAGATACCATATTGGGTGATGATCGCCATCAACGCCTCGCGGTTGGCGGCCACAATGCCCTCATCCACAATGCGCTTGCTAAGATATGTGAAGTAGGAATCGAGGATCGAAACCACACTAATCATCGAAATAAAACCCAAGACCCAATACCAGTGCGGCCTGGTCTGCCCGATGATGCGCATCAAAGTACGCCCGTTGAATTCGGTGGTAAATTCCTCTTCCTCAAAATGAATTTCTGCCATCTCTAATTCCTCTAAAAATCAACTATTCCTCAACTCAGGCATCGACACTGGCAATTTCTTGTGCCACCTGGTCGTCGATCTGGGTCTGGATATCGAACACCTCGCGGTACATGCCCTCTTCTTCAAGTAATTGGTTGTGTACGCCCTTCTGCACAATGCGGCCCTTATCGAAGACCATAATCATATCGGCATTCATCACGCTCTGGATACGGTGGGCGATAATGAAAGTCGTGCGCCCTTCCATCAGGCGGTTCAACGCACCACGGATAGCGGCTTCGGTCTCGGTATCGACCGAGGAGGTCGCGTCGTCCAGGATCAAGATGCGCGGGTTCTTCAGCAAGGTGCGCGCAACGGCCACCCGCTGCTTCTGCCCACCCGACAGGGTCACACCTTTCTCGCCAACCAGGGTTTCGTATCCATCCGGGAAGGTCTGGATGACGTCATGCACAGCAGCGGCCTTGGCCGCTGCTTCGATCTCTGCCTGGCTGACCTTGCGGCCGACACCATAGGAGATGTTCTCACCAATCGTGCGTGAGAACAGCAGCGGTTCTTGCTCCACAATGCCAATCTGCTGGCGCAGATAGTGGCGCGTGTAGCGGTTCAACTCGATGCCATCGAGCAAGATGCTGCCCTCGGTGTATTCATAGAAGCGCGGCAGCAGGTTCACCAGGCTGGTCTTGCCGGAACCGGTCGAACCGAGCAAGGCAATCGCCTGTCCCGGCGCGACGTCGAAGGTAATATCTTTCAACACCAGGTCTTCCGGATCGTAGCCGAAGCACACGTTCTTGAAAGCAATCTCACCGCGCAAGTTCCCTGCAGGGACATAATCACCTTGCAGCAAGGGTTCGCGGTCTTCCTTGACAACATCGATGATGCGCTTGTAGGAAACCATCCCGGTCGATAGTTGCGTGATTAGGCGGCCCAGGTTACGGATTGGCCAGATGATCCAGACCACCATCCCGGCATAGGTAAGGTAATCGCCAATCGAGATCGTGCCGTTGATCGCCATTGTTGCCCCAACCCCAAAACCGAACAGCATTTGAACGCCGGTCAGGATGTCCGAAGAAGGCCAGTAGAATGAGAACATCAGCAGCAAGTTGCGCCCCAGTTTGAACTTTTCCCAGTTCTCACGCTCGTATTTCTGGCGTTCGAAATCCTGGCGAGCAAAAGCCTTGACCACGCGCACGCCGGTCAGGTTCTCTTGCAGCGTGCTGGAAAGTGTGGCTTCCTGCTCCTGGTAGGCTTCGCGCGCCTTAGAAATCTTGCGGAAGAAGAAGTAGGACATGGCAACGGTAAAAGGCACCACGATTATTGATAGCAGCGCAAGCTGCCAATTCAAGATCATCAAACCGATGAAATTGACCAGGAAAAGCAGTACGACCCGCCCCACACCAATCGCCTGGTCGGCGAAGAACAGGCGCATGGCGTCAATGTCCGAGGTCGAGCGCTGGATCAATTCACCGGTGCGGGTTTCATCGTGATAGGTGAAAGACAGGCGCTGGATATGGTCGAACATATAGTTGCGCAGACGCCGGGCAATACTCTCCGCCGTTTTGGCCGACAGGGTGCCACTCATGAAGATGAAGACACCCTGCACCAATGCCAACCCCAAGAATCCAGCCGCCACCCAGGGCAAGGTTCCCCGGTAACTTTCGCGGGTAAGCACATCGTCCACGAAATAGCCCAACAAGAAATACGTCGAGGAGCGCGCTATCGCGGCGACGCCAAAGCTGGCTACCGCTGTGATGTACACCCACCGATAATCACGCATCAACCGCCAAAGCCCGGCCAGGCGGTTATCCGAAATGATCGCTTTCATATCAAAGTATTCACGATTATCCATAAATCTGGTTTCCTAAAAACAGCGTATGGTATACCAGCCGCGTGAAATGTTTTTCGTTTCGCATTCACACGCCGCACAGGCTGATACGGGAGATGATTAGAACAAACCGGCTGCAGGTTCAATCCGCGCCCAAGCGCACCAGCTAGTCTAATATAGCTATTATTCTAAGTCAATCATTTGACATACTAATACTCCTAAAGAGAACGCTTATAGCGTTCTCTTTAGGAAAATGCTTCGCATTTTCCCATACAAAAATAATTAGTGAAAAAAGAACCGCCATCGGGTGACGGCGGTTCCTCGAAATCAAGTGTTAAGATTCAGCGATTATTCGAAGATATCCACCGTTGGGCGTAGGTCCAACTCGTCGATCAGGGCATTGAGTTCGTCGTCCGTGAGGCGGCGGCCCTTGCCGGCATATGCGGTGAGCGTAGCTTCCATCATGTTGGTACCGAAGGAGCGCCCATCGTAACGCGGGGTGGTGGTAATCACCATCTTGGCGCCGCGCTCACGCAGCAGTTCCAGGTTCTCGGCCGTGGTCGTATTGGTGATGATCGTCTTTCCGGCAATCGATTCGGGCATGTACTTGCGCATGAACAGGAAATCCCCGGCGATCAGGTCACACATTTCCCAATACTTTACGTACTTGGGCGCTGGTTCCTCGCCGGAACTGCCGTAGAAGATAATACTCAACGGGAAATAGCTGACCATCGGCATCATAAAGCGTACCACACGGCGGAAGTTCTTGATGCCATAGACCGGCAGCGGCAGCCCCAGGGCAACCATCAGGTCACCATAAATGACTTCATCGGTCACCTGGGAGATCGCAGAAGCCAACCCCAGGCGGTCAACCGCCACGGGGATAAAAGCGCGCTTGAAATGGGGCAGTTCGCCGTTCGGAAACTGCGGCCTGGCGAGTTCCAAGACACGCGCTTCCAAGGTGTGCTTCAGGCCGCGCCCATCGCACAGTGGGGTTTCTTTGACGTGCTCGAGTACCTTCAAGACCGCGCGAAACGGCCATTCCTTGCCTTCGAAGCGCAGGTACATATCCAGGCCACCGACGCCAAAAGCATCGACCTTGCCATCCAGTTCGCCAAATAATTGCTTATATTTCTCTATGTCGCCATCCGTGCCGATGCGCTCGACGATCATCTTCTCGCCCCCCAGCTCAAGCTCGACACGTTTGTCGCGGGTAGAACTCCCCAGGCTCACGCTAACAGCATGCTTCATGCTTCCTCCTAGTTCTTTCTCTTCGATGTATTTTCGTCAGATCGTGATGTTTATTTAAAGATAACCACAAAGGCCAAGCAAAGTTTCACAAGTAGTGTACTACTTAAATTGCTCTACAGGTATAGTAAGACAAATATTTAGAGGCGTGCAGTGCACGCCTTGGGCAAAGCAATACCGATAGAGTTTTCAGAAAATTAGTCTAATGAATCAATATACAAAGAATCAACAATACCAACGATCAACGATATTATACAACCGTCCGGGTTATCGAGCACGACCCGCGCCCCATTGCCCTCGCGGTTGACCAACACGGTATCGCCAATTCCGGCGTGGGTGGTATCGAGCGCCACAAAATCGCCTTTGGGTGCTTCCCCCGGCAGAGTCAAGGGCTGCACGACCAGCAGCCTGCGGTTCTTATAATGCGGGTGGCTGATGGTCGTGACGATCGTTCCGGTTACTTTTCCAAGAATCATAACAATACAATTACGTGTACTTCACGTAACCTTCTTTGAGTGTAAAGTCGAAATCACCATCCGGGCGCACGGTCAGTTCATCGACAATGCCGACCAGGGCCAGGTCAACGGGGACGAACTTATTGATCTCCATCGCCAGGGCAGCCTCGCGCGAGCGCACCATCACGCACAGGTCTCCGGGGCCGGCCTGCACCACGTCCACGGCAATTTGCAGCGGGCCGGTCGGTTCCAGGTGCCGGTCCAACGGCTCGACCACCAGCAGCTTCATACCCACCATATCCGGGTATTTAATGGAGCACACGGCCGTGCCGCGCACCCGTCCAAAAATCATCTCAGCCGCCTCCCACGCTGCGCAGCACACGCTGAATGATGGTCTGCAATAGTCTCGGATCAACCGAATTGCCCACCTTTGCCACTACGGCGTCGTAGACGCGCTTTTCGAGGTCGGCTTTACTACTGGGCTGTGCGGGCTTTTTGGCACTCTTGGCCACCGAACCGGTCGGCGAGGGCTGCTTGGTAATGTAAGGGCGCACCGGTGCACTTTGTGGATTATCCTTATCCGCGGCGCGCACCAGGTCAAAGCCCAGTTTCATGGCGCGCTCACGCCCCAAGTCGGTGACGACGACATTATCGTTCACCACCAGCGAGGTGATACCCTGAGCAAACATATCCTGGATATCACGCTCGGTATAAAAAGTTTTTGGCATAGGACTGCTCCTACTAAATTTATGCGTCGCGGCCTTCCAGGGCATCGAGCGCCTGGATGGCGCCATCGCGAGCGGCGATCATATCTGATTCGGTGCCAGACATCCACATACGCCCGAAACGCCCAACCGAAGAAACGTGGATCAATTTGATGTTGGCTTTCTTCTCGGCTTCGTTGGCGGCGTAAGTAATGTAAGCCGCCGGGGCCACCTCTAAAACGAACATCGTTTCACCCGGGACGAGCATGCTACCGCGCCGGAAGCGGTTTAACAATTGAGCCTGGTACGGGTCGACGCGCGTGATCAGGTTGGAGGAAAAAACCTTGGGCTTGATGCGGTCTTCGGAAGACAGCCCGAGCCGGTCGAGTACGATCTGCCCAGACTCAAGAACGGCAGCCTGGTTGTGCGAGTGCACCTCGAACATACCGAACTCGCGCTCGACGACCTGTGCGCCGGGTTTGGCCTCGGTGGCTTTGACGGCGATGTCGACCGTGCGGAAAACTTCATTGCCGGGGGCCATTTCGACGTACAGCGAAGCCATACCTTCTACCGGCAGGTCACCCTGTGTGATCGTACCCACGAAGGCTGCAAACTGCGGCTGCATGCGGTCCAAATAACAATACACACGTAATGAAAATTCAGTTTTTTCCATAACTTCTCCTAATTACTTCACTAACTCCGGGTCGAGAACGCCAAAAGCGTTCTCGTGAGGGAAAAGTCATCATCAAAGCTGATGATCGTTTTCCTCATCGTTCCAGGCCATACCCAGCGGGGTGACGAAAGCGGGATGGTCGGGCACCCAGGCCTTCAATCCGGTGTATTCCGCTACCGCTTCAGCCATACCCGGGAAGGCACTGGTGCCGCCTACCAGGGCAATGCTGTCCACGTTATACCCATTCACGTGGCGGGCGACGATACTGGCGACTTTCTCCATCACCGGACGCACCACCGGATACAAACGCGCCTGTTCGGCAAGGTTCAGCTTCATCTGCTCGGCGGCCTCGAAAGTGATGTCGTGCGCCCCGGCGATCACCAGCGAGAAATGCGTTCCGCCGGTGGCTTCGTCGGCTGTATACACCACTTCGCCATCCTGTATCACTGCGACGCCAGTCGTACCTCCGCCCACATCGACGATCACGTCGTTCTGGAGTTGAAGCACGGCGTTGGCGGC
>JAFGRA010000182.1 GCA_016935415.1 Anaerolineales bacterium
ATCGCGCCGGGGCGCAGGTCGAAGTGCTCGGAGATCAGTTCGGCGATCTGCTCGTCGGGTACCTGGCCGGTGCCGAAGGTCTCCACGTTGACGCTCAAGGGGTGAGCTACACCAATGGCATAGGCCACCTGGATCTCGCAGCGGTCGGCCAAACCGGCAGCCACGATGTTCTTGGCAACCCAGCGGGCAGCATAAGCGGCCGAGCGGTCGACCTTCGTGGGATCTTTCCCCGAGAAGGCACCCCCGCCGTGACGGCCCATCCCGCCGTATGTATCGACGATGATCTTGCGGCCGGTTACCCCGGCATCGCCCATCGGGCCGCCAATCACAAAGCGCCCGGTTGGGTTGACGTAGATTTTCATCTCTTCGTCCACGAGTTCTTCCGGCAACGTGGGCATGATAACGTGTTCGATGATGCCCTGGCGCAGTTCTTCGGGGCTGACATTCGAGGCGTGCTGCGTACTGATCAGCACGGTGTCGATGCGCTTGGGCACGCCGTACTGGTATTCCACCGTGACCTGGGATTTGCCATCCGGACGCACCCAGTCCAGGATGCCCTGTTTGCGGACTTCCGCCAGACGGCGGGTGAGATTGTGCGCCAGGTAAATCGGCATTGGCATCAGGGTGGGGGTTTCGTTGCAGGCATAGCCGAACATCATGCCCTGGTCACCGGCGCCGATGGCGTCCAGCTCGGCTTTGCTCATTTCGCCAGCTTTGGCTTCCAGGGCCTTGTCCACGCCCATGGCGATATCGCCGGACTGCTGGGCAATGGCGACCTGGACACCGCAGGTATTGCCGTCGAAGCCGTATTTGGCGCGGTCGTAACCGATTTCCACGACCGTTTTGCGCACGAGTTCATCGTAATTGATATGAGCCTTGGTAGTAATCTCGCCCAGCAAAAGCACGAAACCGGTCTTTACGGCCGTCTCGCACGCCACCCGGGAATAGGGATCTTGTTCCAGGCAGGCATCCAATACGGCATCGCTGACTTGATCACAGAGCTTGTCCGGGTGTCCCTCGGTAACTGATTCAGAAGTGAACATCAGTTTCGAGGATTTCATAAAGGTGGTGTTCATAGAGTGTAAACCTCCGTTAAATAAATTGCCCCTTCTCTCGAAAGGGCAATCAGGCAAGCAAACATAGACTACCCTCTCATCTACCAGATCTCCGTCTGCCGGAATTGGCACCTTGAAGGTTACCCGTTGGGCTGGGTAAGCTCCGGTTGCCGAGGTTTCACAGGGCCGGTCCCTCCACCTCTCTGGATAAGAGTGCCGTGGGGCTATAGAATTTTGTGGCCGAATAATACCATTATTGCACAGGGCTGTCAATTAGTAGCGATCTCCACTAATCAACTCCAATTTGTCGAATTGATGGGTAGCGACGATCTGGCGGATGGTTCCGGTCAGGCCGCGCATCACCAGACTGTCGGTGCGTGCCCCGTGGGAAAGGTATTTGACGCCTTGCAGCAGTTCGCCATCGGTGATACCGGTGGCGGCAAAGAAGACATCATTTGAAGAGACCAGATCGTCCAGGCAAAGCACCTTTTGGAAATCGTAGCCCATGTCGATGCCGCGATGTAGTTCATCGTCGTTGCGTGGGTAAAGCTTGCCCTGGAGTTCGCCGCCCAGGGCGCGCATGGCACAGGCCGAGAGCACGCCCTCCGGGGTGCCGCCAATGCCCATCAAGACATCGATGCCGGTTTCGGGCAGGCAAGCCATCAACGAACCGGCCACGTCGCCATCGGAGATCAGGCGGATGCGGGCCCCGTAAGCGCGGATTTCGGCGATCAGGTCTTTGTGGCGCGGACGGTCGAGGATCACGACGGTGACGTCTTCCTCGCGCTTATCCAACGCCTTGGCGATTGCCCGCAGGTTGTCGGCTACCGGGGCTTCAATGTCGACTACACCTTTGCAGGCCGGACCGACGGCGATTTTGTCCATGTATAGGAACGGGCCGGGATCGTACATGGTGCCGCGCGGGGCGATGGCAACCGTGGCGATGGAATTTGTGCGTCCCTCGGCCAGTGGGGTGGTGCCTTCGACCGGATCGACGGCGATATCCACTTCCGGCGGGACGCCGCGCCCAACGTGTTCACCATTGAACAGCATTGGTGCTTCATCCTTTTCGCCCTCACCGATTACGATTACACCGTCCATGTCAATCGAATTCAAGATCAGGCGCATGGCGTCCACAGCGGCCTGGTCTCCGGCTTCCTTGTCGCCGCGTCCCATCAGGCGGGCGGCGCCCAACGCCCCGGCCTCGGTGACACGTACCAACTCTAGGCCTAGATTACGGGTCGGTTTGCTGTCTGGCATAGTACCTCCGAGAGACAAGATCGATCTAAATTTGGATTATAGGGGGTGCGGAGCGGGCTGGAATGCTGGGGAGAATGGCACTGGGCCGTTTTCCAGGACGATTTTTTATTGGTTTGAAGGGATAGGTTCTAATCAGTGGCTATTGAATAGTGTCGCGGCGGCTTTAGCCGCCGGAGAATGGCAATGACCACCTGATTGATTTTTTAAAAAGCATTAAACTTGTCTCGATTGCTTGATATTTAGCTCAGGAAAAACCAGCGCACCAGCAGGTAGCCGAGCGTGACCATCCACAACCAGGAGTCGATCCGGTCGAGGATGCCGCCGTGGCCGGGGAGGAGGTTGCCGGTATCCTTCACGCCGAACTGGCGCTTGAGCATACTCACGCCCAAGTCACCCAGGGTGGGCAAAACGCCCATCACACCGCCAATGATGGCGGCGCGTGCCAGGGTAATTTGTGTATCGGGGGGCAGCCAGAGGCTGCGGTACACCAGGGCTAACAGCGGGGTGATGATGATGGCCGATCCGATTCCTCCGATATAGCCTTCCCAGCTTTTCTTGGGGCTGAGGCGGGGGACCAGCTTGTGTTTGCCAATGGCACTGCCGATCATATAGGCGCCTGAGTCTGCTGCCCAGCCGCCCGGCAGTACCAGCAATACCCACCAGATGCCTTCCGGTAGGCCGCGCAATGCCAGGAAATAGCTGCCCAGGTAGCCGACGTAGAACAGCCCGGTGAGAGTGACGGCAAAATCAGTGGCGGCCTGGTCGCGGCCGCGTTCGAATGCGATCAGGTGGGCGCTGATGGCGAGCATCACCAAAAGCGGCAGCACACCGTAATCATAGGCGAAACCGCCAACAAGGCGGGCGGCTAGCAGTACCAGAATTCCCCCCCAAAGCACAAAACCAGAAGGTTGCAACCCTCCGGTTTGAAATAGCTGGATGTATTCGCGAATTGCCAGGATGAGGATAAAGGCGATCAGGACACCGAACCAGATCTCGCCAGCCAAAATGGCGGCGATGCCGATCGGCAGCAACACCGCAGTAACGAGGGCGCGTTGGCTAAACATAAGGAATTAGTTTTGTTTGACCAATCCGTAGCGTCTTTCGCGGTTGGCGAATTCCTGGATCGATTTCTGCAGTTCTTCGGGGCCAAAATCAGGCCAGTAGGCCTCTGGGAAAACCCACTCTGCATAGGCGGTTTGCCACAGCAGGAAATTGGAGAGGCGCTGTTCCCCAGACGTGCGGATCACCAGATCAGGGTCGGGAATACCCGCCGTGAACAGATATTGATCCATCAGATCGCAGTTCACCTGATCGGCTTCCACACCGTCTTCGATCATTTTCTGGATGGCGTGAACGATCTCATCGCGGCCGCCGTAGTTGAAGGCCACGCACAGCACGATACGGTCATTGTTCTTGGTGACTTCTACCCCATTGCGCACTTTTTCTACCAGAGATTGCTGAACGCCGTCCAGGCGGCCAAGGTGGCGCAGTTGTGCGCCCTGGCGGTGCAGTTCGGAGAGTTCACGATCGAACACATCTTCGAAGATGCGCATCAATCCACTGACTTCGTCCTCGGGGCGGCCCCAGTTCTCGGTGGAGAAGGCATAGATGGTCAGGTACTTGACGCCGTTTTCGACGCAAGCTTCGATAATACGCCGGATGTTTTCCGTGCCCGCTCGATGACCCGCAAGCCGTGGTAGGCCGCGCTCCCTGGCCCAACGGCCGTTGCCATCCATGATGATGGCGATATGTTTGGGAACGCTGCCCGGAATGTCTTTCTTGTTAGATTCGTTCATAACTGTGATAGAGACTATACTTCCATAACCTCTTTTTCTTTACGTTCGCCAACTTCACCGATCTGCTGGTTGAAATCATCGGTCAATTCCTGGATTTTATCTTCGCCGCGTTTAAGATCGTCTTCCGAGATCAGTTTTTCTTCTTCGAATTCGCGCATGTCTTTGATCGAATCGCGGCGAACGTTGCGCACGGCCACGCGGGCTTCTTCTACCCGGTTGTTGACAACCTTGACCAGGTCACGGCGGCGCTCTTCAGTCAGCACCGGCAGGTTTAGGCGGATGGTTTTGCCATCGTTGTTAGGCGTCAATCCCAGGTCAGATACCTGGATCGCTTTTTCGATATTCTTCAGTGAAGCAGGATCGAAAGGACGGATGAGCAAGGTACGTGGTTCCGGGACAGAAATGCTGGCTAACTGGTTGAGCGGAGTAGGTGTCCCGTAATATTCCACCTGAAGTTTTTCTACCAATGCTGGGCTGGCCCGGCCGGTACGGATGCCGGCGAGGTCTTCTTCTAATGATTGCATGGCAGACTTCATACGCTCATATGCGTCCTTGAGTGCATCATTTATCACTTCGGCCCTCCTGGGGATTTTTTTGGTCGCAGTTTTGTGTGGACATGGTTACTCTTGTCAATCAGTGTTTGTTAAGCATAACCGAAAATAGCCAAATTGCGAAGATATAAGCTATCTTATTTTATCACTGATGGCAATCGCATGCTGCGACCGACCATTCCGAGCCGGGCACGTTTGGGAAGGATGCGCTTTGATCTGATAGAAAGTATAATCAATCTTCCGGCCTTTGTCGTATTCCCGGATGCCGGAGTACGCGCACTCAGGTGCTTGGTTTATTCTGCTGGAATCACTTCAATACGTAGTATATCAGAGCCGCCGCCTGCCCAGGTGGCCGGGCCGGGGTAACCGTAATGGACTTCGCCGGTCGCGTCGACGGTGATCTCGATCGTGCCGGCCTGGCGAGCAGTGAACACGAAGGCGATCCTGTTGCTGTATTGGCTTTCACGATCGATATCGACGAATTCGAGCAGGGCGCTGGCTTCCGGCGAAACGTTGCGTTGGTCGTTGACACGCACGAATTTGTGGAACTCGCCGCGGATATCTTCCTTAATCCACAGTGTGAAAAAAGGTAACCCGATGTCGATGGTTTGCGCATAGACCACGACTTGCTGGCCAACAGGGACGGAGTTGGGGGCGGCGCAAAGTTCTACGTGGGGATCGACGTAGCGTACTTCATCAATACCTTCGCTGGGGATACGCGTAGGGGCAGCAGGTGGCGGCGTACGCGTGGCCTGTACTACACAAGCAGCAAGTGCCGGAGTGGGTTCTGCGGGAATGGCGGTCGGCGGCCCGGCCAGGTCGAAGTAGAATGGCTTGGACACGATGCGCGGGTTGTCGCGCACGTGGGCTTGAAGCTGGTACTGCCCGCCGGTATTCAGGCTGTTGGGCGGGGAGAAGGAAACCATCCACAAGCCGCTCTGCAATGCCGCACAGGCATCCCCAGGCCACCAGTTCACCGGCTGTCCATCCAGGCTGAGCGTGGTCTGGATGCAGGCTTCGTCTGGCAAGGTGCTCTGCCCGCTGGCGATCAACTGGCCGTGTTGGTCGACGTGGACGGCGTTGATGGTGATATTGAGCAGTGTTTCTGGTATGGTGGTGGGTGTAATTGGTGCTGGGGTGTTGGTTGGTATGCGCGTCGCTTCTGGTTCAGTGGGATTGCAGCCGCTGACCAACACTACAAATAATATCCCCAGGCTGTATGCAATTATCCGTTTCCACATGCGCCACCTCTTAAATGCAGTTTGCCGGGAAACCCCGGTATATTTAGAACGCTGTGCGTGTGTAAAATGTTCCTTGTATGTGGAAGAAGAGGTGAAAGACCGGAAGGATTATGGGGAAACAGTCGGGTATATCTGGATGAAAAAAGGGCGGGTTTCAAACCTGCCCTTATGCTAAATGTGCGTTTGCGTTCTTTTGCTATTCTTGTATCGGGGCCAGCTTTTGCAAATACCACAAAATCCAGGCAGCAATGCCCAATACCAGCGCGAAGCAGATGAAAAAGGTGAGTTTGATGGCACCCGAATCGGATGACATGATCGGGTTTTCGGGGTGCAGCACCAGGGGGGAACTGAAGATCGCCCAGTAGGTGTAAGCCAGCATGAGCGCGCCCAGCACGCCTTGAATGCGTCGTGAAGATAACCAGGCGTTCAATACCATTATCATGACGGCAACTGCCAGCGTGCTTAGCGTGGCCTGCATCCGCGGTTCCAGCCAGCCCACCGCGCCCCAGTTGATCTTGGAAGATACCATCCCCAGCACGGCGCTGATCAGGTAAACGCCGAATGCCAGCGGCCGCATCGTGGTCAGCCAGGAATACAGGCGGGGATTGTCGGTGAAGGCGACCCCCAGGCCCAGTAGTCCCCAGGCGGCAATTGCCAGCATCGCCGTCCAGATTACGGCAACGTGTACGTACACGATCTTGATCCCATCTCCCAGCGTACGCTCTTGTGGGGCAAAAATCACCAGTAAGGCCAAAGCAATCACCAACCCGGCCAGGATCAGCCAGGCTGGGGCCGTGGCGAAAATCTTTGATTTTCGCTTAGGAAAGATCGAAGATCTTTCCGTTAATTTGTTGTCTTTCGATTCTTGGAAGTTCACTCGAGCTCGTCTCCGGTGGTCACCAGGGTGCCCACTGCCTTGCCGTAAAAAGCGTCGATCAGGGCGCTTTCATCCCAGAAATCCAGCACCAGGATGGGCATATCATTGTCCATGCACAGCGTTACGGCGGTGCTGTCCATGACCTGCAAACGCTGATTGAGCGTTTCGATGTAGGACAGTTTATCATAGCGCACGGCGTCTGGGTTGGTCTTGGGGTCGGAGTCGTACACACCGTCGACCTTGGTGGCCTTGATGACCAACTCTGCGCCGATTTCGACGGCGCGCAATGCTGCGGCAGTATCTGTAGAAAAGAATGGGTTGCCCGTGCCGCCGCCCAGGATGACCACGCGCCCTTTTTCCAGGTGGCGGATCGCCCGGCGGCGAATGTAAGGTTCGGCCACCTGACGCATTTCAATGGCGGTCTGGACGCGCGTAGGGACGCCTTCGCGCTCGATGGCATCCATCAGCGCCAGGGCGTTCATGGCGGTGCCCAGCATCCCCATATAATCGGCTGTAGCCCGGTCCATGCCGCGCTCCAGGCCCGAACGGCCGCGCCATAGGTTTCCGGCGCCGATCACGATGGCGAGTTCGACGCCCATGTTGTGCAGTTCTACGATCCGGCGGGCGATCCCCTCTGCTTTTAGAGGGTCGATGCCGAAATTACCTTCTCCGGCCAGTGCTTCTCCACCTAACTTAAGTAGCACGCGTTTGTATACCAGCTTTTGGGACATTTTAGCCTGCTCCTTCTTCCTGCTAAGATTTATAAATATCGTGCCAGTGCATCTGGCGAAATGCGGGCGTTTTGCAAATGCAAAGGGTTTCGCCTACGAACAATCGAAGATTGTTCCAAACATCTCCGATTGTTCTTGCTGTTTTTCCAAACAAAATGCAAAGCATTTTGTTTAAGAAAAATCCTCGATTTTCCAGAAAAAAGGCCAACCTGATGGTTGGCCTTGAGACATTTACTCACTTACACTTTCGCCGAGTTCCCATCGTTGGAACCGGCGGATGACGATGTTTTCACCTAGCGCCACGATCACTTCGTTGAGCATATCCTGGATCGTTTTGCTTTCTTCCCGGATGTAACCTTGGCGCAGCAGGACGACTTCATCCTTGTACTTTTCGATACGCCCTTCAACAATGCGGGGTACGATGTTCTCGGGCTTGCCCTCCTCCTTGGCCTGGTTGGCGGCGATTTCGCGCTCACGTTCCAGGGCGGCTTCGGGGATGTCTTCTTCGCTGACGACCAGCGGGGACATGGCTGCGATCTGCAGGGCGACTTCGTGGGCGAATTCGCGGAAGGCTTCGGAGCGCGAAACGAAATCGGTTTCGCAGTTCACTTCCAGAATTACACCAACCCGGCCGTCACCATGCGAATATAGTTCGATCACGCCCTCGGAGGCTTCGCGATCGGAGCGTTTGGCGGCTTTTGCCAAACCTTTTTCGCGCAGGATGTCAACTGCCTTGTCGAAATCGCCATCCGATTTTTGCAAAGCATCGCGGCAGTCCAGCATACCGGCGCCGGTTGCTTCGCGCAGTTCTTTGATTTGTTGGGTAGTAATAGCCATTTACGCTTCCTTGTCTTCGTCGGTTTCTTCTGCTGCTACTGCTTCTGCTTCAGCGACAGGTTCTTCTTCGGTGGCTTCAGCTTCGGCTTCTTCCTCTGCTTCGGTGACGGGTTCTTCCTCGGTGGTTTCAGCTTCCGCTTCAGCTTCTGCTTCGGCAACGACATCTTCCTGGGCTGCTTCTACTTCCTCTTCAATCTCAGGGGTTTGGGCTTCCATCTTTGCCAGTGTGGCTGCACCCAGCAGTTCCTCATCGGTGAGTTCGTCGGCCTGTTCGGAGGCCATCATGCTGACTTCCGCGGGTTCGAAGTCTTCTTCTTCATCCTTGCGCATGGCCTTGCCTTCAAGTACGGCGTCTGCCATGTGGGCGACGACCAGTTTGATGGCGCGGATGGCATCATCATTCGAGGGGATCAGGTAGTCGATATTGCGCGGGTCGCAGTTGGTATCGACCATTGCCAGTACGGGAATGTTGAGGATGTTCGCCTCGCGCACGGCAGTTTCTTCGCGGCGGATGTCGACGACGAAGAGCATGTCTGGCAGACGGGGCATGTGGCGGATACCACTGAAGCGGGTTTCCAATTTCTCGATCTTGCGATGCAGGCTCAACGCCTCGCGCTTAGTCAGCAGGTCGAACTCGCCGCGGTCGCGCATGCGTTCCAGGCGTTCCAGCTCGTTGATGCGGCCGCGCATGGTGCGCCAGTTGGTGAGCATGCCGCCCAGCCAGCGCATGGTTACGTAGGGCATGCCGGCGCGGTTGGCTTCCATTTCAATGGTTTCCTGGGCCTGGCGCTTGGTGCCGACGAACAAGATGATGCCGCCATCGGCGACGGTCTTGCTGACCAGGTCGTGGGCGTCTTGCAGCATCTTGACAGTCTGCTGCAGGTCGATGATGTGAATGCCGTTGCGTTCGGTGAAGATGTACGGCTTCATATAGGGGTTCCAGCGATGGGTACGATGCCCAAAGTGAACACCACTCTCCAAGAGAGATTTCATGTTGATACTAGCCATGGAGTACTCCTTATGTTTTTGGCCTCCGCATTCTTCAACCCTGTCCGGAGCCGGTTATGCTGCGTTGCAACATCTTTAATCGGCACGCCAATCAGGTCCAAATGCGTGTGTGATTTTGCTCTGAACACAGAGCCACGGGAGTATATCATATTCCGGGTAGATTCGTCCAGGGAGATGGCGAAATGAAGATAAATAATTCTGCGGATTTTGGGTGATTTCTGGCTGATAGAAGCGATGTCTTTATAGGGGCGCAGGATTAGCAAGTTTACAAAGCTGCTAATGTGGGAAATTGTTTGTGTTCAGCAAAATGGGCAACAGAAGGCTTTCTTGTTTTTCCCTCACCCGACAGAATTGCGACTGTGCTCTAATGGAAGAACCATTTTTGTGGATACCAGCTGGTCGCCCTGAGCGCAGGATAAGCAAAGCTCACGGAGTTGCGCCTCTACAAATTCATGTATTCCGAGTACGAGTGCATCTTCGTGAACGTAGGGAACGGTCTGTGACCGGCTCAAACAAGAGGAAACATTCGCTAGAGAAACACTTCACTCTTCTACGCGGCGGCGCGTTAAACCCTGGATAAGGGCGAAGACCAGCAAGGAAGCAACGATCAAGACCACGGCCACCGGCTGGGCAGCGCGCAGCCCAAATCCGGCAAAACGCTCGTAGACCAAAACCGGGATGATCTTGGGGTTGTAGGCCAGGATCACCACTGCCCCAAACTCGCTGATGCCGCGGCCCCACATCATCACCGCCCCGGCCAGCACGCCGCGCCAGGCCAGTGGTAGCGTGATGTAAATGAAAGTCTGCCAGTGGGAAGCGCCCATCGTATGGGCTACGCTTTCCAACTCCGGGTCGATGGCGGCAAAAGCTTCGCGCGCCGCGTTGACCAGGAAAGGCAGGCTGACAAATAACATGCCGATCACCACGCCGGGCAGCGCATCAACAAAACGCAGTCCGGCCGCACCAAACGCCTTGCCCAATGGGGCTTGGCGACCGAAGACCATCAGCAGGGCAACTCCGGCGGCGGTGTGCGGCACCACAATGGGCAGGTTGACCAATCCTTCTACCCAGACCTTGCCGCGGAAATCGTAGCGCGCCAGCAGGTAGGCCAACGGGATGCCGGTCAGGGCGGCCAACAGGGTGGCAATTGCCGCCGCCGAGAAGGTCACCGCAATCGCCGAACGCACGGCCGGGTCGGTCAGCGTTTCCCGTAGAAAAGCAGGCTCAGTACCGAACAGAGTACTGAGTAAGGGCAGGATGATGAACAACAGCAGCAGGCTACCCGCCAGGATAAAGGCGGCGGTCATGCCGTTGAGCTTTTTTTGGGTAGTTTTTACTCCATCGGTTCGCATAAGACCTGCAATTCTTCCGGCAGCGCCGGGTAGTTATCGGCCACCGGCGGTTCGAGGGAGGGGTGGCTATATTCGGCCAGTACGGCTTGCCCTTCCGGGCCGAGCAAGAAGGCGATCAGGTCGGCGGCCTGTTCAGGGTGCGGGGCATTGGTGGGAATGGTTACCCCGTAGCCGATCACCTCACCGTTGAAGACCGGTTCAACGGAAGCAAAGCGTTGGAAATCGAGGCGCACCTGCACCTGATCGTAGCGGGCGGCCTCGTCCGGATCGCCCAGGTTGACGGCGGATGGCAGTGGGATCACTTCCAGATCGTGCTGGCGGATGACGCTTTCGTATTCGATGGCATAGTCGATATCGCCGGATTGCAGCAGGGCGATCAACTGCACGCTGGAACCGCGCATCACGATGTTGCCGTCGGGCTTGGTTTCCACCAGTTCGGGCACCTCGATCACGAATTTGTCGCCTTCCTGCGTGGTAGGGATGGGGATGCGGAACTGCCCCAGGGTGATGTTTTCGAAGATCAGCGGGTCGTCGTAGGCCAGTTCAGCCAACTGCAAGACCATCAACATGCGGTATCCGGCCGCGTCGAAGCGCGGGTCGGAAATGCCGATTTTGACGTCTGGCTTGGTAAGCATTTCGTACCAGTTGTCGGCGTTGATCTCGGCGGCGTAGGCGCTCTGCGGGGTGTAGGCCAGGCCAAGCTGGTTGGTGGCGAACTTGATGTACCAGTCGGCGTAGGGTTGGCCGGTATTTGGGTCGTCGGTGGCGTACATCAACATTGGGATCAGGGCGTAGTCGGCGGTAACTACCAGGTCGGCTTCTTCGTGCAGGTCGGTGACGTGACGGATGGCCTGGATGCTGCCGTGGCCTTCCATCTCCACGTCTACGTTAGGGTGTTCGGCTTCGTAGGCTTTCTCCAACGCGTCGAAGGGGATGATCAGGCTGCCGGCAAACAGTACGCGCATTTTAATTTGTTCGGGCGGTGTACAACTACCCACCAGCAGGCCGATAACGACCAGGGTGAGGATTATGGAAAAAGTGTGCTTGGATTTCATAACTTGTCCTGAAAGCAAAGGTGGGTGGCCGAGACCACCCACCTATATCGAGATTTACAATTTATTTGATGTCGAACAGGATCACGTCCTTGACCCACAAACCACTGTCCAGGCCGCCCATCACCAGGCTCAAGGTGCCGTCTTCAATCGTAACCAGGCAGCTTTCGCAGGCCAGTACGTCGGCCAGCGGTGCTTCGGTGCTGTAACCGTCGCTGGCGGTGATCACTAGCGTGGCTGCGTCATCATTGATGCTGACCTGGGCCAGCACATCGCTGAGCAGCACACCGGTGTAGGTTTGTTCGCCCTTCTTGGGGTGCTCTACGGTCAATTCGACCATTTCCAGCGCTTCTAACTCTTCCAGTAAGTAGGCTTTGACCTCGGCCACCGCACCGCCAATCGTTAGCGCGGCGCCTTCGACCGGTTCTGCTGCCGGAGCTTCTTCGGCGGGTGCTTCTTCTTCCATTTCTTCCTCGGCAGCCGGGGCCGCCTCATCCAGCTTGAGGTTGACTTGGGTCAGTTGGCCGATCTTCTGCTTGCCGGTCAGGTCGGGGCCGATCACCTGCAAGGGGAAGGAATCATCGTCCAGCGGGTTGCCGTTGACCATATTGGCGACGATGATCTCATCGTTGCCGTAGATGTCGGCGCTGCTGAACGTGACCGTGTAGCCATCGGCGGCAACCAGTTCGATCACGTAGCCTTGCTGGGCAAGTTCGTCTGCGTAGGAATCGTCGCCATGCTTCTCTTCGTTGTCGATCCAACCGACCAGTTTCCACAGCGGGACGCCAGTCCATTCCTGGGCCTTGTCATCGGTGTAGGAAGCGGTGTGGCAGCCGGAGGCCGTGCAGGATTCGAACGTGCCACGGTCTACTTCCTCACTGATAGCGCCTTCCATCATCAGGCTCCAATCCAGGCCCAGGTCTTTGATTACGATCTGGTCGACGAATTTGACCGTCCAGTGACCGTCGACGATCTGGGTTTTCTCGGGAGTGAGCATCACCAGGCGCAGGGGGCCGTCTTCGTCAGCGGGGATCAGTGCGCCATCGCGTTCGTAGGCTAAGACCGGCTGGAGTTGGTCTTCGATCTCGTTCTCGTCTCCGGTGACCGGGTCGAAAGTGGTGAAATCACCATGCATCAATTGGTCGTAGGAAATCGTCATGGCGTAACCGTCTTTGGCGACCACGTTGATTCCATAGCCCGGTTCCAGTCCGCCGACCAGGTCGAGCAACTGTATAACCGGTACACCCTTGTGGGGCAGCGGGGCAAAGATCGTACCGGTACTGCTCTTCAAGCCGCCGTAACCTTCATAAGCAGGCATGGCTTGCAGGTCTGCCAGGGTCAGCGAAACGGTTTCGTCCAGGCCGATCACTTCCAACACCGGTTCCTGAACGGGTGCTTCTGCTTCTGTTTCCGGGGCGGCTTCTTCCACTTCTGCCGGTGCTTCCGTATCTACCTCCGCTGGTGTAGCGGAGCAGCTTGCCAGCAGCAGGGCGGCAAGCAAACATAGGATCAGGGGTAAGCTTAATTTACGCATTAGATTCTCCTCTCTTATTTCGCTTCAATCGACAGTACATCTGTGACCCAGGCTTTACCTTCCATGCCGGGCATGACCAGTTTTAAGGTGCCGCGGTTGTTGAATGCCACCAGACAGTCAGCGCAAGCCTGGACATCTGCCAGCATAATTTCGGAAACAAAGCCGTCCGCGGCGGTTGCGATCAAGGTGGTGGCGCTGGCGTCCACGCCGACCTGATCGAGCAGGGCATTCAGGCGCACGCCCTCATTTGTCTGTTCGCCCTTCGAGGGATGTTCGGCAGTGACCTCGATCACTTCCATGCCCTGGAGTTCGGCGACGGTGTAAGTGGTGGGGTTGGCGACCGCGCCGGAAAAACTCAGGGCAAATTCCTCGCCACCGCTATCGTCGCCGGCAGCTTCTTCAGCTGCCGGTTCAGGGGGGACTTCGGTGGTCTGGCAGCTTGCCAGCAGCAGGCTAAAGATCATTATCCCCAGCAGTGCATAGCTAAACTTCTTCATATAAATCTCCTTGTGGGTAATTTAGGCGCGCATTGCTGCGCCGCTCCTTTGTGTCTCCGAGTCGAAATCCCCCAAAATTTTCTATCAAGATATCCAGGTGATTTCCCCGGTGGTTGTGAGGTCATAGCCTTTAAGGGTTTCGACCGCCTGTGTGAATGTTGCCGATGCGATGATCTCGAGCAACGCCTGGATGGCGGGTGTTTGCCAGCATTCTTCCAGCACGACCAGGTCGTAGCTTTCCTGAGTGAGCGGCACGAAATCTAACCCGTAGGCCGCCGCGGCAGCCTGGATGCCGATGCCGACAGTTGCGTCGCCGTCTGCCACCGCTTGCGCGACCGCCAGATGTGTACTTTCTTCGTGGTCGTAACCGGAAATAGCTTCGGGTTCGATCCCGTTTTCGCGCAGTTTAGCGTCCAACCAGACGCGCGTTCCCGAGCCGGGCTGGCGGTTGACCAGCACGATCTCGGGAGCGTTCAAGTCCGTTAATCCTTCAATCCCTTGCGAGTTGCCCGTTGGCAGGATTAACCCCAACCAGCGTTTGACCAGCGAAACCAGCGCAAGCTTTTTACCTGGCAAGACCCTTCGGACAAAGGGTATGTTGTAGGTATCGGTTTGCTCGTCCCACAGGTGGATGCCAGCGACATTGGCATCCGCCCGGGTCAACGCCATAAGTCCGCCAAGACTACCTACGTAGTCTTCTTGAAACCTGATCGGAGGGTTTCTCTCTGCTAGCATGCGTTCTAAAAAGCTGACCACCAGATCGTGGCTTCCGGCAAAACGGATGTCAGCGGATGCCATAGACGTACGCGGTTGGGGTAGATCCTGCGCTTGGAGTTCCTGCCAACGGGCAATCGCCACCGAAAGAGCGGTTTGCGCTTCATGGGGGTCATGACCTGCTTTAAGCGCTTCTAGCAGAAAGGCTTCAGCCTGATTGATCAATGCCGCCCATCCCCAGGTAGGGGAGCCTGGATGTAAATTGCTGGGCGTCACGCGTGTTCCGCCGCCGCGATGGGCACTCACCAGGCCTTCACGGGTTAGTTGAGCGTAAGCCCGGCGCACTGTTCCAGCGGTGCAGTCCCAACGTTGGGCCATATCGCGCATCGAAGGCAGTTTGTCTCCGGCTGCATATTCACCGGAGGCGATCAACTGCCGGATGGACTCGGCGATTTTCAGGTAAAGCGGCGTTTTGTTCGTCATCACAATTGTGTAGTTTGTATCGATACAAACATAACAAATTACGAGTGCTTTGTCAATGTTATGGCGTCAAAGCGCCTTGGTACTTTGACACCCGGCACTGAGGCGCTTAGCGATCAGTAATCAGGAAATCGCGAATCGATATACGAGATTCGAGATTCGTGGGGAGAACACGCGGTGAGAAGCGATGTTCGAGTCATGTTACGCGGTTCTCGAATCACGCCTCACGTCCCCTCATTACTAATGACTGGTCATTCGCTACTCCTCCTGTTTATAGTAGAATCTTTGCATGGATCAACCTTCAATCAAAACCAAACTATCCCACCTCCCCCTTGGCGACATTCGCTACTTCGAATCGGTTGGATCGACCAACACCCTGGCGGCGGCCTGGGCCGAGCGCGGTGCACCGGATTTAAGCGTCGTATTGGCTGATGAGCAAACTGAGGGCCGTGGCCGTTCCGGGCGTAAGTGGTTCACCCCGCCGGGTTCTGCCCTGGCGCTCAGCGTATTGCTGCGGCCAGGCGCAGATGAGGATGACCCGCAGACCACGCGTCTGACTGCATTGGGGGCGTTGGCGGTGGCGGGAGCTTTGGGGGATCGCTACGGTCTGGATGCCGCGGTAAAATGGCCCAATGACGTGCTGCTGGATCGTAAAAAGACCTGCGGCGTGCTGGCTGAAGCACAGTGGTTGGGGGCCGTCCTGCAAGCCGTGATCCTGGGAATTGGCATAAACGTTGCATCCCCGGCAGTACCGCCGGATGAGCTGCTCAACTATCCGGCCTCGTGTGTGGAAGCTGCCCTGGGTGAACCCGTTGACCGTCTGGACTTGCTCGCCGCCGTGTTGGAAAACCTGGTTGGCCTGCGAGAGAAAGTGTTCACCGTCGAATTCATCGATCTCTGGGAAGCACGCCTGGCCTTCAAGGGTGAATGGGTGCGGGTTTCCGGGCAGACGGAAACATTCGAAGGGCAGGTGCTGGGCCTGGATGCCCACGGGCGGTTGCGACTGAAGTTGCGCTCTGGTGCGGACAAGAGCCTGACAGCCGGAGAAATAAATGTGCGCCCGCTCGGTTGACAGCCGGGTAAAATATACTAAACTAATACAAATGACAGTTCGCTGCTAACAGCAGGCTGGAGGTTCTCATGCTGGATGATTTTCGAAATGAAATAGATGCTGACGCGTTTTTGGATGAATTGGAAGAAGAGGAAGAGGATGTCGTCGAGGTCAAGTCGGTAAAGCCCCGCTCCAGCAGCAAAATGTTCGGTCTGACTTCCACGCAGCGTTTTATCCTGGCGATCATGCTTTTTATGATGATTTGTGTGGCTGGTTCGTTGTGTTTGTTGGTGACCGGAAAAATCGCGATCTAAAAGCTGACATTTAAAAATGAAAAGCTCTCGTGAAGATGAGAGCTTTTTTGATTCTAAGGGAAGGGTAGTTAGTCACTTTCGGGTTCAGCCGGAGCAGCAATTTCTGCGCCGGAGCCGTTTTCGCTCCCGATTTCCTTTCCGTTCTCGCTAACTTTTTCCACCTGAGCCAGGTCGGCGGCGGCAAAACGTGCCACTGAGGCAACCGTATCGCCTGCATCCAAGTTCATCACGCGTACGCCGCGCGTTGAGCGCCCGGCCTGCGAGATTTGCTTGACTTGGGTGCGGATTACCACGCCGTTGGCTGAGATGATGGTCAGGTG
>JAFGRA010000183.1 GCA_016935415.1 Anaerolineales bacterium
AGGTAGCCACTGCGGCGTAATCCTTCCCTGGCCCGTTATAGGCGATCGTATCTCCGGAGGCAGAAACGATGATCTGCGACGGGGCGGCGGAAGTAGGGGTAGATGGCACAGGGGTGAGTGTGGGAGCAGGAGTCAGTGTGGCCGGGACCGGCGTAGTCGTGGGAGAAGGTGTGAAGGTGGCGGTCAGTGCGGCTTCGCCGGTTTGCAAGGCGGCAGCTACGAGTGTGGCGGCGCGTTCCTCTTTCGATGCCCCGCAGGCGGAAAGCAGCAGACAGACTAAGCTGAAGCACAGCAGGCTTTTAAGGCAAGTAAGTTTGAGGAGTGATCGATTGTTCATTGAACGACGACGTTATACCAGGTGCTGTTTTCTTTTGGCTGCAACAAAATGGTTTTATCGCTGCTGAGGGCGATGACGGTAGCTCTCGTAGGTATCTTGTCACCGATATATACTGAATAAGTTTGGGGGACAAGAGTGAAGACTAGTGATTTGCCGCCTTCCACTTTGGTAGCCGGAATCCCGGCCTCCGGTATGGTAACGAATAAATCGTATTTCATATTGTTTACGATGAGCAGTTTGTATTTAGTCTCCGGGGTGGCCGGGGCGGCGATCTCTTCCAAAGTGGCTACATCAAAATTGATCAGCAGGTGTTCGACAGCTACCCAGGCATTCTGGTAATCGGTAATTGCGAAGGCGATCCATTGCCCATCTTCGCTTTTACCGACGTAATCCAGTTCCTGCCCTTGGGTCAGCGTGACGACTTCGACGTAGGGTTCGCCGCCGGGGCCGGAATAGGCGGGTGTTTCGCCGGAGGTGGAGACGACGACCTTGGGTTCCGGGGTGGGCGTGTCGGTGGCTGTCGCCGTAGGGACAAGGGTTTCAGTCGGTGTGATCGTGGGGATGTCGGTGGGGGTTGCCGAAGGTGTTGGAGTCGCGGTCGGTAAGGCAGCCTGCGTTTGAGTGATCGCCGCCAGTTGCGTGGCGGCCAGGTCTTCGGCTGATGGGCCGCAGGCGGAGAGAACGAGCGACAGCAGGCCCAAGAGCAGTAAAAATCGGAAGGCAATCCAGTGTGATAATTTCATACGTTTATACTCGCTTTTCATTTTATTGAATGGTTATATATACGGAGGTATGCTCAGTAGGACTTGCGATGACGGTCAGGTCACGATCGAGTGCTACATATGCCGTGTACCCGCCCGGCGTTTGATTACGGCTGATGAAAACGGTATAGTCTTGTACGGGTAGCGTGAAAACCAAGCTTTGGCCGCTAATGAAGTTTACGTATTGGATCCCGGCATCAGGGATGCTGACGAAGAGATCTAGTGGGGTGTCGTTGACTACGACAAGTTTGTGGGTCCAGATTGGCGTTGGCGGCGGGTCGAAAGCTTCGAGTTGGTAGACATTGAAATTTAAATCCTCCAGGTCTGCAACGGACACCCAGGCTTCCTGGGTGTCGGGCAGTGTAAAGGCGAGCCACTCGGCATCATTGCTGCGCCCGATGAAATACAACTCCTCGCCGGGCTGTAACTCGGCCAATTTATTATAGACCTTCCCTGGGCCAGAATAAGCGATCACGGCTTCCTCACCCGCCAGCGCGGCAATGGGTTCAGGAGTAAAGGTGGCCGTCGGCGGGAGCGGGGTGGCGGTTTCGGTCGGCGTGGGTGTGATCGTAGCAGTTGGTGTTAAGGTTTCCGTGGCTGTAGCCGTGACGGTGGGCGTTGGGCTAAAGGCCGCGATTTTGGCTGCGACGGTTTCCACGGCCATTGTGGCGGCGAGGTCTTCACTCGCAGGGCCGCAAGCCGAAAGCAACAAACAGGCCAGGCTAATGAGCTGGAGCAAACGAGAGTGTTTTGTTTGGGGAGAGTACATTTTCTTTCATCCGTTTGCAGTTTTATCGAATGTCAATGTTCACCGTAGTGCCGTTTGAAGGATTCAGAATTACGGTCTTATCGCTGGTCAGCGAAACAAATGCGCTGTATCCACCAGGCAACCGATTGCGGCTGATAAAAACGGAATAATCCTGAACGGGTAAAATGAATACCAGCGATTGATTCTTCAAAATCTCTGTATAGGAAACGCCGCCTTCTGGGACACTGACATAAAACGCCTCAGTCGTATTATTGACGACAATTAGTTTATTGGTCCTGACCGGCGTGGGCGGCGGATCGAAAGCTTCGAGTTGGTAGACGTCAAAATTCATATCCAGGTCTTCGATAGAAACCCAGGCGCGATCCGAGTTTGGCAGCGTAAAGGCCAGCCATTCCCCATCTTCACTGCGCACGGTGAAGTACAGTTCTTCGCCTGGCTCCAACTCGGCGACCTTATAATAGACCTTTCCAGGTCCAGAGTAAGCGATCACGATTTCCTCGCCCGCCAGCGCGGCAATCGGTTCCGGTGTGAGCGTGGCCGTTGGTGGGAGTGGTGTAAAAGTCACCGTAGAGGTTGGGGTGATCGTGGTGGTTGGCGTAAACGTCGTCGTGGTTGTGGCGGTGACGGTGGAAGTAGGTGTGTAGGCTGCGATTTTGGCTTCGATGGTTTCCACGGCCATTGTAGCAGCGAGGTCTTCACTCGCAGAGCCACAGGAAGCCAGCAGCAAGCATAACAGACCAAAAATTAGGGGAAGGCGTTTCATTATTTCCTCCATAAATCCCAACTAAACTCAATGTAGGACAGTCGGATTGTATAAATATTATACTCACAGATTTGAAAGCTGTCCCCGGTAAATAATTAATGTACAATTCAAACATGCAGAACCGCTCCAAAACTTACTGGATCAATTTGCTGACTTTATTTTTTAAGTTCAGCTTCTGGGGGCTGCTGATCGCCCTTACACTGTTTTGGGCGCTGCGATCCGGTTGGGAGGATTTCCGGGGTTATTATAGTGCGGCGATGGTGGTTGTGCGCGGGGGAAATCCGTATGATTACAGCCAGATTGCCGCAGTGCTGGAGGAAGTTATCGGGTCTCCAAGCAACAACCCTTATTTCTATCCGCCCTGGTTCAGCTTGTTATTCGTGCCTTTTACACTGTTGTCGTACCCGGCAGCGCGCACGCTCTGGTTTATCATCAATGGGGCATTATTTTACGTTAGCCTGGAACTACTATATAAGGGTATGCAGTGGCAGCTTGCCTCCTGGAAGCGTTGGGCGCTGTACGCGCTTTCGATCCTGGCGTTTGCCAGTTATTCTCAGCGTTTTGGGCAAGCTGGTATTTTTGTATTTTTCGGTTTGGCATTGGCATTGTATGCCGTACGGCGCGAAATCCTCTGGCTGGCTGGTTTGGGCCTGATCGTCGCGGTTACCAAGCCGCAGGCTACATTGCTGGTTGTGCTGGCCCTGGGAATCTGGCTGTTGCTGCACCAGTCCAAAGCGGCCGTCTGGGGGGTGGGCTGGGGCGTTGGGTTATTGCTGCTTTCTTCCCTGCTCATCCCGCGTTGGTGGCATTTTGAGTGGGATGGTTTCGGGCAGGGACTATCCTATACCATGTCCGGGCCGGATCAGGTGGGGAGTGAGCGAGTGTTGTCTACCGCCCAAGATTTTTCCAGGTATGTGCTTGGGTTGCCGCTGGTCTATCAATATGTTTTCTGGGTTTGTATGGGATTGCTGAGCGCGTGCCTGGTCGTTTATACGTTGCGGAAACTGCCCGGTGTATTGCCCCTGGTTTCGGTATCCACGCTCTTCATGTTGGCGATCACACCTTATGCCCTGCAATATGATTACGTCCACCTGGCGATCCCCGTTTTCTGGATGTTGCAGCAGTTGCCGCGCGTAGAGGTGAAATACCGCTATGGCGTGATTGGATTGCTGCTGTTCGCTTTCAGTGTGTATTTTTGGCAGACCTGGTCGTATGAAGGCTATTGGCAGGTCATTGCGGTGCTGCTGGCATTTGTCTTGTTACTTGTTGGAATGCGGTCAACGCGGAAGATGGAAGCTGTTTCCGACTGAACGATTTTCGGTTTCTTTTTGAGAACCAATCACTAAAATCAATCCCCCAGCGCCACGGCCATAGCAACGGCGTGTTCCTGCGTGTGGCTGAGGCTGACCGACCAGGTGTGCAGGCCGAGGCTATCGGACAGTGCTTTGGCCTTGCCGTGCAGATGCAGCACCGGCTCTTTGGCCGGGCCGTGCAGCACTTCGATCTCCTTCCACGATACTTCCCCGATCCCGGTGCATAACGCTTTGGCAACTGCTTCCTTGGCGGCAAAGCGCGCTGCCAGTGAGGGCAGGCGCTTACCGGACACGGCCAGCTCGCGTTGGGTGTACACCCGCCGCAAGAAGCGCGCCCCGTGGCGCTCGATGGCACGCTCGAGGCGGGGGACTTCGATCAGGTCAACGCCAGTGCGCAGGCTCGGCATTATTCGCTCGCTTCCCGGGGCGGCCCGGCCACGGCCGCGACTAGTTTGTTCGGTTTGAGGTATTTGGCGGCGGCTTCCAGCACCTGTTCGCGGGTGACGGCGCTGACGATGGCAGGATAGCGCTGGAGATAATCCATACCAAGTTGATGGCGTTCGATGTTGAGGATCGCCCCGGCCACACCGGAATTGGATTCTAACGAAAGCGGCAGCCGCCCGATGTAGCTCGATTGGCTGTTTTCCAACTCTTCGGCCGAAACCGGTTCGCTGACGAAACGCTCGATCTCTTTGCGGATCAGGTCGATGGCCTTTTCTTCGTTGTTTGGATCGACACCCGCCGCAACCGTCCACGGGCCGGGACCTAAACCACCGCCCATCCCACTGTAAGCGTAATAGGCCAGCCCAGCTTTCTCACGTACCGAGTCGCCAATGCGGCCCATCAGCCCAAAGCGCCCCAAGATGTTATTCCCGATGGTGGCGGCCATGTATTCCGGGGCAGAACGCCGTGGCCCGGCTGTACCGAGTACCAGGTCACTCTGGCTTTTCCCGGCGATCTCCACCCGCTTGGTTACGCCTTTTTTCACTGGTTCCAATGGGGGCAGTTCAGGGATGTCGATTTGGTCTGGGTTTTGCCATGCGCCCAGCGCAGCGGTAACTTTGTCCACTGCTTCTTGCGGGTCGATGCCGCCCACGATGATGATCGCCATGCCGCGCGGTCCATAGTGCTGCTTTTGAAAATCGATCAGATCATCGACGCTGATTGCCTGGATGGTTTCCGGGTAGCCTTCTTCCGGAAAGCGGTAAGGGTGGTTCTTATAGACAATATTGTCGAAAGTCATCGCCGCCATCGCCGCCGTGTTCTGCGTCCGCAGGGCCAGGCTGGTCATGAGTTGGGCGCGCAGGCGTTCGACCTGGTCGATGGGGAAGGCCGGGTATTGTAAGATTTCGGTGAATAATTCCAGTAAGAGATCAAGGTCTTCTGCCAGCGACTTGGCGCTGAAACCGGTGGTGTGGGTTGCCCCGCTGAATCCCATGCTCGCCCCGACCGATTCGAGCGCGTCGTAGAGCGATTGGAATTCGCGTTTGGCGGTGCCGCGCATCAGGGCAGTGGCAACGAAGTCGGCCAGCCCGAGCTTTTCGGGGGGATCGCATAGCGCGCCGGTTTGCAGGTAACCTTTGATAACCACAGAGGGACTGTAAAAATTGGGACGCGTCAGCACGGTAATACCGTTGGGCAGTTCGACACGCGTTACATCGTCAGGGCCGGGAACCGAACCGGAGTTGGAAAATGTTTGGATGGGGGGCATTATGGCTTTTCCTTCTTGCCGGTCGGCAGGTAAACGCCCAGCACGCGCTTTTGTGGGCGGAGGTAATCCTGGGCTATACGTTGAATGTCTTCTGGCGTGACCGCGGCCAATTTGTCGAGGTAGGTCAGGAACCAATCGTAGGTATCGAAAATTTCCGAGAAGCCCAGCCAGAAGGCTTGATTGGTGATACTTTCGCTGCCGTAAGCGAACAGGGCGCGTGCTTGTTTGACGGCGCGTGTCACCAGCTCCACACTGGGTGTTTCGTCCTGAATGCGTTTGATCTCGGCATCGATGGCGGTGATCACATCCTCGGCGGTGCGTTCGGGGTGTACGGTGGCGGTGATCGCATAGATGTAAGGATCGATGGTGGCTTGCAGGCCGCCGCCCACGCCCACAGCAAGTTCTTTTTCGACCAGGGCGCGGTACAGCCGGGAGGTCTTGTTGGAGATGCCGCCGCCGAACAGGTTCAGGCTGCTCGGGCCGGTCAGCAAGCTGTCCAGCACAGTGAAAGCGTAGAAGTCGGGGTGATTGGCTTGCGGGGCACGGTAAGCCAACTTGACGAAGGTGGTTTCCCCGGGGCCTTCGACCGTCAGGCGGCGTTCGCCTTTTTGCTCCGGTTCGGCACGCACCCTACGCGGGGGTGGGTCACCGGCCGGGATTGGCTCGTAGAGTTCGCGGATGCGGGCCAGCATGGTTTCGGTCTCGAAATCCCCGGCAATGCTCAAGATGGCGTTATTGGGGCGGTAGTAGGTCTGGTAGTGGGCGTACAGGTCAGCGCGCTGCATGGTTTGCAGGTCAGCCAGATCGCCGATGACTTTGTGGTGATAAGCGTGCACGCGAAACGCGGCGGCCTGCACCTCTTCGGATAATAAGAACAGCGGGCTGTTTTCACTGCCCTGGCGCTCGGAGATGATGACCGTGCGTTCGGAAGCGACTTCTTCGGGATCGTAGGAACTGTTGACCATGCGGTCGGCTTCCAGGCGTAGCGCCAGGTCGATCTTGTCAGAAGGCATGGTCTCGTAATAGGTCGTCCAGTCGATATAGGTCATGGCATTCCAATATCCCCCGTCGCGCGAAATTGCCTTGTCCAACTGTTGGGGCGGAAAGGCAGGCGTGCCTTTGAACTGCAAATGCTCCACCCAATGCGAGATGCCGGTCACTCCGGGAACCTCGTCGCGTGAACCTACCCGATACCAGACCCAATGGCTGATCAGTGGGGCAGTGCGGATTTCTTTCAGCAGCACGAGCATGCCATTGGGAAGCTCAACTCTGGTTATAGGTTGTTCCATGATACCTCTTTGGTGGGTTGGATGTTGCCTCAAAAGGTTGCCCCATTTTACTATACTTGAAACTCCCCTGCACTTAGGGGAGTTTTGTGGCTTATTTAATGTAACCCTGGCTGCTGTTGAAGTTCGTATTTATATGCTTAAACCAGTATGTTCGTGGTAGTTACGATTCCCACAAATCCCCTTTGCTCAACTCCGAATTGACCACCAGCACCGGAATATTGGAGCGCTCGACGATCTGGAAAGTCACGTTGCCAGACAGCCAGCCGCGCAAGGTGTTGCCGGCCTGCGAAGCGCCCAGCACGATCAGATCGTAGTTGCCGCTGTGGGCTTTCTCTAAAATGGTTTCCACGACCGGGCCATACTGGATTTCCACCTCGGCCTGGGCGCAGTGTTGGGCCAGGATCTCCGAACCGTGCCGGAGGTGTTTGGCCAGGGGGGTATCCCTTTCCAATAATTCTTCCAGGGTTTCTTCCATCTCATCCAGGCCGGTGTACATGTGCGGAATGATATCGCTGACGTATAACAAGGTGACCTTTGCCCCAACGTTGCAAGCCAGTTGGGCGCCATAGTGGATCGCCTTTTCAGCGATTTCCAGCCCGCCGGTACAGATCAGCACGCGTTCGAGTTTCGTCTGGGGATAACGCACCATCATCACCGGTAGCGGGCAATTCTTGATCACGCGTTGGGTCAGGGAACTGAATTTGCGTTGTAGGTAACCGATCTTATGGCGAGCGCCGATCACGACCATGTCGTAGTCGCCCTGGTTGACCTCTTTGTGCAGTTCTTTGATCGGGTCACCTTTCTCTAGAACTTGTTTTACCGAGAAATCGGGAAGTAGCTTACGGGTTTCGTCCAGATCGTGTTCGCCATCGACCAACGACCCGGTCTGTGAGGCGACGTACATGAGCGTGATCGCGGCTTTGGTGGGGCGGGCGATCATCTCAGCGAACGAAGTAACGGCTTTGGTAAATGGGCGGTCAGCAATAAAAAGTAATAGTTTCATGGCAACATCTCTCCGGCCATTTCGATAAGGGATAATTCTGCGACGGTGGCCTTAATGTATGGCAATTCCGGTAATCAGACGGGCGATCACCATCACAGCACCGATCAGTGGTAAGAAAGAAAACAACAGGCGAATGCGCGGGCCAACGAAGAAACGGGTCGATACAGCCCCGATCTGGGCGCCGAGCGCCGCACCGGTGTGCATCATCAAGGCCATCAATACATCTACATTGCCTTTCAGGGCATGTGTGAGCGTGCCATATCCAGCCGAGAACATGATCTCAAACAGGTCGGTGCCTACCGCCACGTGGGTGGGAATGCCCAGCACGTACACAAGCAAGGGCATGCGCACGAAACCACCGCCTACCCCGAGCGCCCCGGAGAGCAGGCCGGTGATGAAGCCGACCCCCACTACACTCCAGAGTGAGATTTCTTCGATGCCGGAGGCCGGGAAAGAAACCAGCGGCGGGACGCGAAAGCTCCGGACGCGTTTGGCGACACCCTGGAACCCGAGCGCATCTTTAACATCCATGCGGTCCGATTGCAGCATTTTCAGGGCGCGCAGACTCTCATAGCCGGTAAAAAGGCTGATGATCAGCAGGATCACTACGTAAATGATGCCAATCACGGTATCTGCTGCCCCGGTCATTTCCATGGCTTCGATGAAGCGCGCACCCAGTTCCACACCGACGATCGTTCCAGCAACCATGATTAGGCCCAGCTTTACATCCACGTGCCCCAGGGCGCGGTGACGGCGCAGGGCAACAATCGACTTGCCGGTCATGTGGGCCAGGTCGGTTCCAACTACAAAATTGATTGGCACGCCAGACCAGAACATGAACGGCCCGGCCAGGAAGCCGCCGCCCACACCGAAAAAGCCGCCCAAAACTCCGACCATGAAGCCGATCCCGACCAGGATGAATGGGTTGATGGTAACGCCGGAGATAGGAAAGTCCATAACCGGCTCCTATTCCAACCGATCCAGCCCGAAGAAGTCGAGCAGGAAAGTGACTACAAAGTCCAATAAAACCCCCTGGGCAACGATCAGGAGCAGGCTGGCGATGGCGTAGTATCTCAGGTTGTCTTGAAATAAGCGCGCCAGAGGATCTCCTAGATAACGCAGCGCGAGGAAAAAGTAACCAACTACCAGTAACCCATAGAGCACAAGCTCAATTAAGAATTTTCTCAGCCAGACTTTGAAGGAGCTATGTTCAGTTTCCATTGTCTAACAGCCTTTCGTCGTTTGGAACGCTTTCAATGCTTAACGTGAGTGAGCCTAAGGATTCGGGTGCTGAAACAATGTCTTTAGAATACCACGATGATTAGATTGGATACTGCTTATGGGACCAAATAGCTGCATGGTTTTACCAATACTTTAGATTGTAATAGAAGATCAGGTATGCATCAAGACCGTTCTATAGGGAAACCATCAATAGAAAATGAGCACAAGGATGAAGAAGCTAACCCTCAATCCAGCAATATTCCGGATTTTATGCGAAAATAATAGGGTATGAGTATCGAACACGCCGTCTTGCTGGATCAGGCCAAAGTGCTGGCGCGCAATAGCGAATACGCTGAAGCACGCAAGATCCTGTTAGCCATCCTCGAATCAGATCCTCATAACGAAGTCGCCTGGATCTGGTTGGTGGATGTGCTGCCTTCTACCGAGCGGCGGGTAGAAGCGCTGGAACGCTGCCTGGAACTCAATCCCGACAGCCGGGCGGCAAAAATTTCCCTGCGCCGCATCCTGGAAGGCCATCCCCCCATCACCCGCGAAGATGAACCCTGGCGGCCCGAACCGGAGCCGATCCGCCCACCGCCGCTGCCGCCACCCCCACCCAAGCCGCCGCTCAGTGAGCGGATTCAGGCTCGCCTGGAAATCTGGTTCGAAGCCATCCGCCTGTGGAAAGGCTGGCGCTGGGTTTGGGTGCTGCTTTCTACCTGGCTGATCGTCTTTGCCGGGGCGCTGGGGGTAGTCGGTATGTTCTTTAAAACGGATTATGACGCGCGTGTACAGGCTACGGCCACACGCGTGGCCGAAAAGACCGGCACGGTCGCGGCCGTGCGCGCCGAGGCGGCCGCGTATCTGACCGACACGGCCCCAACGTTGACGCCTACACCGACGGTTACGATCACGCCGACGCCCACGTTGACGCCGACGATCACACCCTCGCCGACCACCACCCTGCCACCGGACGCGATCGCCGCTGATAACGTCGCTGAGATCGAAGAGATGTTCACGCTCGATGTGGATTCGGCGCTCTCACTGGCCTTTTCACCGGACAACGAAACCCTGGCAATCGGCGATTGGAATGGCAATATCTCGGTCTGGGATGTGGACGGCGAGCGGGAGCGTTACCGCATCGCCGCCCACGACGCGGCCGTGTATGGCTTGGCGATTTCCCCAGATGGTGAGATGCTGGCCTCTGGTTCCTGGGATAAGACCATCAAGTTCTGGAACCTGGACGATGGCGAAGCAATTATGACCCTGGAAGGCCATTCCAACCTGATCTTCGATGTGACCTTTTCGCCGGATGGCGCTACCCTTGCCAGCGGCGACGCCGACGGGGTGCTCAAGCTGTGGGATGTGCGCAGCGGGGCAGAACTGCATTCACTGCCGCATGACGCGGCGGTTTACAGCCTGGCCTTCTCACCGACCGATAATGTCATCGCGTCCGGGACGGGGGTGAACGCCGACGAGGGCGCTGAGAGCGCCGTCATCAAGCTGTGGGATGTGGAGGTTGGCGATGAAGTGCTCACGCTCGAAGGTCACCGTGCTGAAGTTTATGGCCTGGACTTTTCGCCTGATGGAGCCACGCTGCTGTCTGGTTCAGCGGATGGGGTGGTGCGCATGTGGGATGTATACGCCGGTGAGCAGCTGCGCGGCCTGCGCGGGCATGACGGCACCGTGATTGGAGTGGCTTTTGCACCGCATGGACGGTTGTTTGCCTCGGCCTCTCAAGCGGGTGCGATCATTCTCTGGCACACCGAATCTGGTGAAAAAGTCTACACGTTGAGCGGTGAAGGGGACGTGTACTGGCGGGTGGCCTTTTCGCCCAACGGCTACCTGCTGGCTGCGACTGCCCAGGACGGCCCGGTGCGCGTGTGGGGGTTGAAGTAAGTAGTATACAGTAGGCAGTATGTAGTATATAGTTGGAAGCAGCAGTTGTGACGAGTGGAGGAATATGATGATCGAGCCAGCAGATAAGGTAGTACAAGAGAAACCGGTTTCGCCCTGGTTTGGGATGCTTTACCAACCCCGCAAGACGATCCGGTATATCGTGGCGCAACGATCGCCAACCCAAGGGCTGCGGTTGTTGATCGTCTTACTTGGCTTTATCCAAGTCATATATGGCTGGTTCTATCTTGGCTTCCGACGCGAGATCAATTTACTCCTGGTGTTTGGTCTGGCGGTAACTGCGGGGCCGGTTGCCCAGGCAATGGCGAATTTTTTCGGCGGTTCATATCTGAGTTGGGTCGGCAGTTGGTTTGGCGGCAAGGCGACCACCGATCAGGCCCGGGCGGCGTTGGCCTGGTCCAAGGTGCCGCTGGTGTGGGGATTCAGCTACATGGTACCGGCGTTCCTTGTTCTGGGAAAAGATTTTTTGATGGGGGAATACCCCTATGTCATAAGTGAGATCATTGGGTTTGGTTTTAGCAAATTGTGGTTGTTAGTTTTTACTTTTACATTTTTCTGTGTTGGATTGATCTTGATCGGATTTGGACTCTGGTCGTTTGTCCTAAGCGTGCTCGCGCTTGCAGAGGCGCATCAGTTTTCGATCTGGAAGGCGTTACTTACCTTGACGACCGGGTTCGGGATTTGCTTGCTTCCTTTAATTTGTTTCTTGATCTTCGATAACTTTGTATTCGACCCGCGTTGGTAAATCCTACCCACGCGCTCCGCTTTGTGGCACAATAGGGGGTA